>CAMVDC010000235.1 GCA_947166155.1 uncultured Prevotellaceae bacterium | reverse complement strand
CTTTTCAATGAGTGAGTTGCTGACAGCAACAAAAGTATTGGTTTCACCATAGGTTAATCACCGAAATCAATGTAGCAGAGACACTCAAGGACGTACGTAAGGCACTGCTCGAAGCCGACGTAAACTACAAAGTGGCCAAGAACTTCACCGACACAGTGAAGCAGAAAGCACTGGGACAAGATGTGCTCACAGCCGTGAAGCCAAGTCAGCTGATGGTGAAGATTGTACACGACGAACTCACCGAACTGATGGGCGGCAAGGCTACAGAACTGAACCTCACAGGACGTCCGGCCGTGATACTGATGGCAGGATTGAACGGAGCCGGTAAGACCACCATGAGCGGCAAGTTGGCATTGATGCTGAAAAAGCAGATGCATCGCCGTCCGCTGCTTGCTGCCTGCGATACCTTCCGTCCAGCAGCCATGGAGCAGTTGCGCGTATTGGCCGAACAAGTCGATGTGCCGATACATCTTGAACTGGGTGCCACCGACCCCGTGCAGGTTGCACAGAACGCAATCATGGAGGCACGCGCCAAGAACTACGACACGGTGATTGTCGATACGGCCGGACGACAGTCGATCGACGAGGAACTCATGCTGCAGATAGAGCAGATAAAGGCTGCATGCAACCCCGACGAAACACTGCTCGTGGTAGATGCCATGACAGGTCAGGACGCCGTGAATACCGCCAAGACCTTTAATGAACGACTCGAAATCGACGGCGTAATCCTCACCAAACTCGACGGCGACACACGCGGCGGTGCTGCACTCTCAATCCGCACCGTCGTAGATAAGCCTATCAAGTTTGTGGGTACGGGCGAGAAGATGGAAGCCCTCGATGTGTTCCACCCGGCACGCATGGCCGACCGCATACTCGGCATGGGCGACATCGTGAGCCTCGTGGAGCGCGCCCAGCAGCAGTTTGACGAAGAGGAAGCCAAGCGACTGGAGAAGAAGATAAAGAAAAACAAGTTCGACTACAACGACTTCTACAGCCAGATACAGCAGGTGAAGCGCATGGGCAACATCAAGGACCTGGCATCGATGATACCAGGACTGGGCAAACAGATAAAAGACCTCGATATCGACGACAACGCCTTCAAGAGCGTGGAGGCCATGATTGGCTCGATGACTCCATACGAGCGTGAACACCCCGACTGCATCAACCAAAGTCGCAAGCAGCGCATTGCCAAAGGAAGCGGCACCAGCCTCGACGAAGTGAACCGCATCACCAAGCAATTCGAGCAGATGCGCAAGATGATGCACGCAATATCGGGCGGCAACATGGGCAAGATGATGAGGAACATGCCAAAGCGCAGGAGATGAGAACCTCCCCTAACCACTCACTCTCCCTTGGGGGAGCGCGAGGGGGAAATCCGAACTTGTCCCCCCTCAATCCCCCGTAGGGGGATGAAGGAGGGGGACAGGGTGACAAAGGACAAAGAAAAGAGATTACACAACAGAAACAAAATCCTCTCCCCTTGGGGGCAATTGCGGAATCGTAGCAATTGGGGAGCGAAGCGACGGAGGGAATAAGAGATGGGTATGAATATAATCGACGGAAAGGCAGTATCAACTGCCATAAAGCAAGAGATAGCAGCCGAAGTGGCTGAGATAGTGAAGCGTGGAGGTAAGCGTCCGCACCTGGCAGCAATACTCGTGGGCCACGACGGCGGAAGCGAGACATACGTGAAGAACAAGGTGCTGGCATGTGAGCAATGCGGATTCACATCGACCCTCATACGGTTTGAAGACGATGTGACCGAAGCAGAACTGCTCTCGCAAGTGCAGAAACTCAACGACGACCCCGACATCGACGGCTTCATCGTGCAGCTGCCCCTGCCACGCCATATATCGGAGCAGAAAGTGATTGAGGCCATCGACTATCGCAAGGATGTCGATGGGTTCCATCCCATCAACGTGGGTCGCATGTCAATCGGTCTGCCTTGCTATATATCAGCAACTCCCAACGGCATACTGCAGTTACTGAAATACTACAACATCGAGACGTCGGGCAAGAAGTGCGTGGTGCTTGGCCGCAGCAACATCGTGGGCAAGCCGATGGCGCAACTCATGATGCAGAAGCGCAACCCGGGCGATGCAACCGTCACCGTGTGTCACAGTCACACCCGCAACCTGAAGGAGGAATGTCGTGAGGCCGACATCATCATAGCAGCCATGGGACAACCACACTTCGTGACAGCCGACATGGTGAAGCCCGGTGCTGTAGTAATCGACGTAGGTACTACCCGTGTGCCCGATGCCACACGCAAGAGTGGCTACCGCCTGTGTGGTGATGTCGATTTCGACAACGTGGCACCACTTTGTTCGTATATCACTCCCGTGCCTGGTGGCGTAGGGCCGATGACCATCTGTTCGCTGATGAAGAACACCCTGTCGGCAGGCAAACACGAGTTCTATGGATGAAAATATGTGAAGTTACGCTCTTTTTTCGCCTCCCGACCTCACTTTTTCTGAAAAACGCTTGGTCAGTTTAGAAATTAGTCGTACCTTTGCACTCGCTTTCGATAACAAAGAAAGAGTGCTTGATAATGAAGAGATGATAAAGTGAGGTGGCATTTGCTATTCATTAATCATTAATCATTATTCATTAAAAAGCAAACATGGTGGATGTAGTTCAGTTGGTTAGAGCGTCAGATTGTGGTTCTGAATGTCG
>CAMVDC010000234.1 GCA_947166155.1 uncultured Prevotellaceae bacterium | reverse complement strand
ACGTCCCACCCTGGTCCGCTGGTCTTGCGACGAGAAGCGTGGTGGGATTTGTTGGCGCAAAGGTACTGCTTTTATTTGGAATAGCCAAACTTTTTCAAAGAAAAGAATAAAAGCAGCCTAAGAAATCCCCTTTTTGCCTCAAAGTGTTACCTCATCCTTTCTTTTCCCTGCCTTTTTGAATCATTTTGTACCAAAGATTACCTGTCTAGCGACACATAAACATTAGATAATCCGTTCACACTCGGCAAAGCCTTAAAATGACCTCCTATTGTCAGCCAGACTTAGCAAAAGGCAAAATGGCTTCAAAATTAAAGGTTAAATAATCTCAACAAATTGTTAAATATTGCCCACTCTTGAAGGTTGGTTTTGCTCTGCAAAACTCTTCGAATTCCCATTTTTCGCTATTGCACTTTTTTGTACCGTTCAATTTTGAGAGTATTGTGTTTCCTCCTGTGTTTCAGCTACTTGCAAAAGCCCAAAACACTTCCTACATGTTCAACAAATCTTTACCTCATTCTCAGCAAAACATCCGTGTTGTTTCGAGCAATTTGGTGCTTATTCTGTTTTGAGATAGTTGACGGGATTGCTGGTTGCTGCGCGGTGGGTGTATATTGATATCACGCTGATGATGAGGGCGATGATAGCCAGCGAGTCGAGGATGTAGAGGTAGAGCGGCTGTGGTGCTTTGTCGGCAAACTGCTGCATGAGCAGTGTGCTGAGGTAGTATCCCAGTGCGGCTCCTGCCACGACGGTGGGCAGGAGGATGGGTGCGATGGTGCGGATGAAGAGTCGCTGTAGTTCGCGGGTGGTAGCGCCCAACACCTTGCGTATGGCGAGTTCGCGTGTGCGTCGCTGCACTTCATCGCGCACGTATCCGATGAGTCCTACGATGGTGATGAGCAGTGCGGCGAAGCATCCGATGGTGATGAGGTCACGGGTGTGCCGACTGTCGTTGTAGCAGCCGATGAGTTCAAGCTCGTATGGTATTACGTTGAGTTCGGAGTCGGGATAGAGTCGGTCGCACAGTTGCTGCACGGCTTCTATGTTTTGCGGTGTGATGCTTTGCAGCTTTATCATGATATAGTTTGTCATCACGTTTCCGTTGGCTATCATCATGGGTCGTTCGTCGCGCATGACTACCGAACCTATGGTGAAGTCCTTCACCACACCTACTACTGTGAGCGGATATTCGTTGCCGCCCGATGAGTTGACGAACTGACGCCCTACGATATCATCGATGCCTGCCACTTCTTTCATCTTGCGTGCGAAGTGTTGATCGACAATCATCTCCTGTGTCCACCCTGAGTGGTTGAGTCGCCTGAAGTCGCGTCCGGCCACGAGTTGCAGTCCCATGGTTTCCACGATTCCACTTTCGGCAAAGAACATATTGGCACAGTTGAAGAGTTCGTGCGGCTCGCCGGGCAGCGTCACGTTGTCGCCGTTCTGCCGGGAGCAAAAGAGTGAATATGCGGCAGCGGTAGTCTCGACACATGGCAGGCCTTCAATCTCGCGTGCCAACGAATAGACGGAATCTCCGTGCAGGGTGGCGGTCGAGATGTATGCCACTTGGTCGTACTGGTATCCCATATCGGCCGCGAGCATGTAGGAGTATTGTCGGTAGATGGTGGTGAGGAGGCAGAGGAGCATGGTGGAAATGAGGAACTGGAACGCGAGTAGCGACAGTTTCCACCTGCGCTTGCTTTCGCTGTAGAGGCGGTAGGCGTAGGTAAGCGGTATGCGCGAGTATATGGCTCCGGGCAGTATGCCGCAGCATAGCAGCACTATGATGCAGACGAGGATGAGCACTGATAATGTCTGGCGCGAGATGAGTGTGGTGATGCCCACACCCATCATGCCTTGTATCAAGTCGCTACCTACCCATAGCAGCAGTGCGGTAAGAGCGAGGGCTGCAATCAGGTGTGTAGCAGCTTCTTTCAGTGTAGTGACATAAAACTCGCGCCGCGGTGCTCCCAACACTTTTCGCAATGCCACTTGTCGTGCCCTGCCTACCAGATGGCCTATGACGACGAGTATGTAGTTCATGACTGCCGTGAAGAGCATCACGAGAGCCACGACGCTGAGTATGATGCATGTGGTGCTCACAGTGGTGTCCTTCATCCGCTGGCCGCTTGTGGCTACGAGTTCGTATCCCATATTGGTGTACCCTGCTTCCTTCAGGTCGTCCCATGGCAGTATGTGTCGGAGCAACGACTCTATCTTGCCTCGCACCACGCTGATGTCGGCATCGCGACGCAGCCGCACAAACGAGCGGTAGCGGTCGTTACCCACCAGGTTGCCGGTACCGTCCCAAGCATAGGTGCCCATCGACGGCATCGACATGAGGATGTCGCACTGCGAGAGGCGCGAGTTTTCGGGATAGTCGTCGAATATACCACCTACGGTCATCGGTTTCGCAGGGGCAGAAACGAAGCAGAATGTACGTCCGATCACATCGCCGCCTATCTTCTCGCTCAAGCGACTGCTGATGAGACACTGCCCGGCGGTGGAGAGTATCTGCTTTGCATCGCCCTGTACGACATGTGTGGCAAAGATGTCGAGAAAACAGGAATCGACAAACATGGCTTCTTGGAAGTGGTGACGAGTGCCGTCCTCCAGCGTCAGTTTCTCGTCGAAGAACTGAACGGTGAATCGTGTGGCTGTCTCAATCTCTGGAATCTCGCGAGCCATCACGGGCGCTATGCCTCCCGGC
>CAMVDC010000233.1 GCA_947166155.1 uncultured Prevotellaceae bacterium | reverse complement strand
CCACGGAAAGGTGGAGACCGTACACTCGGTGTATAAGACCACCGACACACCAGTCGACACCATCATACCGCTCGTAGTGATGGTCAACGGCTCGTCGGCATCAGCATCCGAGATAGTAGCAGGAAGCCTGCAAGACCTCGACCGAGCCGTCGTCATCGGCACCCGAACCTACGGCAAAGGACTCGTGCAGTCAATACGCGACCTGCCATACAACACCAACCTGAAACTCACCACAGCAAAATACTACATACCAAGCGGACGCTGCATACAGGAAATCGACTATAAACAACGCCGCAGCAAAACCGCTGCCGACAGCACAAACACCGCGGCTGCCGCCGACAGCATATTCCACACACGAAACGGACGAACCGTGATGAGCGGCCGAGGCATACGCCCCGACGTGGAAGTACACCACGACACACTGCAAAACATCGTGTACTACCTCTCGAACGACGACGTTATCATACGCTACGGCACAAAATACGTGCAGACACACACAGCCCCTGCATCAGTAGCCGACTTCAGCATCACCGATGCCGACTTCAGCCAATTCAAGCAAATGGTGCTCGAATCCAAATTCACCTACGATCGCCTGAGCGAACGCCGGCTGCAAGACCTGAAGAAGACCGCACAATTCGAGGGATACTACGACGATGCCAAGGCTGAATTCGATGCACTCGAAGCCAAACTCAGCCATAACCTCGAGAAGGAACTCGACCGACACGAGCACGACATACGTCAGCTGCTCGCAATGGAAATCGTGAAGCGATACTTCTACGAAGCCGGCACAATACAAGAAACACTCAAGGACGATACCGACCTCAAGCAGGCAATCGAGATACTGTCCGATGCCGACAAATACAACAAAATCCTTAATAAATAGAGGCAATACCAACTATGCGAAACAACAAACTATACCGATCAAACCGACAATTCATGTGGGGCAACATACTCATCGCAATCTTTGTGGTGCTGCTCGCCCTGCTCTTCATCTACCTCTGCGGAGGCATATAATGACAACACCCAACACCTGCTACAAGCTACTTGCGACAACTTAAAACCTAAAATGTTTCATATTTGCAAATAAATGTTACATACGTGAAAGCACGCGTACGCGTAATGTCGTAACTTTGCGGTGAAATATGTGACATATAAGTGTTACATAAAGCCATAAAGTAAGTCCATAACATAAACCAAAAAAACAAACTGGCAGAAACCGTGGCGACAAACCAATCGGACACAGGCGAGCCAAAGGTCAACTAAATAACATAATTATTAACAACAACATTATTAACTTAATCAAAACCATTTTTTCAGCTTATGAGAAAACTGATTACCTCAATCATGGCGTTGTTTGCAACTGTTGCAATCCAAGCGCAAGACATCGACACATCGAGCTGGACAGAAGGAATGGACGTGAGCGACCAACTCAACTGGGGCGACTACAACGGAACCTTCTCTGGCGAGAAATCACAAAACGGTAATGGCGACTACACGCCAAGCACTCTCGGCGACTACTGGCAGGGAACACTCCTCTCAGAATGGAACTGGCTCGACGACATCAACTTCGGTGCAATGGCATTTTACAATGATGGAAAAGCAGGTGACGCACTTGCCGATATCTATCAAGTGGTTTATTTCCCTGCTGGATGGTACACCATCGAAGTCAATGCACTCTATCGTGAAGGTACATGCGACGACAGCTTCCTCACATTCTTCAACAACACACCAAAGAAGAATGCATGGATATACGCAGCTGTACTCACCAGCGACGACCCTGAGTCGGAAGTCAAGACCGAGTACTCTACATTCGTACGCTCAATCGCATCGTCGGAATGCACCGAACGCATACACTTCGACAGCGACGGATCGTGGAAAAACGACTACTCTCAAGCAGTAGGTCCCAAGGACGAACAAGTGACATACTACTGCCCACAGTGTCTTGTCGGTGCCATCAAGTACTTTGAGCAAGGTTACTACGAGAACAGCTTCGACCTCGTTGTCACCGAGCCTGGATATGTGAAGATCGGTATCCGCAAGACTGCCAACATATCTCAGGACTGGCTGGCATTCTCTGACTTCCACATCATCTACAACGGAAGTGCCGACGAAGGTGCACAGCTTGCTATGGCACAAAACGACTTCTACAACGCAAGTTTGAAGGTTGAAGAAGCTACATTCGGCATTCAGGAACAAGGATTCGGTGGCTTGGCAAGCATCATCAGCGACCAGCTCATGACAATCGACGGCGAAACCGATACCGACAACCTCGAGTCTGTGATGGCAGCAACCGAAAAGGTCAACCAACTCTACGACCAGGCATTCAGAGCATTACAACTTGCCAATAGCCTTACTGAACTTCTCGAGATGTCGAACGACATGATGACATCTACCGACTTCCCCGGCAAAGCTGCATTCCAAAGCAAACTCGACGAAATCTCGGCTAAGGCTAAAACCGACGATGCTAAAGACCTCAACTACGACATCAACTCGTTCAATGCCCTGTTTGAGGAACTCTCGAAAGCGCGTGCCGACTACCTCAACACTGGCGATGTGGATGAAAACGGTGCCAAAGACTTCACTGCACTTATCAAGTACCCATGGTTCGTAAACCCAGAATACACTCCCGAACTCATAAATGGACACTATGAGCTCACCGAGTCTTCATGGACAGCAGGTAACAACCCCACTTCATACAACAACCTGAAGAAAAACAGAACCGATATCTCATCGAAAGTGGT
>CAMVDC010000232.1 GCA_947166155.1 uncultured Prevotellaceae bacterium | reverse complement strand
TCTGTGTTTCAGTTACTTATGAAAGTCAAAAACACTTCCACATGAATTCTTCACCGATTTGCTATCGTTCGACCACGAGGTGGCTGTTTACGATATCGACCCAAAGCGACTAAGATTCACATACAACTGCCAGCGATTTACGTCGATGGACGAAATCGACCCTTTCCGTCCCGACCTCGTAATCAACGCTGTGGCACTGAAGTACACGCTCGACGTATTCCGTGAGGTGATACCTCATTTACCGAAAGAGTATTGCATACTGAGCGACATAAGTTCGGTAAAGACGGGATTCAAGGAGTTCTACGAGCAGTCGGGCTTCCACTACGTATCGACCCACCCCATGTTTGGCCCCACGTTTGCCAACCTCGGACAACTGGCCAACGAGAATGCCATCATCATCAACGAGGGCGACTTCATGGGTCGCTGCTTCTTCAAGGAGCTTTATGCACGCCTGGGGTTGCACATATGTGAATACACATTCGACGAGCACGACCGCACCGTGGCCTATTCGCTATCCATTCCGTTTATCTCCACCTTCGCTTTCGCTGCCGTGATGAAGCATCAGGATGCACCTGGCACCACCTTCAAGCGACACATGCAGATTGCGAAAGGGGTGTTGAGCGAAGACGACACGCTGCTGCGCGAAATACTCTTCAACCCCTACACCAAGGACCAGGTGTCGAAGATTCGCGACGAAATGAAGGAACTCATCCAAATCATCGAAGACAAGGATGAGGACCACATGCAGGAGTATCTGACAAAGATAAGGGGAAATATAAAGTGAGCTACACCTCCACCACCATGCCATCATAGGCAAAGTGGAATCCGGCGGGCAGTTGAGCCTCGGCCTCAGCATGTGGCAGGACGAAGTGGCTCATGTGTACGAAAAACGTCTGCCGTGGATTCAGCCTCCGCGAGAATGCGATTGCATCGTCGACCGTCTGGTGAGTGGGATGAAACCTGTAGTGAAGGGCATTGACAACAAGTGTGTCGGTGCCCTTTATGTATTCCCATTCTGTGTCGGGCATCGATTTCATGTCGGTGATGTAGGTGAGGGTGCGGACGCTATGATTGGTGTTCGTCGCGTGTGGGCCGTCGGTTGCCGGCTCGATGTGGAAACCCACGATGGGTAGTTTGCCGTGCATCACGCGTATGGGTGTGACGGTGAGCGAACCGATTGTTACTGGCACATGGGGCTCGATGTGTGCAAGCGTGATGGCAGGAACGCCCGGATAGCGTCGTTCGGGCGGGGTGAAACAGTATGGGATGCGTTGCATGAGGTGTTGTGCCACGAGGTCTTCAGCATGTATTGTAATGTCGCCGAAGAGCACACCGGGGCGTATGTCGTCGATTCCGCCCACGTGGTCGAAGTGTTCGTGGGTGATGAATATGCCGTCGATGTGTGGAAATTCGGGCAGCGCTATCATCTGTTCGCGGAAGTCGGGGCCGCAGTCGATGAGCAGGCTGGTGCCTTCGTGTTGCACCAGTGCAGATGTGCGCAGGCGGTGGTCGCGTGGGTCGCGACTCAGGCATGTGGAGCACTGGCATGCAATCTGTGGCACACCGCCGCTCGTTCCGCTTCCAAGTATTGTCAGTTTCATATCACGTTGACTTCGGGGTTGATATCTATGCCGAACTGGCGGCTTACTTCCGACTGTATGGTGTGGCACAGGTGCAGTATTTCGGCTCCCGATGCGCCTCCGAGGTTGACGAGCACGAGTGCCTGACGGTCGTGTACGGCCGCGCGTCCCAGTGCCTTGCCCTTCCATCCGCACTGCTCGATGAGCCATCCTGCCGGTATCTTCACGCCTCCCGGGGTGTCGTAGTGTGGCACGTCGGGGTATTCGCGGCGTATTTCCTCATACTTTTCCTGACTCACCACGGGGTTCATGAAGAACGACCCTGCATTGCCTTGCTGCTCGGGGTCGGGCAGTTTCGAGCGACGTATGTCGATGATTGCCTGTCGCACGGCCTCGGGTGTTACGTCTTTATCGGCCAGATGAGCGGCCAGGTTGCCGTATTCGAGCTTTGGCTGGAAGTGTTTCGAAAGGCGATAATCGACATACACCACGGCATAGCGGCCTTTCAGTTCGTGCTTGAATATGCTGCTGCGGTAGCCGTAGTTGCACTGCGAGTTGTTGAACACGCGCCATTCGCCGTTCACGAGGTCGATACATTCCACCTCGTAGATTAGGTCTTTGACCTCAACTCCGTAGGCCCCTATGTTTTGCACGGCGCTGGCCCCCACCTCGCCCGGAATGAGCGAGAGGTTTTCTGCTCCATGCCATCCGTTAGCCACGCAGTGGGCAACGAAGTCGTCCCACACTTCGCCGCTACCCACCCGCAGTTGTATCGTGTCGGCATCTTCCTCCACGGTCTCCACCCCGAGTATGCGGCTGTGGATGATGGTCCCTTCGTAGTGTCGGGTGAAGAGCAGGTTGCTTCCGCCCCCTATGTGCATGAAAGGCTTGCCTTGCAGCGTGGGCAGGATGTCTTGCAGCTCCTCGACCGATGCATACTCCACATAGCGGTCGGCCGTTGCAGGTATATGAAACGTGTTGTGTATAGCTGTAGCCATTGTTTTCTGTATTTTCGTCATTCGTTTTCTATATGCTTTCTGCCTGCTTCCGATATCCACATCATTTAGTCCATGCGGCTCGGACTGTCAGTCCATGCGGTTCGGACTGTCGGTCCATGCGGCTCGGACTGTCAGTCCATGCGGTTCGGACTGTCAGTCCATGCGGTTCGGACTGTCA
>CAMVDC010000231.1 GCA_947166155.1 uncultured Prevotellaceae bacterium | reverse complement strand
CCTCCCCCTTTATGGGGAGGGGGATACCATCCGGATGGAAAAGGCTCCTCCCCTTCGGGGAGGCGGGGGAGAGGTTACTTCTAAACGAAAGACAACAGGTTTTATGCAGACAAGATTCAAGAAAGGGAGCAAGATTTTCGACATTGCCGTAACGGCCTTGGGCGGTACGGTGTCGGTCGGCGTGATGCTATATGCCGTAGGTCATTTCGGACTGCGCGAAGCATGGCCCGAACTGGTACTCAACATGTGTTACATCGCCTGCCTGGTGATGATATGGACGTACTTCTTCGGGGGCGGACTGGACAGCCGGAGGTTCAACTACTGGTGTTCGGTGGCTGTCGGCATGACGGTCTTGCTGCGCGACATCCTCTTCGCACCGCCATTGGCCAACTATGCCCTACACCTGGCATGTCTCACGTTGTCGGTCTTGCTGCTTTGTATGCTTACCTACTTCTATGCCCGCAAGGACTGGAAGAGCTACACCAAGCGCAACCTGTGGGCCATCTGCATCATCGACATGCTCATTGCCGCTCTCTACAACTACGACATCTATCTGGAGCCGATAAACGAATACACCGACTATCTGCTCACGGAAATATGGATACGGCCAACCATCACCTACGGACTCGTAGCCTGCTTCGTAAGGGAATAAACCTCCCCTAACCCCTCCCAAGGAGGGGGACAGACCCTCTCCCCAGCCCTCCCCCTTTATGGGGAGGGAGTGCCATCCGGGGAGGAGACCCCCTCCCCCTGCGGGTACTCCCCCTTTCAGGTGGGAGAGTCCATCCGGATGGAAAAGGCTCCTCCCCTTGGGGGAGGCGGGGGAGAGGTGAAATAGACAAATAATTAAATAGTAAATAAAATGATTGTAAAAAGACTTTTAATCCCAATTATCGTGTCGTTTGTGGGGGTGGTGAGCAGCTGTGGAAGCGACGACCATGCTGTGACTCCGCCTGCAAACGATTATTTCACACTGTGGAACTCGTGTGAAGCCCTGAGTGCATTGAAGGAATATGTGGAGGATGTGACAAATCCTGCATCGGCCAACTACATCAAGACCGAAGACCGCATCGCGACATTCGATATGGACGGCACATTCGTTGGCGAACTCTATCCTACGTATTTCGAGTACAACCTGCTGGAGTATCGTGTGCTCGACGACGAGTCGTATCGCGACATCGCCCCCGACGATGTGAAGGAGACGGCACAGGAGATTCGCGACTTCGTGAGGTATGGCAAGGCACTGCCATCACATTTCGACGTGAAACATGCACAGGCAGCTGCCAAGGCCTATGCCGGCATGACCATAGCCGAGTTTGACGCCTACGTGAAGGCGTATGCAGCTCACACGGCCAACGGATTCAGCGGCATGACCTACGGCCAGAGTTTCTACAAACCGATGCTGCAAGTGTTCGACTATCTGAAGGCAAACGGATTCACATATTATGTCGTGTCGGGTTCCGACCGCTTCATCTGCCGCGCACTGGTCGATGCCATCGGTATCGAACCCAACCGCGTGATTGGTATGGACGTGAAGATGATGTCAACCAGCCAGGGCACCGAAGCCGGAGTGAACTACACCATGGGCAAGGAGGAAGACCTCATACGCACCGACGAGCTCATCATCAAGAACCTCAAGACCAACAAGGTGTTGCAGATAAGTCAGGAGATAGGCAAGGTGCCGGTACTCTCGTTCGGCAACAGCGGCGGCGACGCAGCCATGCACAACTACTGCCTGAGCAACCCACGATACCGCTCGGCTGCATTCATGCTCATAGCCGACGACGACGTGCGCGATCATGCCAACCGCGACAAGGCTCTGACACTTGCCACCCAGTGGCGCGAAGCCGGCTATCACGTCATCTCGATGCGCGACGACTTCCGCACCATCTATGGCAACGGGGTGGAGAAGACCGACTTCGTGTTCACGGCCGACACACGAGTGCTCGACGAGTGGCAGGCTGGACGTATAGTTAGCGACAAAGAAGTTGAGGCATTCGGAGGCATCGACAAGTGCTTTGCTGCCGAACCAATACCCGACCGTGTATGGGAGCGTATGCAGGGCAAGACCTACAAGGATAATCCATATATCGGTCGCGACGACCTGCGCCACATACGAGCCTTGCACTGGGACTACGACAACCAGATGCATGTGGGCGAGATGATTTGCAACAAGGCCATTGCCGACCGCGTGGCACGAATCATGCGTCAGCTGTTCGATGCCAAATACCCTATTCAGCGTATGTTGCTGCCCGATGTGTATGATGCCGACGACGAGACACAGATGCGCGACAACAACTCGTCGTGCTTCTGCTTCAGAACCATTGCCGGTTCGACCAAGTTGTCGAAACATGCACGCGGACTTGCAATCGATATCAACACCCTCTATAATCCTTACTACAAAGCACGCGCCGACGGCACCCTTTTCATTCAGCCGGCTACAGCCGAGAAATATTGCGACCGCACATGGGATTTCCCCTACAAAATCGACGAGAACGACCTCTGCCTGCGCCTTTTCAAGCAGGCGGGCTTTGAGTGGGGAGGCGACTGGACAACCCACAAGGACTACCAGCACTTCGAACTCATTGAATGAGCATAATCTGAAGCATAAAACCAAAAGACGGATGGGCATCCCCATCCGTCTTTTCTTTATTATCACACCGTTCGGACTGACAGTTTACACCGCACGGACTGTCAGTTTACACCGCACGGACTGACAGTTTACACCGCACGGACTGACAGTTTACACCGCACGGACTGACAGTTTACACC
>CAMVDC010000230.1 GCA_947166155.1 uncultured Prevotellaceae bacterium | reverse complement strand
GTTGTTTCACCATGATTCTTGAACTTTGGGTGTCAACCTTATTTAAAATAAGACAGAAGGCACAGAACTGAGAGTCCGAAGGCGCAGAACTGAGAGCCCAATGGCGAAGGCATGAAACACCGCAGGCGAAGACCTTTATCAATATCGACACATACCTTTATATATATACGCGCGCACACCCACGTATATACGCGTAACCACTCACGTATATACACGCAACCAATCACGTATATACACGCAACCAATCACGTATATACACGCAACCTCAATATGAAGCACAACCCACCCATATTGTCATCCCGACGAAACGAAGTGAAGGAGAGGATCTTAAAAGTGCTTTTGCACTTTACAAAACAAGTAAGTTACCCTGCAACTTCAAGATATGTACCTCCCTCCTGCGTCGGAGTCGATATGACAAAAGGGGGAGGTTGTACAAAAGGGAAAGGCTCTACAATATGGGAAAGGTTATAAAGGAGGTTGTAAATAACGGCAACCACGACCACCAAGGTCGCCATGTGCACATTGCATTGTGCGATTGGAAGATACTGCACATACAGTTGTATGAGTGTTCATAGTCTTTTTTCCGAAGGCAAACAAAATAAATAGCAAGAAATAGACTCTGTATTATTTTTTTTTCGTACCTTTGCACAGAAATACTAAATAGGTAATAACTATTCATACTAACTATCATCAAAGTAAGAAAGAACTATGGTTTATTCAAAAGAAGTACAAGAAATGTGCTGCGTGGCTAAAGGCCCTAATCACGGACCAGCCCCAATTCCAGAAGAAGGAAAGTGGATTCAAGCCAAAGAAATTAAAGACATTTCGGGCATGACCCATGGCATCGGTTGGTGTGCACCCCAGCAGGGCTGCTGCAAACTGAGTCTTAACGTGAAGGACGGAATAATCGAAGAATGCTTGGTTGAAACAATCGGTTGCTCGGGTATGACCCACTCTGCAGCAATGGCATCAGAAATCCTTCCTGGCAAGACAATCCTTGAAGCCCTCAACACCGACCTCGTTTGCGACGCAATCAACACCGCAATGCGCGAGCTCTTCCTCCAAATCGTTTACGGACGCACACAGTCAGCCTTCTCTGAAGGTGGACTCGTTATCGGTGCCGGCCTCGAAGACCTCGGTAAGGGACTCATTTCACAATGTGGTACACTCTATGGCACCAAGGCCAAGGGTACTCGCTACCTGCAACTGACCGAAGGTTACATCACAAAGATGTATCTCGACAGCGACAATCAGGTATGCGGATACGAATTCGTACACATGGGCAAGTTCATGGATGCAGTGAAGAAAGGCGTGCCAGCCGACGAAGCACTCAAGAGCGTGACCGGCACATACGGACGTACAAAGCCAGAACAAGGCGCAGTGAAATCAATCGACCCACGTAAAGAATGATTTACGATTTGACGATTTACGATTTACGATTGATGTACAATTCTATTATTGAACAATTATCGTGAAATCGTTAAATCACAAAATCGAGAAATAAATCGTAAATAGTAAATTTGTAAATCGTAAATTAAAATAAAGATGATAAGAGA
Source organism: uncultured Prevotellaceae bacterium (assembly GCA_947166155.1). Lineage (GTDB taxonomy): Bacteria > Bacteroidota > Bacteroidia > Bacteroidales > Bacteroidaceae > Colivivens. The sequence goes on along the minus strand of CAMVDC010000230.1, from coordinate 1,320 downwards.
AGTCAAATTCGAATCACAAGACCGTCGTATCAAGCAGATACTTGCTGCATTGAACGAGAACGGCATCGCTTCGATCGAAGAAGCAAACGAAATCTGCGAGAAAGCAGGTCTCGACCCCTACAAGACATGCGAGGAAACACAGATGATATGCTTCGAGAACGCTAAGTGGGCATACGTTTGTGGTTGCGCAATCGCAATAAAGAAAGGTTGCAAGAATGCAGCCGACGCTGCCGAGGCAATCGGTATCGGCCTGCAGTCGTTCTGCATACCTGGTTCAGTAGCCGACGACCGCAAGGTGGGACTCGGACACGGAAACCTCGCTGCACGTCTGCTGCGCGAAGAAACACAGTGTTTCGCATTCCTGGCCGGACACGAGAGCTTCGCTGCTGCCGAAGGAGCAATCAAGATTGCAGAGATGGCAAACAAAGTACGTAAGAACCCACTGCGAGTAATCCTCAACGGACTCGGCAAGGATGCTGCCATGATTATCAGCCGCATCAACGGTTTCACATACGTACAGACAAAGTTCGACTACTACACCGGCAAGGTGGAAGTAGTGAAGCGCACCCCATACAGCGACGGACCACGTGCAAAAGTAAACTGCTACGGAGCCGACGACGTTCGCGAAGGTGTTGCAATCATGTGGATGGAAGACGTAGATGTCAGCATCACCGGTAACTCTACCAACCCAACACGCTTCCAGCACCCAGTTGCAGGTACATACAAGAAAGAGCGCGTACTCGCTGGCAAACCATACTTCAGCGTTGCATCGGGCGGTGGTACAGGACGTACACTCCACCCAGACAACATGGCAGCAGGACCTGCATCATACGGTATGACCGACACACTCGGACGTATGCACTCTGATGCACAGTTCGCTGGTTCATCATCTGTTCCTGCACACGTTGAGATGATGGGATTCCTCGGAATCGGAAACAACCCAATGGTAGGTTGCACCGTTGCTTGCGCAGTAAACGTAGCACTTGCTCTCAACAAGTAATCATCAACACACACTATGTCCCCTCTGTCATGGCTCACCGCCACGAGGGGACATTTTTGTAATATATAATATATAATGAATAGCGGATGCTTTGGGTAATGAATAATGGATAGCGGATGCTTTGGGTAATGAATAGTCCCTTTAACTCCTTTTTAACTTCCCTTTAACTCCCTTTAACTTCTTATTATTATGACACTCGACGAAATAATCAAGACCTACGGCGAACCCGACGATGCAGTGATTTGTGACCCCACACGCGGCAATGAGGCTGAAGGCATGGTGCTTATCTACAGCTCAGCAGCCGAACCATTCATCATCTA
>CAMVDC010000229.1 GCA_947166155.1 uncultured Prevotellaceae bacterium | reverse complement strand
TGACACAGAGCCGAACGGTCATGACCATATACCGGCTGCTGTCTGGCGGAGTGGTGATTATGTTCGGAGCATTGATGAGCCTGCAGTTGGTGTGGAACATAGGCGACTTATGTATGGCCTTGCTCACTGCTTGCAACCTCATTGCCATCATGGCACTGGGGCGCTATGCTTTCCGACTGCTCGACGACTATCGCCGCCAGAAGCGTCAGGGAATAAAAGAGCCCACATTCCACCGCAGCCAGATGCCCGACATCGAGGCCGACATCGACTGCTGGGATGAATAATCCACTGACTTACAATCCGAAATAGAGCATCATCCATTCCTCGATGGCTGCCTGCAGCGAGTCGCGGCAGTCGGGGTCGTCGGCCAACATGTGTCCCGAATTGGGGTACATGATGATGCGGTGTGGTGTGCCCCGTCCGTCCAATGCATGCTCCAATGCCTTGGGATGTCCGGTATTTACCAAAAAGTCTTTGCCACCATAGGCTCCCAACACCGGAATATTGCAACTGTCGACCCAGGTGATGGGCGATGCACTTGCAAAAGCAGAGTCGCGCAACTGCCATGTCACATCGTCGGCATCGAAGTGTTTGCCGGTAAGCGAGAAGAACAAGCTGCTGATTTCCCTGCGTTTTGCTTCGTCAGATGTTTGTATCGAGGTCATAAACTCGGTAGAGTCGGCAGGGAACAATATGTCTAAATCCACTGGGCCTACTTTCTCGGCCACAAACTTGATTGGCAGTGCCGATTGCCCACCGCATCGCATGGCAAAGAGCAGTGCCAGGTGTCCGCCTGCCGATGTACCGCTGAGCGATGCCTGAGTGAGGTTGATGCCATGTTCGGCTGCCATACTCTTGGCGCGCTCGATACACTGCCCTATCTCGTCAAGCATCGCGGGGATTGAAGCCTCTGGAGAGTCGGCATGACCCAGCAGCGAGTAGTTCATACTGGCAGTCAGCACTCCACGCTTGGCATATCGGCGACAAGCGTAATGCTCGTCCTCCTTCTTGCCACCCATCCACGAACCGCCATGTATGAACAGCATGAGTGCCGCCGAGTCGGTACACGCCACGTTGGCGGGAATGAACAAGTCGAACGTGTTGAGCGGATTCTCGCCATAGCTTATGTCGTTCACCACCAAGCCACAACTGTCGTCCCAATCCTCAATCAGACCCGCCCGCTCCATGTTGTTGTTGAACGTCACGTAGAGATAAGCCACCACCGCAACCAGCAGCACAAAGATGATGCCCAATGCCACGGCGCTGAACTTCAGTACTTTCTTGTTGATTGTCATAAGTTCACCTGTCATTATAAGTTTTCGGCTGCAAATATACGAAATAATATGCATACGCCACATTGCTTATGCAAAGAAAAATACACATTTTTTGATGCATTAGTCGTAGAGTGTCGACCGATGCGCCCGAGAGTGCGCAGTCGCGAGCCCGAGAGTGCGCACTCTCGGGCTTGTGAGTGCGCAGTCTCAGGCCTGTGAGTGCGCACTCATTTTCATCCCCCTCTACAGGTATCTGTGGCGCGGTTGGGTTGCAAACCTGGGGATAAGAGGAGAAATCTCGTGGTATTCGTTCACTTTTTTGCATAAATGCATTGTGATATGCAAAAAATGTTGTAAATTTGCAGCACCTAACGAATAAATATACACGCAATGAAGAAGAAATTAGCACGATTAGAAATCATCAGGCTCATCATCTCGAGCAAAGAGATATCGAGCCAGGATGAGTTGCTGCAAGAACTTGCCAAGGAAAACATCGTTATAACCCAAGCAACCCTCTCGCGCGACCTGAAACAACTGAAAGTGGCCAAAGCAGCCTCCATCACAGGCAAGCCGCTCTACGTGTTGCCCAACAACACCATGTATCGACGTGTGAAGGAACACACACCGGTGCAGGAGATGCTGACACACAGCGGAGTGAAGTCGATACACTTCAGCGGCAACCTGGCAGTCATCCGCACACGCCCGGGATATGCCAGCAGCGTGGCATACGATATCGACAACGCCAACGTGCCTGAAATAATCGGCACCGTGGCAGGCGACGACACAATCATCATAGCACTCGAAGAGACCTACGAACGCGATGTGACAAAGATGAAACTCGAAGAAATAATCAAAAACATGTAGTGAATGGCATCCTACACAAGATGAATATATAGTATAGAATCTATAATATATAATAAGGTGTAGGATATAAACACTGTATATAAACCGACACTAACAAAAACTGCTTATAACAACGTGGAATACGAAGACGGATTTAGGATTGTTGTGGCCGACGCCTCATACGAGAAGTATGTAGACGAGATACTTGCCACCATCAACGATTCTGCAAAGAAACGCGGCAGCGGAATCGCTACCCGTACACACGAATACCTCACATCGAAGATGAGGGAGAAAAAGGCAGTCATCGCACTGACTGCCGACGATGAGTTCGCAGGTTTCTGCTATATCGAAAGCTGGGGACACAAGGAATATGTGGCCAACTCGGGACTCATCGTAGTAGAGAAATACCGCAAACACCAGTTGGCCAAACGCATCAAGCAGATGGCTTTCACACTGAGCCGCCTCAGATGGCCCGATGCAAAACTCTTCGGACTCACCAGCCAGTATGCGGTGATGCGCATCAACACCGAACTGGGATACGTGCCAGTGACATTCAACCAACTCACCGACGACGATGCCTTCTGGGCAGGATGTGGCACACCAGAGAAACCTTGCTGCGTGAACTGCGACGTGCTCGAACGAACCGGACGTCAGTACTGCGTATGCACCGCCATGCTCTACGACCCCAAGGACCATGTGGGCGAACCACTGCCAATTCCGGCTGAAGAGGTGGAGAAGATAAAGGAGATATTAACCTCCCCTAACCCCTCCGAAGGAGGGGAATAGGCCATCCGCTATTCATTATAAATTATTAAT
>CAMVDC010000228.1 GCA_947166155.1 uncultured Prevotellaceae bacterium | reverse complement strand
GGAGAGCTCGAGCGGCAGCAGTGCCAAAGCCATGAAATGCGAGGGAAGCTACTACCAATATGGCGGCAACATCTACGTATCGACTGCAAGCAACGGAGCTGAAGGCATCGAGAGCAAGACATCGAGCACCACGTCGATGAACTTCGCAGGCGGCAACCTCTTCATGAAAGTCTACGACGACTGCATCAACGCAGCCGGACAAATCAACTTCACGGGTGCACACGTCATCTGCTACTCTACCGGCAACGACGCCATCGACTCCAACTATGGGCGCGCCGGAGCAGTGACCGTGACAGACGGCTCTGTCATCACCTTCAGTCAGAAAGGCGGCGCCGAGATGGGCCTCGACTGCGACAACATGTCGTACGTCAAGATAACAGGCGGATACGTAGTCGCAGGCGGAGGCAGCCAGGGCGGCAGCAGTACCAACCTTGCATCGGGCAGCACACACTACAAAGTGTGGAGCGGCAGTGTGAGCTACACCGCAGGACGCTACTACAGCGTAGTCGCTGGTGGCAAAAACATATTCACGTTCCTCATGCCATGCACCGTCAGCAGTTCGCTCAACGTATATGCAAGCTCGGCATTCACCTCAAGCACCACCCACACTATCTACTACGGCACAACTGCACCGACGAGCGGCACCTCACAAAGCTTCCGATCATCGGCCACAGCCACCCCTACCCCAATGTTCTGGACGGGTAGCAACATCACTAGCGGCAGCGGGACAACCACATTCAGCCCCAACTGATTAACACATAACAACTATAAAAAGACGAGGATACCATCACTTGATGATATCCTCGTCACCTTTTCAACATGGGTTAATCCACTATACTATCAATATAGTCAGCGGCTCGAAGTTCTTCTCACTTCAATCGGAAGCTGATGGGAATGGTGTATCTCACGTTCACGGGTTTGCCGTGGTGTGTACCGGGTTTCCACCGTGGCATGTCGTTTATCACTCGCATGGCTTCTTCTTCCATAGTGGCACATGCCAGTGCTACCTGCTCCTCTATGTCAATACCTTCTTCGCCCTGTGCCTGTGGAGCCACATCGGCTGTCGTCTGGTCCTTTGCAAATCGGGAATTGGCAGATTGGAGATGCTTTATCACTTCGGTTTTACTGATTTGTCCTTCTTTATCAACTACGAACGAAATCAAGACGAGTCCCTGCACTCCCAACTTCTGTGCAAACTTTGGGTAATGAATGTTTTGAGCCATATAATCTAACAGTGCTTTTTGGCCACCAGGGAATTCTGGCATCACCTCACACACCTGCACCACTTCGTCGTCGGTCGCCGCTTGTTCTTCGTCGTCAGTAGTTTGTACCACGCGCTTCGTGTGTGCATTATATACGGTGATGTTGACTCCGAGTTCGGTGATTTGTGTCACTACTTCGTTCTCTTTGTCGGCAGCTTCATACACAGCTTTGGTCACACGCTGTCCGTCGAGGATGTAAGTCACCTTGCGGCCATCGCGGGAGTATACTTTCGTATCGTCGTCGTACACCTTGCTGTCGTTGATACTGATGCGTTCAACCTTCTTACCCTCAATCATGAGGTTTCCATCGGCATCGGTGGTCATGCCTGGCAGTCGGTCGACAAGCATCTGGAGCGAGTCGGATGATTCAGCACCTACGCCTGCAAGCGTCGTGCCGTCCATCAGTTTTGGTGTAGCTGTTGCAGCAATAGCCACAGCGGCTACGGGGAGCAAGTACAACACCTTGGTACGGCTCCACACATTTGATTGTTTTTTCATCATCATAATGAATCGTTTTTTTAGTAAATGCTGATTAAAACCATTCGCAAAAGTATATGAGTTCAAACTTATTGCCTTCTTTATCAAGAGTGCCTGATAGTCGCATGGCTTCACTCCGCGACTAAGAACTGCCGCATCGGCTTCGTATTCATGCACCTCGCGCAACGATGTTTCGAGCATCCACACACATGGATTGAACCACTGCAATGCCTCGACGGGCACGAGCAACAGGAGGTCCCACGAGTGATGGAGGTGGATGTGTGCACGTTCGTGGTGCATCATTATAGGGTTTGAGGTGTAGTCGGATTCCGATATCACTATCATGTTCATCCAACTCATGGCTCCCCCATCGCCTGAATGGCAGTAGATATTGATGCCGTCGATGCGGTCGGTCCATAACACTCCGCGGTGGATGTAGCGGTAGAGGCGGATGATGCCAATGATGCGAACAATCAGGCACACAGCCACACCTATTATATAAATATATACCAACCACGCTACCCACGACATTCCCGTGGCTGAAGTAGATGCAACTGCTGCATCATCGTTCACGATTGGTGCATCGGTCACCGCCATCGGCAAGCCTACTTCCACGATGGCGCGCTCGGGGTCAGCAAACAGACGTGTGACTTGACTGAAGTCGAAGAGCGATATGTTGATGAGCGGAATGGCCATCGATGCCACTGCAATGAAGATTAGCAGCATACGATTGAGATGATGAAACGTGTCGCGCTTCATCAACAGCATGTATGGCAGATAGAGCATCGCCAGGCATATGGCCGACTTCACGGCATAGAGTGTCAGTTGTCCCATTGTCACAGAATTATCGGTTATTACTTACATTCATCATCATCCTTATCAGTTCTTCAATCTCCTCGTTGCTCAGTTTTTCTTTTTCAACGAAGAAGCTCACGAGCGACGAAGCACTGCCATCAAACAAGTTGTCTTTCACGTCGTTCATCACGCGCGCTGTGTATTCAGCCTTCGAGATGAGGGGGAAATACAGATGTTGCTTGCCGCTTCCTTTCTTGAAGCCCACGAAACCTTTGGTGGTAAGTATCTTCAAAAACGTGGCGACTGTGGTGTATGCAGGTCGCGGCTCATCATATTTTGCCACCACATCGTGGACATCGCACATGCGACCACTCTCCCACAAGATGCTCATCACCTGCATCTCGGCTCGCGTCAGTGTTGTGTACTTCATG
>CAMVDC010000227.1 GCA_947166155.1 uncultured Prevotellaceae bacterium | reverse complement strand
CGTTTCTCCAAATTTCATACTTTCTACATTTTATCTGTTATACAATGTTTTTATCGTTCTCTTTTGAGCTCGCTCATATATATAACGAATTAAGAAGTCAAAAAGTGACGTGGAAGGAATTTTTTTTAATGAATAATTAATAAGTTAGTGTGATACCTATCGCATAACCACATCATTAGCTCCTGTGATTCTCGAAGCCACACGCTACAGGCCCACGGCGCTGAAAACAATTATAGACGAAATGACAAAAGAGGTGGAGAAGGACGTAATACCACTGGCCCTGCCAATAGAACTCGAATTGGAAAAGCAACAGGAGGCATTAGACAATACGCCCACCAGACGATAATCGCAAGAAAAAAAGGAGACAAACTTCGTCGTTGTCTCCTTTTTTATTAAGAACTTGGTGTCTTTCCCCCTTTGTCTTCGGGCTTTTCCTTTTGTGCCTTTCGCGTGAGATTCTGAGAAGAGGGGATGTCTTACTCAAGCGGTATTTCGGGGTGCTGCACAGCCAGAGGGAGGTCTTTCTGTGAGAGGTAGAACATGTAGAGAATTACGGGTTTATCGCCTCGGTTCTCGCCATGGTGTATAGTGTTCACCATCTCGACAACAGCTTCACCTTCGTGTACAACCTTCTCTTGTCCGTCCTGTCCGATGATAGTCAGTTCGCCTTGCACCAATATGCCGTAGTTCATCACTGGATGGTGGTGCCATCCAAGTTTCTGGCCTGCAGGGAACACATACTTCACGGCTACCAGTTCAGGACGTCCCTCGAGGTAGTCGGGCAGTTCAACGCCGTCCCAACTTTGGCTGGTGCGCAGCAGTTCGATTGACTGTACTTGCTGAGCGTTGGGGTCATCCTCCTGGGCATTAGCTTCACTACATGCTGTTGTCACAGTTATTGCGCCGCATGTGATTACAATGATGGCGGCGAGCATCCAAATGAGTTTCTTGTTCATGACTTTATATTTTTATGAATAATTAATTGCGGATGTAACTTCAGATCATCAAGTCCTCAGTTCCTCTATTATATGAATAGCTGGTGCAAAGTTACGACTTTTCCTGCAATTAAAGGCTACCTGTTTTTACAAAATTAAATGAGGCGGGCGATAATTTCTTCATATACGCTTGAAACCACCTGTGGGCAGGGCAAAAAATGAGTGCGCACTCGCGGGGCCGAGACTGCGCACTCACAGGCCCGCGAGTGCGCACTCTCGGGCTCGAAAGTGCGCACTCGCAGAAAGGTGCAATACCGGTGCCTGTGAAACACGCGGATGTTGAAGATGAAACACGCGGATGTTGACTATGAAACAATCGCGTGTTTTCTTTTATGAATCGGGGGAAATTGTTCCAACGGAGTGGAACTTGTATAGAACAAATATCTGCTGTTTTATTTGTTGCTGTCGGCTTCTTCTTTTTTCTTTGCATCGCGACGTCGGTCGAGGAGTCGGAGGAAGTAGTTGAAGGCTTCGAGGGCTGCCAATACGAGTAGTGTGGAGACGACGGAAATGGCATACATGCCGGCTCCGCATCCAAGTCCGATGGCGGCCGTGACCCATATACTGGCTGCTGTGGTGAGTCCGCGTACGGTGTTTTTCTGCAGCATGATGGCTCCGGCTCCGATGAATCCGATGCCGCTCACCACCTGTGCTGCTATGCGCGACACGTCGAGGCGGTGTTCGGGCGAGACGAGGCTGTCGCCAAATCCGTGTGCCGAAATCACCATGAAGAGTGCTGAACCCATCGACACAAGAAACAGGGTGCGGAACCCGGCGGCTTTGTCGCGATATTCGCGTTCGAGGCCGATGGCTCCGCCAAGGATGGCTGCTACGAAGATGCGCAGCATGTAATCGAGTGTGTCGCTGTCGATGTTCATGGTTTGTATATCAAGACTGTGGCGTATGCGCTGATGCCTTCTTCGCGTCCGGTGAATCCGAGGTGCTCGGTGGTTGTGGCTTTTATCGACACGGCATCGACATCAACTCCCATACACTCGGCCAGCACGGCTTGCATCTGTGGTATGTGTGGGTTGATTTTGGGGCGCTCGGCACAGATGGTCGAGTCGATATTGCCGACTTGATAGCCTTTGGTGGCGATGAGTTCGATGGTGCGGCGCAGGAGTATCTTGGAGTCGATATTTTCGTATTCGTTGCCTGGAGTTGGGGGGAAGTGGTAGCCTATGTCGCGCATGTTGGCTGCTCCGAGCAGTGCATCGCAGATGGCGTGTATGAGTACGTCGGCATCGCTATGGCCGAGTAGCCCGAGCGTGTGTTCTATCTTTATGCCGCCCAGCCAGAGTTCGCGGCCGGGAACCAACTGGTGGACATCAAAACCAAAACCTGTACGAAACATCTTGTTGATTTACGATTTACTATTTACAATTTACTATTTCCATCCGGAAGGCTTGTGATTTACGATTTACTATTTCCATCCGGAAGGCTTGTTGAATTTACTATTTACCATTTCCATCCGGATGGCCATTCTCCCCATAAAGGGGGAGATGTCCAAAGGGCAGAGAGGGTCTTTCCCTTCAATTGCCTGGTCCTACCTCCTCTTCCTGCCAAGTATGTCGCCGATTCCGTCCATATCGAACGAGAGGGATATACGTAGTGTTTGGTCGAGAGGGTTGCTCTGTGCTGCCGAAATGATGTAACCGGCATCTACCTGGAAGATGTTCATCTTGAATCCTGCTCCCAAGGTGTAGTATTTGCGGTTTCCCTTGTTGGGATGCTCGTAGTGGTATCCGGCTCGCAAGAAGAACTTGTTGTCGTAGGCATATTCAAGTCCGAGGCTCCATTGCACCTCCTGCAACTCTTCCTTTCCGCCACCTGGGGCGTCGTGGAACGACTTGAAGATACCTGATATAGGCGACACATTGTAGTAGCCTTGATCCCTCAGCCACGACACATAGCCTGTAAAGTCTTGGTCGCCAGCACCTTCTTCCTCAATATATTGCGACATAGTAGGACGTGTTGGTAC
>CAMVDC010000226.1 GCA_947166155.1 uncultured Prevotellaceae bacterium | reverse complement strand
CAACCCTTATCGTGAGTAAGACCACAAGTAGTCAACTAAAATCGTTAAACTACAGAGGGTCTGTCCTCCCCCCTTTGGGGGGATAAGAGGGAGGTTATTCCCATCAGTGTGAACGCCATTCCCACCAGCGGGAACGCCATTCCCAGTAGCGGGAATGGGTTGCGCAGATATGGTCGCAGCCACGCGTCACCAGTTGATTTCATCGACATAGCGGTCGAACACTACGGGCACCGCCATCCCTGCCGCCTGGAACTCCTGATCGAACACCCGCTGCATTGCGGGGGTGATGGGGCGCTCCTCGTGATAGCAATAGTAGTACATGCGCTTGCCTATGCGCGTCATGATGCGGTTGTGTAGTTGCGAGTAGAGGTTTTTGGGCACCGAGTCGTACACGTGTCGCATGCCGTAAGCGTTCCTCTCAGGCTGGGCAGAGCGGTATTCCGTACACTCGCCCGCGGCATAATCCACGGCTCCTAAGTTCACGCTCGGCACATACAACTGCTTTGCCGGCAGATGCGAGGCACACTTCTTTCGCAGACAAGTGTCGGCCTTGGGACAACCATCGGCCCAACACACCGCATAGGTCTGCGGCATCTTGCTGTAATCAATGTCTAATTCATTCATAATCATGGTAATTATATTGTTTTATATTCTGTTATATCACCTTATCATTTCGACTACAAAGATACAAAATATTTTTCAAAAATGCAAATAAAAACAGGGTATAATAGCACGACAACTGTTAAAAAAACTAAAACAGAGCATAAAAACGCCCGTTTTTCGCCGTTTGTTGTCACTGCTGTCACCTTGCTGTCACTCATTTTATCAAATTAAACATTTGACAATCAGTGAGTATGACAGCAATGACAGCAGTGACAGCAGTTTTTCAACATTTTAATTTTTTTGGTGTGAGTACGATGAATTCATTCACCACAATAGTTATTGATTGAAGTTTCGGGAGTTCCACTTGCTTCTGATTCTGAATTTGAACGCGAAGATATAAAGTAATTTAAGGTCGCGTCGTGAGAAATGCGGTGCATTTGCTGAAGGGCACAGAGAGGCATCCGCATGGTTAATTGTCAATTATCTAAAGCGTGCATCCCTTCCTCATCTACTTTCTCCCCAAAGGGGAGAGGGTCTTAACTATTAAATTCCTTCTATTTTATTCCAAAACAACGTCTTTATGCCCACGCAACACATTTTTCTGTCCTTTATGTTTGTATATTTACATATTATTGTGTAAATTTGCAGGCAGAAGTGATGATGGAATGTCCATTAAATGGAAAATTGAAAAAAACATCCCAGCCTCCCCCAAGGGGAGGAGGTTTTACCATCCGGATGGTGCTCCCCATTAAGGGGGAGATGTCCGAAGGACAGAGAGAGTCCATCCGCTATTAATTATTCATTAAAAACCATGCAACTACAACCAGGCACCACCCTGCAAGGTGGTAAATACAGGATAGAACGTGTGCTGGGACAAGGATCGTTCGGCATCACGTATCTGGCTACGACCGAAGTGGAAATGACGGGACAGCTGGGATCGATGCACGTAAGCGTCAACGTGGCCATCAAGGAATTCTTCATGAGCGACCTCAACTCGCGCGGCGAAGATGGCAGTAGCGTGGTGGGCAGCAACAGTGCATTGGTGGTGGATTACCGACGCAAGTTCCGTCGCGAAGCCGAGAACCTGGGACACCTCAACCATCCCAACATAGTGAAGGTGCTCGAAGTGTTCGACGAAAACAACACCACCTACTATGCCATGGAGTATATCGACGGTGAGAGCCTCGACGACCACATAAAACAATGCGGACACCTCGATGACGACGAAGTGCGCACAGTGATGCACGACCTGTGTTCTGCCCTCTCGTATATGCACCAGCAGGGCATGCTGCATCTCGACCTCAAGCCGAAGAACATAATGCGCAGCAAGCGCCAGAACCATATATTCATCATCGACTTCGGACTCTCGAAACAATACACATCCGACGGGGAACCCGAATCGAGCACCACCATCGGACTCGGAACACCCGGATACGCACCCATAGAGCAAGCCAACTACAAGCAAGACGGCACAATGCCTGCCACCATCGATATCTACGCCCTCGGTGCCACACTCTACAAGATGCTCACAGGCAAAACACCGCCACATGCCAGCGATGTGCACAACGACGGTCTGCCGCCACGCCCTGACCATGCGTCCGAAGACTTGTGGCAAGTGGTGCAATGCTGCATGCAATCGCGACGACTGGACCGCCCGCAAAGCATGGACGAGGTGATGAAACTGATAGATGGCACCACAAGCCATGCTGCCGACGAAAAGACCGAGGTGGAAGCCAAGGTGGAAGAAATAATAGCAGAAGCAGAACCCGCACCAGCATCAAAGTCACAACCAGCACAAGCATTATCAACAACATCAACACCAACATCAACACCACAGCCGCCATCCAAGAAAAGCCACACGTGGATATGGGTTGCAGCAGGCATAGTTGCCGTGGCAGGCATCGTGATTGCTGCGGTAATTATGAATCAAGACAAAGAGCCAGAACCGGCACCGAAGGAGGAGATTGCAGAAGCCGATGATGTGCTGACAAGAATGTATAAAGATATGGTGTATGTGGAGGGTGGAACATTTACTATGGGAGCTACTGTTGAACAAGGCATTGATACAGAAGATGATGAGAAACCTGCCCACCAAGTCACCCTGTCGTCGTTCTACATCTGCAAACACGAAGTGACTCAAGAAGAATGGGAAACAGTGATGGGAAGCAACCAAGCATGCTGGAAAGGCAAGCGACTGCCCATGGAAAGTGTTTCCTGGAATGAATGCCAAACCTTCATTAGCAAGCTGGACTCCATCACGGGCAAGAGGTACCGTATGCCCACCGAGGCAGAGTGGGAATATGCAGCGCGTGGAGGCAAAAAGAGCAATATAATGGCAAATAATTACACTTAACCGATTTATACACAGAGTGTTAAGTA
>CAMVDC010000225.1 GCA_947166155.1 uncultured Prevotellaceae bacterium | reverse complement strand
GTAGGGTGTCGCCGTTGGCATCTATCCGTGCAGGCTGTTCGCCTGTCTGAATCATGAAGTTGCGTATGATGCGGTGCCAGGTCTTGCCGTCGTAGAGACCGTTGCGCACGTTTTGCAGGAAGCGGTCGCGGTGGAGCGGTGTGTCGTTGTAGAGGCGTACACGGATTTCGCCCAAGGTGGTTTCGAGCACCACCTCGGGTTCGTCGCTTTTGTTCTGCCCGTTGCACGATGTGGCCATGCATGCCAGTGCGGCAAGGCCCATGCACAGGCGTGTTACGGTCTTAAACGGTTTCATACTGTGCTTCGGGTATGTAGTTGGCAACCAGTGTATTGTATGCTGAGACGTCGTTGAAGTAAGTCCAAGGAACTGCAAATAGAGCTCCTACACAGCATACGCAGAATCCCAGCAGGACGAGGAAGATGTTAGTGATGCACAGCCCGACGAGGTTCCAGAAGTTGCCTTTGGTTATTTCCCAGCTGGCTTTCATCGATTCGCCGATTCCGGCCTCGGGATGGTCGAGCAGATAGTATTCCGACATCGACAGCCTGACTCCAAGCCAGATGCCTGGCAGGATGCAGAGGCAGGTACCGATTAAGACGATGAAGCCCACGATGATGCTGAGGCCGAACACCTTGAGGTAGGTCATGACCGGCATCTTGAATCCGTCGAACGACAGCTTGTCCATGCTGTGGTTGGCCAGCAGGATGCATGTGCGGACAAATCCGGCAAAGAATACGATTGAGATAATCGACTCGAGCACCGATGCGATGTAGTAGCCGACACCGGTGGTCACGCCGTTGAGGGCTTGCATGGCTCCTTCAAAGTCTTGGTGCTGAATGGCATTCGTGTATTTGTCCATTACCTCCTGCGACGGCATGCTGAATGGTGCCGATATCAGGTTCATGACCATGTAGAATGCAAATACGATGACGGCGAGCATGAGGCCGTGCTTCTTGGCAAGTTCCCAGCCTTCGCCGACAACTGCCGAAATTGAAAATGTTGCGCGTTCCATAAATTTTGTGTATTATGATGTTTTATTATGTTTGACGTATTGTGTTGCAGTTTACTACGGCAAAATTACAGAATTTTAGCCATTCTGCCAAACAAAAACCACGAAAATCGCACGAAACGATGCAGGATTTATGGTTTATCGGCGATACTGTAAAAAAAGGGTGGGGCGAAACACAAAAATATGCACCCGCCGATTCGTGCGTTTGTGAGTGCCCACTCGCAGGCCTGCGAGTGCGCACTCACAGGCCCGCGAGTGCGCACTCACAAGGCCGCGAGTGCGCACTCATTTTTCACCCCCTCCACAGGTATCTGTAGCGGGGGTGGAATGTATGCTTTCAGTGATGTGTTTCTATGCTGGATTTTTGCGACGTCGGATGCGGTCGCTGAGGCATAATGCAGCCACTCCGCCGACCATTGCGACTACGGCCGTAAGGGTGGCAGCTGCCGACCCCTTGGCAGGCGGCCCGTCGGTGATGCCACGCAGGTGGTTGAGGTCGTCGACCATGCTGAGCAGGTAGTCGCGAGCCTCGGCAGCCGAGGCAACGGGGAATACCTCGCAGCGGTCGGCACCGATCAGCCGCTCCACGGCCTCGAGCGAATAGCCGGCATAGCGAGTGGAAGGCGGTATGACCATGAGGGTCACCTCAACATCCTTGTCGGCACAAGCCGTGCTGAAGGTCTTGGCCACATCGGTCAGCGAGTCGGCGGGCATGACGGTGTTGCCGTTGACCGAGTCGGAATGATGGAAGTCCGACACCACGACGGCACGCACATACTTGCCTTCACAGCGGCCGATACACTGGCCGAGCGAACGCAACATAAGTCCCAGGTCGCAGTAGTCGTAGAAGTCGGCAGGAACGTCGCTGCCTACATCCACCACCGTCTTCGCAAAATTCAGGGTACGCAGGCGCGCGTGACGTATGGCAGATATATAAAAGGTGTCGATGGCTTGCTGTATGTCCTCGATATAGATATTGCGCCCGTTGCCCGACACGTCGACCATAAGCAAATAGTCGGCACCATCGGCCTGAGCCAATACTCGGGGCATGCCAGGCATCCATACAAGCAATGCCGCCACCACACACATGATATGTAACATCCGTTTCATGCCGCAAAGATAAGAATAAAAAACCAAATTGGCATGCTTTGGCATAAGAAAAAACACCGGAACTTGTCAATGTGGCAGGCTTCCCGCCAAAAAAACTCCACGTCTGACACGATTGCAAGCAAAAACAGCAAGTGGCACACTGTTTGCAGTAACAATGCCGACGGACTGCCACAAACAAGCCGTCACAAACCAAAAACAAACAAGAATAACAAACAAAAAAAACAATACAACTATGGGAAAAATTATTGGAATTGACCTCGGAACCACAAACTCATGTGTATCCGTATTCGAAGGCAACGAACCAGTTGTCATCGCAAACAGTGAAGGCAAACGCACAACACCTTCAATCGTAGGATTTGTTGACGGAGGCGAACGCAAAGTGGGCGACCCCGCAAAACGTCAGGCCATCACCAACCCGAAACGTACCGACCAAGTGTCACAGGAAATCGCACGCGTACCATACGCAGTAAAGAAAGGCGACAACAACACACCGCGCGTCGATATCGACGGACGTCTCTATACACCACAGGAAATCTCGGCCATGATTCTGCAGAAGATGAAGAAGACCGCCGAAGACTACCTCGGACAAGAAGTAAAAGAAGCAGTCATCACCGTGCCTGCATACTTCAGCGACTCACAACGCCAAGCCACAAAAGAAGCCGGACAAATAGCCGGACTCGACGTCAAGCGAATCGTCAACGAGCCAACGGCAGCAGCACTGGCCTACGGCATCGACAAAGCCAACAAAGACATGAAGATAGCAGTGTTCGACCTCGGTGGCGGTACATTCGATATCTCAATACTCGAATTCGGAGGCGGAGTATTCGAAGTGCTCTCAACCAACGGTAACACGCACCTCGGCGGCGACGACTTCGACCAAGTCATCAT
>CAMVDC010000224.1 GCA_947166155.1 uncultured Prevotellaceae bacterium | reverse complement strand
GAATATCGGAAATCTACCTTCATGGCTGCAAAATTACACATTATTTTATATATAAAAGCTCGATTTGCGTAAAAAGTGAAAATCATGGCGCAAATTGTGAAAGCGATGTGACGGAAAAACGTCGTAACTTTGCAGCGTGAAACTTATAATAATGGAAAAAAACGATTATGAACATCAAAAGTATCATCACTGCTACCATGGCATTGCTGTTATCGACAGCTTGCAGCGGTGGCGCAAAACAGGAAACGATTATGAATAAAGACGGAAAAATGTTGGTAGTGTTCTTCTCACATGCAGGAGACAACTACGCAGTAGGAAACATAGAGGTGGGCAACACGAAGAGTGTGGCCGACTATATCACTGAACTGACGGGGGCCGCTCAGTTCGAGATTGTAACCCACAAGTACGACGGCATGGCATACACACCGCTCATCAATCTGGCAAAGGAAGAGGCACGCAAAGGCGAACTGCCTGAATATGAAGGCGACGTGGACTTGTCGGAGTACGACACAGTGTTCATAGGTGGTCCCGTATGGTGGGGTACATATCCGCAGGTGATGTTCACCTTCTTCAAGAAGCATAAGGACGACCTGAAGGGTAAGACCGTGATACCATTCACCACCCACGAAGGCTCGAGCCTTGCCAACTGCGTGGAGGATGTGAAGAAGGCATTCCCCGGTGCCAGCGTTCAGAAAGGCTTCAGCATATATGGTCACGAGGTGCGTACAGAGAAGAAGAAGGTGGAAAAGTGGATAAAGGGAATTGGCTATTAAAAGCAGGGGACGATGGATTATATCAAGCCAAACAACGGCATCGAAATGCCGACATGGCTCAAATCTTCCAGATATACCAACATGATGCAGGTACTCGCAACTTCGGCGACCCGCAGTTTGTGATGTATCTCATCGAAATATATGAATAAACGATAGGAGAGTGCATAGGACTCTTTTATAACAGCACACGGAGACGCAAACCAACGTCCCCGTGCACTTTTTTTTCTCATCACTTTGAAATAGTGATGGTATCCCCTCGTTTACTTCTCAATAGCTATCACGAATCCGCCGCCCGATGCCATGTGGATGTCGAGTGTGGTGGACGATGTGACTTGCTGGGTCTTGGCCTTATAGTCGGTAGCTACATGGTCGGCATTCACTCCATCGACCATGATATTGGCTGTGTGTGCGCCGGCAGGCAGGAACGAGAGCGGCAGACTGATGTCGCGAGCCTGCCACGAGGTCTCGCCTGCCACGTAGTAGTTGCCATACTCGTCGGTGCGCAGGGTGACGATATACTCACCCATTTTGCCTTGCAGTATCTTCATCGACGTGTAGCGCGATGGCAGGGAGGCAAGGAAGCGTGTGCATTCGTCTTCCTTCATGTAGATGGTTGGGTTGTCGGCAAACATGGTGAGCGGCGACTCGTGTACCACATAGTGCGCCATCTGGTGACAGCGTGTTCCCATGGTCATGGGATTGTTGTTCACCGGCTGGAAGTCTTTTGCCGTGGCATTGCGGAAACCGCCTGGAGTGAAGTCTACATATCCGCTTTGCATACGAATGTAAGGGAATGTAACATCGTAGAGCGGCATGTCTTGCTCGCCGTTCTTGGTCCATTTGGCCTCTTCCATGCCAAACACAGCCTCGAAGTTCACGATGTTAGGGTAGGTGCGGTTGATGCCTGTGGGTGCATATATGCCGTGGTAGTCGAGCATCATGTGATAGCGGGCACACACGTCGGCAATGCGATATATCATCTCAACACCTGTCTGGTCGTTGCGGTCGAGGAAGTCGACCTTGAAGCCTGCTATGCCCATATCGGAATACTTCTTGCAGATGGCCTCGATGTTGCGGTCGAGGCAGTTGAACACACACCACAGGATGAGTCGTACATTCTTCTGACGGGCGTACTGTGTGAGCATCGGGAGGTCAATCTCGGGTATGGTGGTGAGCAAATCGCCCGATGATGGCTTATACCAGCCCTCGTCGAGGATGATGTACTCAAGTCCGTACTTCGATGCAAAGTCGATATAATACTTGTAGGTGTCGTTGTTGATACCCGAAACGAAATCCACACCGCTGATGCTCCAGTCGTTCCACCAGTCCCATGCCACACGTCCGGGCTTCACCCATGAGTAGTCGCCAATGCGGTTTGGAGTTGCAAGTGCATACACCATGTTGTTGACCGGCATCTCGGTATCGTCGTGAGCCACTGCCATGATGCGCCACGGGAATGTGCGGTTGCCTGTGCATCGGGCTATGTAGTTCTCGGTCGATGTGACATAGAGCTGGTCGCGCCATTGATAGTGGTCGGTGGTCTTCGGATATTTGGCAAACGAAGCCTTGAGGTTTAAGCCCTCGGCATGGAGGAACATGCCCGGATATGCCTCGAGGTCGCTCTCCATGATAGTCACCTTGCGCACCGATTCGTCGATAGTGACAGGTAGGAATGCCAGGAGCGACGACTGGCGTGTGATGGGTGCCTTGGCGTAGGTGGCCTGGAAAGCCATGGCTTCGGGCTTGCGCGGATTGGTAGTGAGTGGCAGGTAGCTGACGTAATCGTCGTCGAATGTGAAGTCGGCCTGCTCGTTCTCTATGATGTAATCGCCTTTGAAACCAGTAGTGACATATCGGTAGGCAATACCTTCGTCGAATGCGCGCAGCTCGACATTCACGCCGCAGCTAAGGCGCACCGTGGCCTGATTGTATGCCACATGGAACTGAGCCTGACGATAGAGTGGGGCAGTGATGTCCTCGCTCACACTCTTCACCGCCGGCTTGCCAGCTATTGATGCCTCGCCCACATGCACAGTCTTTTTGCCTTGACTGATGACGAGGTCCATCTTCACACTCTTCACCACACTCTTGCCCTCGTCGCTGATGCTAAGCATGAGCTGAGGACTATCGGTAAGCGTAGCTGTCAGCTTCCCGTTAGGCGAGCTCACCGTCTGAGCCCCCATTGCCATGATAGTGAAAAGTGAACAGCCAAAAAAGAAAAATCTTAGGTTCATAATTGAAAGAATAA
>CAMVDC010000223.1 GCA_947166155.1 uncultured Prevotellaceae bacterium | reverse complement strand
GGGAACGACGCGGGACGGCGAGGCCGAACCTCGCCGCACAAACGAACGCGGGGAAGGAAGGGAGAAAGGAAGAGATGGGCGCATGGATGGAGATGGAGATGAAAAAGAGTAAATGCAAAAATAAGAGTTAAGAGATATTAAATATGGGAGGTGAGGGGCATTTATATAGGTAATAATGTGGGTTGTTTGCAAAAACTTTGCTAACTTTGCAGCGGAAACAGATAAATATGACAAGTATGAAGAAAATAATTATGACTGTCCTTGTGTCGGTATTGGCACTCGGAAGCCTTCAGGCTCAGAGCCTCTACAAGAAGGTGTTTGACAATGCGGTGGCAGTTGTTAATGACGCAGCTGCAAACGATCAGCAGATTCAGGTGAATCAATTCAAGATTACTGCTTTGAACTATATATCGAATCAGGTGACGAAGCGTAAGGAGGAGAAGAATGCTTATTTCTACGACTCGCAGGCAGTGAACATGGCTTCGTTTATCACTGATTTCGAAACTAACATCATCAAGGCTCGTGCCATCTCGACCGAGAAGCGCCTGGCTGTGATTGCATGCTATCGCGATGCTTCGCTGCAGAATCCGTTGTTTGGCGATCAGGACAAGGAAACGACGCTGGTGTATGTGAACGACAAGCAGACTTATACTCCGTTCTCGCTCGACACTAACTGGGAGAAGGCTTACGACCAGGCATCGGCTAAGATAAAGGAGATACTGAAATAAAACGACACAGAAGTAAATATTTATTTTTTCAGGGCAGAATCTTTTGAGGTTCTGCCCTTTTTGTTTGATGACGTGTGACAGACGGGATTTTATATGTGGAAATGTTTTGCTGCGAGTGCGGTGTAATTTTGCTGAGAGTGCGGAGTAAAAAGGTTGCGAGTGCGCGGTAATTCTTTAATTTGCGACGTAAATTATTAAATTTGCGACGTAGTTTTATTAATTTTCGGTGGAAAATTAATGAATTTGCGTCGCAAATTAAAGAATTTCTATATACGCGCAGGAAAATTTGTGCGTACTCGCAGGGAAATTTGTGCGTACTCGCAGGATAATATTTATTGTGGAATTATGGTTATGCGGTAGATGAAAGCCCCGCTGCATCGTCGCGACGCAGCAGGGCCGGATGCCTGCAGGGCTTTATCCGAACAAAAAATTACTTGGTTTTGATGCCTGACTGTCAGGTTTTTGTACGTGTCATAGTTTGAATGTGGCTCGCATCATGATGGTGCGGCCGCAGAGGCCGTAGGTGTAGCTGTAGGTATTGATGCCGTCGAAGAGGGTGTAGGCGTAGGTGCGTTGGTTCATGAGGTTGTCGAGTTCGAGGCGGAGGACGACGCGACGCAGCTTGTATTGTGCCGAGGCGTTGAAGAGCGACATGTGTTTGTGGGTATCGATGCTGACTTGGCGGCGAATGTGATCGTAGTTCATCGAGATGTCGAGCGATTCGATGGGGAAGATATGAACGGCACCGCTGTGGGTGAGCGAGGTGGTTGTGTTGCTCTCGTCGGAGTGGCGGGAGCGCGACCATCCGTAGCGCATGTCGTAGCGCAGTTCCAGCCACGGTATGGGTGTGATGGATGCGTTGCCTTGAATGTTGTAGCTGTTGGAGCGTACCTTGATAATCTTTTCGTTTACCGCTTGCTCGCTGTCGCCAAACGAGTAGGAGCCGCTGATGCCGAACTTGGCATAGAGCGATGGGATGTTCTTGGTCGATGAGATGCCGAAATCGGTAGAATGTGAGCGGGTGTCGCGCTGCAAGGCTGTGATGCTCTGGTCGATACCGTCGATGCTTTGCGAGTTGAGCGTGTTGTGCTGGCGCATGATATGAGCGGCTGCAAGCCTGAGTGTGAAATAGCGCATGGGCAGTTGCCACTTCCAGTCGGCCGATGTGCGCCATGTGTTGCTCTCGCCTATGATGCCCGACGAGGTGCGCACCGTGCGGTAATCCACCTGGAGCGGCTGTGTGAGCAACGAGAGCATGTCGCCCACCTGCGTGCTGTATGCTGTGTAGAGCGACAGCTTGCTGTTGGCCGAGAAGGTGTAGCTCATGTCGGCCGAGGGGTTGAGCACCGGTTTGGTGTAGTTCATCTTATTGAAATACAGTCCCTTCAGTGCGGCCCCGATGCCGCTGCTGAGGTAGAACCGACGGTTGCGCGAATAGATTTCGAAGCCTGGATTGAGTGAGGGAGTGAACGACCATCCGTGAATGGTTTCCCCCACATCCAGGTCGTCGTATATGGCATCGAACGCTACCGGCACACGTAGGCGTAAGGTCTTGCCGATGGGGATTGAGACCGACGAATGGACGTTCATCGTGAGTGTTGACGACTGTGCCGACTGGCCGTAGATGATTCCGTCTTTACCAAATGTGAGATGGAGCGACGGCGTACGCTTGAAGGAAACAGGCGAACTGACGTAGCGCAGTGTGCCGCGGGGCGTGCGGTCGGACCAATAGAAGCTGTTCGCTATCTCGAAAGAAGTTGCCTTGCGCCGCTGTTCTATGTATTTTCCATCAGCATAGATGTCGCCCTCGTTCTGCTCGAACGCTCCCTTCAGTGCAAACTCATCGCTGAGATACACGCGGTCGGCATTCTTCTGGTAGTTGACCGAGAGTTTGGGCATGTGAACCTTGGCGAGAGGCGAGGTCGATTCGCTCACCGTGATGTAACGCCCGTCGGCCGACATGTAGGTTGAGGTCTGACCGGTGTAGTGCGAGGCGCGGTGGTAGCTGTAGTCGGCATTCACCTTAAACGTAGTGACAGTGTCCAACTTATTGATTGTGTTGATGGTAGCCATGCCGTTGCGCTGATAGAGATATTCGCCCTGCGGAGGTGCGCCACCACCGAATCCGCCCAGCAGGCTCGTAGCAGGTGTGCCGATGGATGAGCCTCCGAAGTGGTCTGTCATGTCGGCACGAGCGAAGTCTTTGTAGTTGCCGCCCTTGATGGAGCTGATGGTTTGGAAGCGGTCGGTGAACATCATGCCCGTGATGCCCAAAAGGAACCTAGCCCCCCTCT
>CAMVDC010000222.1 GCA_947166155.1 uncultured Prevotellaceae bacterium | reverse complement strand
AGGGCCGAAAGACTGATGTCGCAGGGCCGAAAGGCCGGTGTCGCAGGGCCGAAAGGCTGATGTCGCAGGGCCGAAAGGCCGATGTCGCAGGGCCGAAAGACATGTGACGCAAGTCGATGAGATTATCTGAGATCGACTACATCGACCTTCGGGTACTTCTTTTTGTCGAATCGGAATGCCGTGTCGGGTTGTTTCTTTCCTGCTTTGTATGAGATAACGCTGATTTCCACGTCGGCTCTCGATGTGCCCATCATGATGTAGATTGGCGAGTAATCCGTCTTCTTGATCCACAAAATGGCCTTCTGAATCGATGCCTTGCCGTCGCGTGCAGTGAGCACGATATCATAGTAGGTAGATGAATTGGCACCAAACGCCACGTCGTATCCACGCTTATACATGTTGATGAAGCTGTAGGGATTGATGCGCGACACCTGTGCCTCGGTCGGTTCGGTCACGTTCACTTCCTCGTTGTCGTGCACGTATGTCCACATTGTCTTACCATCAAACCATATCGAGCTGTCGTGCATCTTGGTGCAAAACTTATTGCCTTGCAGCAGAATCGACCCTTTGTCTTTTTCGCCACTTATGCCGATTTCAAACTCTGCCGACACGCTTGCCATCTTCTTGTATGCATTGGATGCGCGGTCGAGCACCTGCGTGGCTGTTTGTGCCTGCACTCCGAGTGCCAGCATCCAACCACACATCATGATTGCAAGATTCTTCATCTGTCGTTTCATATTGGTTTCTGTCATTTATAGCTGTTGATGATATTGGTCAGTGTATTAAGGTCTTGCACCAGCACATCGCGTGGTTTGGCGCCTATCTGTGCGCCCACGATGCCTGCTTTCTGCATCTGATCCATGATTTTTCCCGCACGGTTGTAGCCTATTGAGAATGTGCGTTGCAGCATCGATGTACTGCCTTGTTGCGATGTGACGATGAGGCGTGCACACTCTTCGAACATTGGGTCGAGGCGTCCCATAGCTTCACCGTCGCTGCTACCGCCACCGCTGCCGCTTTCCACGTCGGGTTCGGGCAGGTAGGCAGCATGTGCATATCCCTGCTGACTGCTGATGTATTTGCATATTCTCGACACTTCGGGCGTATCGACAAACGCACATTGCACACGTGTGGGGTCGCCTCCGTTGAGGTAAAGCATATCGCCTCGGCCTATGAGTTGGTTGGCACCGGTGCGGTCGAGGATGACGCGCGAGTCGATTGTGGCCGATACGCGGAAGGCGATACGTGCCGGGAAGTTGGCCTTGATGGTACCTGTCACGATTTGCGCCGTCGGTCGCTGGGTGGCGATTATCATGTGAATACCCACCGCACGAGCCAACTGGGCAATACGACAGATAGGTAGTTCGATTTCTTTTCCCGCTGTCATGATGAGGTCGCCAAACTCATCGATTACCACCACATAGTATGGCATGAAGTCGTGTCCCTGCAGGGGGTTGAGCTTGCGAGCCTTGAAGGCCTCGTTATATTCCTTTATGTTGCGCACACCTGCCTGCTTCAGCAAGTCGTAGCGGGTGTCCATCAGCTTGCAAAGCGAGTTGAGGGTCTTCACCACCTTCTGTACGTCGGTGATGATGGGTTCCTCCTCTTCCTCGAGTTTTGCAAGGAAATAGTTCTCGATTGGCACATAAATGCTGAACTCTACTTTCTTCGGGTCGACCATCACGAACTTCAGTTCCGACGGGTGTTTCTTGTAGATGAGCGAGGTGATGATGGCGTTAAGACCCACCGACTTACCTTGACCCGTAGCACCAGCCACGAGCAAGTGTGGCGCCTTAGCGAGGTCAATCATGAATACCTCGTTTGTGATTGTCTTACCAAGTGCGCAGGGGAGTTCCATCTTCGACTCCTGATAGGTCTTCGAGTTGAGGATGCTCTCCATCGACACTATGCACTTTTTCTTGTTTGGCACCTCGATACCGATGGTTCCCTTGCCCGGAATCGGGGCAATGATACGTATACCCTCGGCTGCAAGGCTCAGGGCGATATCGTCTTCGAGCGTACGTATCTTCGATATTCGCATACCTTCGGCCGGCGTGATTTCGTAGAGAGTGATGGTAGGACCTATGGTTGCCTTGATGCTGCTTATTTCAAAACCGAAGCTGTGAAGCACCTGTATGATGCGTTCCTTGTTGGCGTTTTGCTCATCCATGTCGATGCGCGGGTTCGAGTCTTCGCTCTTTTCCAGCAACGACAACGGTGGGTATTTATAGAACTCCAGGTCTTTCTTCGGGTCGTAAGGCGTGTTGATATCGCCTCGCTGCAGGCTTCCGGTGGCAGGAGCCGTGTTGCGCGCCACTACAGCATCGAAGCCTATCGCCACGTCGTCGGTGGCTGGTTTCTGTGCAGGCTCTGTTTGCGGCACATTTATCTCGATGTCGGGAGTCTTCTGTGCGGCCACATCAGCCGTTGCATCCCCTACCCCGGCTTCATCAGCACCGTCGTCGGTGCCTGTGCCGGTATTGGTTGCTGGTACATCATTGGCTGTCGTGCCCTCCGATGCATCGACAATCGTTCCGAAATCCACGACCTTGGGAGTGGGTTCTTCATATTTATCAGCATCCCGAGCGTCGCCTCGTTCGTCTTTATTGTATGTATCATCGTCCTCTGCATCGTCGCTCTCGTCACCATCGCTGCCGCCGCGGTGCATGAGGCTTTCGAGCGGATTGTGCAACGACTTTATGCGCTCCAGTCGCATCATGCTGCGTATCACCTCAATCGTACGGCTGCTGAGGTACAGCAACACGAATATAGCCACAAGTGCCAGCACTCCGTATACACCAGGAGTACCAATCATGACGTCGAGCCACTTCACAATCTGCATGCCGCTATATCCGCCAAGGAAGTAGAATGTATCGCCCAAAGCAGGTATGTCGACCGTCAGTGCCGAGAGAAAGAGGCTCACCCATGCCAGCATGATGCCGAGCAGGATGAACGTACGTATGGCCCTGATGCGGAACGAGCCTATAAACTTCATTCCGAGCAGAATGAGGAACACAGGAATGAGAT
>CAMVDC010000221.1 GCA_947166155.1 uncultured Prevotellaceae bacterium | reverse complement strand
GCTTCGGCAGACGATGGATGACATCGAGATACTGCTTATCGACGACTGTTCTACGTAAAGTGGTGCTCAGCGGCGACCCGACCGTAACCAACCAATGGTATAAGCTGATGAACAATGTAGGATGGTCACCTGGCCTTAGCTTGTTCTGGCAGGGACACCTCATCGGAGTATCAGATGGTTCCAATAGCTTAACAGGTGGTTCACTCGAAATCCGCCAGCAACTCGTCGGACTGCCAAACGGATACTACAGCGTAAAGGCACTTGTACGTGGTAATGGTAACAATACATTCAACGACAACAATATGCCTCCATACCACAACATCTTCGCCCAAAACTCAGAAGAAGTGGTAGTGAAGTCGCCAGTAGGCCACACCGACTCTTACTACGCACCACAATACGGCTGGTACGAGTGGCAATCATTCGTATGGCAGGAGCACAAGACTGGTATCATAGCAGTGCCCGACGGCCGACTCCTCATCGGTGGTCAGACAAGCTGGGTGGGTAACTTCACCGGTTTCCGACTCTTGTTCTACGGCGAGAACCCCGACTTCAACGCCATGATTCAGGAAGAACTCGACGCAATCGAGGAGAACATCGGCAAGCTGCGATTCATGGGCGACAGCATCAAGGTGCGCGAAATACTCGCCAACATCGTGCTTCCACTCCCAACTCCATCCGACTACGAGACAGCACTGCAGTTCACTCGCGATGCCAACGATTACATGCAGCTTGCAAACAATGCAACTCGTAACTACAACACCCCGAAGGACTACGAAGACCTCAGCAACAACTACGATGGTAAATCTGATCAGTTCAAAATCCTGTTCCAAGGTCTTGAGTACGTAACCAACCTCGACTTGGCTGAAACCACTGTCTACACCGACATCCAGGGTGTGCCCGATGTATTCAATGCATACAAGAACTACCTGGCCAACTACGACAAGGCTCTCACCTACGACAACGATGCCTTGAAGTCGACCATCGCCGCCCAGACAGCAGCACTCAAGGCTGGCTATAGCGATGTTGAGACTCTCAACGCCTACAGCGCAGAGCTCAACACCCTTATCAACACGGCTGCTATCATTGCAGCAGGCGGTAAAACGGCAAGCGAAGAGAATCCTGTCGACATCACAGGCCTGCTCAAGAACCCAGACTTCACTTCAAGCCCAACCAACGGATGGAGCGGAAACTCAGCTACTTCCAACGATTATGCTCGCGGCAACGCTGAAATCTGGAACGCAAGCTCAATCGACTTCTATCAGGACATCGAAGGTCTGCCAGCTGGTAAGTATCAGATTAAGGTACGCGCACTCTATCGCGACGCCCGCAACGTGACCGACAACGACAACCAAAGCTGGACAAGCTACTGGACCGATGCAAACGGTGATGTTGACACATGGGCACGCCACTATGCTGAACTCTATGCCAAGACAGCTACAGCCGAAAGCGCTGCTTACGTGAAGTCGGTTTGCGACGGCAAATTCACTGAGCCATCATTCAGCCGCTATGTAAAACAAGTAATCGAAGGCGAGTTCCTCACCGACCCTGAAACCGGCGAAGTGCTTCGCGACCCTGTAACAAACGAAGAACTCATAGAGAGAGATACAGTTTGGTACTATTTCAACGATACTACCTATGTAGAAGAGACAGAGGAAATCTCTGAAATCAAGCTCCACGGCTATCCATTCGACGAGACTGTAGAAACCGCCGAAGGCACATTCTACTATCCATCGTCAATGTATGGTGCTTACTGCCGCTTCGCTCTCAGCCCAGAGGCTTACTGCAACGAGGTGACAATCGATGTAGCTAAGGGTGAGACCCTCCGTCTCGGATTCCGCAAGTCGACAAGCGTGAGCGGCGACTGGGTAATCTTCGACGACTTCCAGCTCTTCTTCCTTGGTGGCGACCTCGATACCACTGGCATCAACGCCATCAACATGGCTGGCAAGGCTGCAAATATCTACAACCTGCAGGGTCAGCAACTGGCTGCACCACAGCGTGGCATCAACATCATAGGTGGCAAGAAAGTTATGGTAAAGTAACAACAGCCATCCTAAGATAAAACCGATGAAGGGATGTACCTCGTGGTGCATCCCTTCATTACGTTTATGCATGGATGAAAAGGCCTGTTTCCCTACTTACGAAACAATGGCAGCGACATCAAAAAAACGCGACCGCGCACCCACTGATTTGTGAGTGCGCGGTCGCGGCCTTGTGAGTGCGCACTCTCGGCCTTGCGAGTGCGCAGTCTCGGGCCTGCGAGTGCGCGGTCTCGGGGCTGCGAGTGCGCGGTCGTTTTTATGCGTTTCGCTGTGTGTTGTTAATCAAGCATATAGACATGAAGCCGCAAGCGTCTTACATGAACATCTTACGAACTCGCTCAATGCCTGCCACGAGGGCGTCGATTTCGGCCCGGGTGTTGTAGAGTGCGAAGCTGGCGCGCACCGTTCCTTCAATTCCCAGTCGGTGCATGAGTGGCTCGGCACAATGGTGGCCGGTGCGCACTGCTATGCCAAGACGGTCGAGCAGGGTGCCGAGGTCGAGGTGGTGAATACCACGTATGTTGAAGCTGATGGGTCCCGACGACTGCGATTGGCGCAGGGCATCGAGTCCATAAATCTCGATGTCGGGTATCTGTGTCAGGCGTTCGATGGCATAGAGTGTAAGTTCGCGCTCGTGCTGATGAATGGTGTCGAGGCCTATATGCTGCATGAAATCGATTGCCACAGCCAGTCCGTGGGTGCCGACATAGTCGGGTGTGCCTGCCTCGAAACGGTAGGGCAGGTCGCCGTATGTGGTATGCTCGAAGCTCACGTTGCGTATCATCTCGCCTCCACCTTGGTAGGGTGGCAGTGTGTCGAGCACCTGTTCTTTGCCATATAGTATGCCGACTCCGGTGGGACCATACATCTTGTGTCCGCTGAATGCGTAGTAGTCGCAGTCGAGGCTTGCCACGTCGACAGGCATGTGGGGAGCCGACTGTGCTCCATCGACCATCACTGGCACATTGTGGTCGTGTGCGATGCTTATGATAGATTCGATGGGATTTACTGCTCCTAACACATTCGATACGTGGGTGACACACACCATGCGCGTCTTGGCCGTAAATAGTCGGGAGTAG
>CAMVDC010000220.1 GCA_947166155.1 uncultured Prevotellaceae bacterium | reverse complement strand
TAGTTGGCGTTCATAGAATGCCAGGTCGATGTCTGCATGTTGGAATGTGAGCACACGAACCATGATGCTGCCTATCTGGAAGTGACCTGTAGCTATATATTCTCCTTCGGCGGTGAGCACTTCCACCACTTCACCCTCTTCGGGTTGGCTGGGGTCGAACCGGTTGATAGCTCCCGAGAAAACCCATGGGTGGAAGCGGCGTAGTGATTCGTCTTTACCTCGTTTCAGTATTATCTGTTTCATGTCGGATGATTGTGAATTGTTTTGTTTGGTTGAGCCTTTCGATTTCTTCGTATATCCTGATACATGCCCATGCGTCGGTTGCTGCGTAGGTCTTCTGTGCATCGGTCAGTATGTCGGCTTCCCAGTTGGTGAGTTGTTGTCGTTTGCTTATCTTGCGCCCGAACAGGTTGGCATATATTTTCTGGAGGCTCATGTCGGTGATGCCTATCTTGCTCACTTCGTTTTGTATGTCGACAAATGTGCCTTCCTTGAATCGGCGGCGCCGGCTGAGCATCATCATGTCGTCGCGCAGCGAAAGTCCTACTTTCAGTATCGTGGTGTCGCTGAGCAGTGTGACGATACATTCGGGCAGTCCCATGCAGTTGAGTCGGAATAGGAAGCATGTGTCGTGGGTTGAGACTTGCAGCAGTGCCACTTTGTGGCTTTCGCCGTGACGGAATGATGGTCGGGTCTCGGTGTCGAATCCCAGTATCGGCTGGCTCATGAGGTATTTCACGGCTCGTGCTGCTTCGCTCTCGGTCGTGATGACGAATATTCGTCCCTCGAAGGCCTCGACGGGCAGTGTGGGTATGAGGTTCTTGTCGTATTGGCTGCTGATGGTTTTATTCATCGAAGTTGTTGTTTGAGTATTTTGCTTCGTGTATGGCTCGAAGCACGTTGGTGAGTTTCTGGCCCCAGTAGTTCTCGAAGTTGCGTTTCACTGTCTCCACGGCTGCCAGCATTTCGTCTTCCACACCTATTTTATATATATAGGCGAAGTTTTTGAGGTCTTGGTATATGTCGGCCAGGTTTTCGCTTATGGTCATGAGTATGGGCGAGTCGCTGTACTTCATGTCTTCGACAAAGACGTCGAGATAGTCGTCTTGTTCGCCCATGATGTAGGCAATGTTGTCGCGAATGATGTTGTAGTTTTCTTCGGTCACATAGTCGGCTGGCTCGCGGTCGTCGAATGTCTCGTATTGTGGCATCAATGTGCCTTTGAGGTAGAGCAGTGGCAACAGTTTGCTCATGGTGTCGAGCAGTTCGCTGCGTGTGTGTCCTTCGCTTTGTTCGAGGTAGGTGCAGTATTCCACTGCTACGGTCACGAGTTCGAGTACGTCTTTTTGGTATATCGGTGATGACATGATGTGTTTGATAGTGAAAAGTGAATAATCAGTGTTTCTGTTGCCCGGGTGTGTGTGTCGTCAGTAGAACACGATGTCGGTAATGACTTGTGCTCCGATGTGCTGGTTGAGCTGGCGCACGAGGTTGGTGCGTCCCATCATGAGGTCGTTGCGTAGTGGTGCCGACTTCACCTTGACGAACAGTGTCTGGTTTTTTATGAACACCTCGCCCGTGTAGCGTGCTATGGTTGGGCCCACCACCTTTGGCCACGAGTCGACGAGGCGGTACTGGTTGAGCGGGCTTTCGAGCCCTTCCTGTCGCAGGAATTCGCCGATCAGTGTGTCGAGTGTTTCTGATTTGCTGCGTCTCATGTTGTCACGCTGCCTCCTTTCACATGGAATATGGTGTAGTTGCCCTTTGAGCGCTCGAGAATCCGGTCGAGGTTTTCGCGGTTGGTGTCGGTGATGAATATCTGTCCGAATTGTTCGTCGGCAGCCAGACCTATGATTTGTTCCACCCGCCGTGCATCGAGTTTGTCGAATATGTCGTCGAGCAACAGCAGCGGGGTGGTCTTGCTTCCGGTGCGTTTCAGGAAGTTGAACTGAGCGAGCTTCAGGCTTATGAGGTATGTCTTGTTTTGCCCCTGCGACCCCTCGCGCCTCAGTGGATGCGAGTCGAGGGTCATGGTGAGGTCGTCGCGGTGGATGCCGTGGAGTGAATATCCCACAGCGCGGTCGCGATGCCGGTCGCGTGAGATGACGTCGAGCAGCGGTCCGCGCTGGCAGTGGCTGGTGTATTCGAGTGCCACCGTTTCGTGTCCGGCTGCTATGCGTGTGTAGTATTGTTGGAACACCGGTATGAACTCGTCGACAAATTCGCGTCGCATCGTGTAGATTTCTTCGCCCGTCTGGGCCATCATGGCTTCGTAGGCATCCATCATCGAGGGGTCGGGTTCCTCCTCGGCCCGCAGCATGGCGTTGCGCTGAGTGAGTGCGGCGTTGTAGCGGATGAGTTGGCCGATGTAGTGTGGGTTGTATTGCGATATCACGATGTCCATGAATCGCCGGCGCTCTTCGCTTCCGCCCAGTATGAGCTGTTGGTCGGCAGGCGATACGAGAATGAGTGGCAGCAGGCCAATGTGTTCCGACATGCGTTTGTAGGCCTTTTTGTTGCGCTTCAGCTGCTTTTTGCCGTGTAGTTTCAGGCTACAGGTTATTTCCTCGTCGGTACCCTCGATGTCGTAGTGCCCTTGCAACATGAAGTATTCCTCGCCATGGCGTATGTTGAGCGAGTCGATGGCTCCGGTGGTGCTTCGGGCAAACGACAGGAAGTATATGGCATCGAGAATGTTGGTCTTTCCCTCGCCGTTGCTTCCCACGAAACAATTGATGCCCGAGGAGAAGTGCAACTCGGCATCCGCTATGTTTTTATAGTTCAGTATCGTGACGTCCTTCAATATCATGATGCAAAGTTACGAAATAATTCATAAATTGTGGGTGATAAAGAAGAATAAAATGCAAAAGAGTGGAAAAAACGATGTGAGGATGGTGTAAATGTAGTGTGATGTTGGCTGGTGCGACAACGAATTTCATGATTGCCGGTCGATGAAAAAATGGGCATTTCCATGCCTTTTTTATTGCCCTGCTCCATGCTGCCGAATGGATATCTGCCTCCCCCGCTACAGATACCTGTGGAGGGGGTGAAAAATGAGCGCGCACTCGCGGGGCTGTGAGTGCGCACTCTCGGGCCTGTGAGTGCGCACTCTCGGGGTCGCGAGTGCGCACT
>CAMVDC010000219.1 GCA_947166155.1 uncultured Prevotellaceae bacterium | reverse complement strand
AATAATTAATGATGCATATATTTAGAATAATATTGTATCTATTTATTTTTGTATCATGTAGTTTGTTTCCTGCATATGGGGTATATGACAGTATACTTGCCCCTAAGTGCCCGTCCGCTTCGCACCCCTCGCAGGCATGATGAAGGCATACACCATGATGGGCGACACGCTCCGTGCCGACTCCATGGCAAAGATAATCTTAACTAAGGATGTGAAGGTGCCGTCGGTGGAGGTGGAGATGATAAAATCAAGGGCCATGGAGAGGGTCGGTCGATAGAGGATGTAAATTATTTGTAAACTAAATGTAAACAAAATGTAAACTGAAATGCTTGGCCGTTTTGCAGGAAATGCCGAACTTTGCCGCCGAAATGCTGATTGCCGGCTGCCGGCAGCATGTGATTGAGGATAATTGAAGGAATGAACAGACCCTCTCCCCGCTCCCCCTTTATGGGGAGGGCTAATGAAGAATGAAACTATGCGGATTCTTCCCCGCCTTGACTCACGACGACAACGTACAAGCAGCTTATCAAAACTGTCGGTTTCATCGGGGAAAATCCGCTTTTAAAAGCAAAAAACAGGATAAGCTGATTGCTATACACACAGAAATGTGTATATTTGCAATCGAAAAGCTGACAAAACAAAATTTGTATGGCTTATGAAAACAAAAGTATATATCAAAGACCATCTTGGCAGCAACCGTGTGATTGTTAGCAGCATCGACGAGGTGACCGACACGGCAGTCAGTCAGACTATCGGTCACATCACCGCGACAGCCAACACTGTCCAGACCGACATCAGCACCCTGCCCGACGGCAGCTACACCCTCAGCATCGTGCCACAGACTGGCGATGACTACGAGGGTGAATTCACCATCCAGCGGGAATAGAAGAATAGGCGGGAAACAGCAAAAAGCCCCGATTTTTTCGACATAAAATCATTTGAATATGGAACAAAATCCCCATACAAAAACGATCGTAAGGGGAATTATAATTATACCGAACTACAAGAAGGATATCCATTTCATCACAGAAATTATTATATATATCATTAAGATAATATGTTTAACCAACAAATGCACAATCATAAATGAGGAACAAAACATTTTA
This sequence comes from uncultured Prevotellaceae bacterium, assembly GCA_947166155.1. GTDB lineage: Bacteria > Bacteroidota > Bacteroidia > Bacteroidales > Bacteroidaceae > Colivivens. The sequence continues at coordinate 2,072 of CAMVDC010000219.1, read as the reverse complement.
TATTATCGTGATTACAATATGCATTGCAACATTGTTTGCAATGTGTGAAGAAGAATATGCTGAACGGCCTTATTATGCTATCAGGTTCCAAAACAAATCGGGCCAGACGATTCATGTCATTGACTACACTAAGTCATTTACAGTGTATGATGCCTTTAATATGCTACCCTACAAATCGTCTTTTTTCAGGCAGGTGGCCGACGGAGAAGTGGACTCGACCATGGAAATCATTGACCATGCTCGTTACTATATGTGTATAATGGTGATCAACGATAGCACATGGAACAAATATACGAAGGAAGAGCTGGCAGAATCGAACCATTACGACAAAAGATATCTGCTTACATTCGATGAACTGAAGTCAATGAATTTTAATATAATCTACGAATGAATATGTATAATAAGGAATTAAAAGTTAACTTCACCCAATGTTGCACTTACATAGTGTTGTTCATGATATTGATGCTTGTAAATAGCGCATGTGAGAAAGATAAATCGGTAGGGGTTGTTTTTGAAAATCAATCAGGACATGATATCTACTACGTCATGTCGTACCATCCGATTACTCCAAACACCATTATGGTTGAAGAACTGGATGTTAAATTGCTGCATAACGGAGAGAAAGACAGCAGGATGGTGACCGAGGAGTATGAGAAGGATGTATTCATACTTGTATTTAAGAAGGATACCTGGGAAAACAATACCTTGAAGGACCTTGCTGACGGCATGATATATGATGAGTCCTACAGCATGACCTATTGGGATTGGGAACGCATCGGTTTCAAACTGGTATATAAAGGTTGAATATACAACATCAAAAAAACTAAACATATATGTTGAAGCATTTTTCTGTAATAACACTTATGCTCATGGTTGCTGCAAATATTGCCATGACATGTGATGACGACATTCCGTTGCATCCTGTGTATCTCGTGAATAAATCGGGGGATGACATATACTACATCCACGATTCGGAACCGTTTACAGTTCGTGAGGCTCTATATAAGTTGCCAAATTACGGCATAGTACTTCATGTCCTGCATGATGGTGAGGTTGACGAAAGTCTGCACACAGCAGACGTCAGCCGACCAGGTAATGTATTGTATCTTATGATTTTCAACAAGGAAACATGGCAGTCTCACAGCCGTGCCGAACTGGCAGAGAAAGAATATTGCGATACACTGATAAGAATTACATATCAGGAGTTGGTGGCAAAGGACTACAGGATAGAATATACCGGCAATAATGTAATACAAAATGAAACAGATAAGAAATAAAAGCATAGCAGTGATCATGTCGAGTATAGTAATACTCACTATGCTTGCATCACAGTGTCAGAAAGAAGACGGCGTCGTGTATATCGAAAATGACACAGACAGTACTATATATGTAGGATGCCATACCGTTCCGTTTAAAACCAAGGATCTGCTATATGAACGCTTATCTCCGGCAACAGAATGCCTGCCACCACATGAATTATCCCAGGGCATAACAATAAATGAAGATAATTCCATATATTGCATAATCATTACAGAAAGCAGCATGGAGAAATATTCGATTCCGGAAATGGTAGAGAGTGATTATTCTGATGCCAAGTACTCGTTCACATATGAACAGATGAAAGCTCTGAATTTCAAAATAAAGTACACTGGTAAATAACACATATATGAGACAAATCGTATTTATTGCTATATTAGCAAGCATGAGCCTGGTGGCACACGCACAGAATGCTGGCGAACCGCACAGGATAGTTTTCCAATCCGACAGGAGTGGAAACATAGTGAAACGGATTCCTATATACAAAGAAAGCGAGGCGGAAACGAGACAGGAACACCTCTGCCACTTGTTCTTCACACACAGGACAAACGAAGTGAAAGTGCTGCTCTATACACAGGATAAGGACAAGGAATGTATCCTGCGAATATACTCCGCCAGAGGTGAGACAGCAGCCAATACATAAGCCCCCCCCTTGGGACAGTGAATCGGCTGCCGGCAACAGGCGCACCGGCCGATGCCCCTGCAGGTATGTGTGGAGGGGGTGAAAAATGAGCGCGCACTCGCGGGGCCGAGAG
>CAMVDC010000218.1 GCA_947166155.1 uncultured Prevotellaceae bacterium | reverse complement strand
TACAGCAAAACCGCGCCATCGACCCAATCGAGGCGTTCTTCAACGGAACGGGCGGACTCATCGAAGTGAAGAAAAAAATCACCACACCACAACTCACCATACACGTAAGCCCACTGCCACAACGACCTGCCGACTTCACGGGAGCCGTAGGTCAGTTCACCATCGACACATCAATCAGCACCGACCACCTCAAGGCCAATGATGCCCTCACACTGAAACTCGCAGTCAAGGGTACAGGCAACATGAAACTCATATCCGCCCCCCAAATCAACTTCCCCAAAGACTTCGAGACCTACGACCCGAAGGTGAACGACAACTTCACACTCACACGCAACGGCCTCAGCGGCAGCAAGGAATTTGAATACCTCGTGGTGCCACGCCACGGAGGCACATACACCATACCCGCCATCAACTTCACATACTTCGACACATCGACCCAGAGCTACAAGACACTGACATCCGAGCCCTACAACATAACAGTGGAAAAAGGCAACGGAACGGGTGCCACATCAGTGTCCGACTACACAAGCATGCAGCAAGACGTGAAGCAACTCAACCAAGACATACGCTACATCAAGACCGGCAACCACGTCACACACACGTCGGCCACCAGCTACATCACCTCGTGGCAATACTGGGCACTATACCTGCTGCCACTCATCATCTTCATCGCCATACTGGCAATAGGCCACAAACGCATAGCCGACAACGCAAACATAGCCAAGTCGCGCGGCAAGAAAGCCAACAAAGTGGCACGCAAACGACTGAAAGTAGCAGAGCGATACCTCGCCCAACACAATCAGAACGAATTCTACGACGAAGTGATGAGAGCACTGTGGGGATACATAGCCGACAAACTCAACATACCACAGTCGCAACTCAACAAAGAAAACATCAACGCCGCACTCACACAAAAACAAGTCGACACGGCCCTCGTCGACCAATTTATCAACACCCTCAACCAGTGTGAATACGCACGCTACGCACCCGGAAACCCCAACGAAAACATGGAAACAGTATACAACAGCGCTGTAGAAGTAATAAGCCGCATGGAAAGCAATATACGCCACACCACAACATCGGCCGCCAAACACACATCGCAAACCATGCTGCTCATCATAGCCGCCACAATCATCAGCATCACAGCATCAGCCACCGCCACAGCCCAGACAAAGCAAGAGGCCGACTCGCTATATGCCGACGAACAATACACCGAGGCAGCACAAGCATACCACGACATCATAAAAGCCGAGGGACCCGCACCCGAGCTCTACTACAACCTGGCCGGATGCTACTACAAACTCGACGACATGCCACACGCCATACTCTACTACGAGCGAGCACTACGCCTCAACCCATCCGACCGCGACACACGCGACAACCTCGAACTGGCTCGCAGCAAGACCACCGACAAAGTGACTCCAGCCTCCGACATGTTCCTCGTGACATGGTGGCGCAACTTCACCCACATCATCCACACCAACACATGGCTCATCCTGGCATACATCATGTTCATCATCATGCTCGCCATGATACTACTCTACGCATTCGCGCCCAACACCATCACACGCAAGGCAGGAGCCTACACCGCACTCATAAGCCTCGTCATCACAATCGTGGCAAGCCTCAGCGCACTATCACAGCACCTGCAAAACGTCAACCACCCACAAGCCATCATCATGGCACCAGCCGTCACAGTCAAGAGTTCGCCAAGCGACACCAGCACCGACCTCTTCGTCATGCACGAAGGCACCAAAGTAGAAATCACCGACAGCAGCATGACACAATGGCGCGAAGTGAAGCTCGAAGAAGGCAAAATGGGATGGATACACACCTCAAGCATCGAAGAAATCTGAACATACGCCCATGATACACACATGCCAACTCATAGCATCAGCAGCACTGCCCGAGTGGATTGAACACCTACACCACCTCGACCAGCAACTCATCATAGCCGTCAACGGCAGCGAGTCGATATTCTGGGACAACATATCACTGTGCGTCACCAACACACTCGCATGGTCACTAATCATCATAGCACTCATAGCCATCTTCTTCCGCAACAACGACCTGCGAGGCGCACTGCTCATACTGCTCGCAATAGCAGTCATGATGGTCATCGCCGACCAACTATGCTCAGGACTCGTCAAGCCGCTCGTGGCACGATGGCGCCCCACACAAGACCCCGAGATAATGTACCAAATCGACGTACTCAACGGATACCGCGGCGGACGCTTCGGATTCTTCTCCGGCCACGCATGCAACACCATGTGCATGGCCATATTCCTCTCACGCCTCTTCCGCTTCCGACCAATCACCATCACACTCATCCTATGGTCAATCACAACAACACTCACACGCATATACCTCGGCGTACACTATCTGGGCGACATCACCGTAGGATTCATCGCAGGCATAATCATCGGGCTCACCATATATTATATATATAATAAGGTGTCACTACGCCTCCACACCCAACGACGACTCTCGAGCGAATACACCCCCACCGGCTACAAAAAGACCGACATGTACTCACTCCTCACACTCATTTTCTTCAACTACATAGCAGTCGTTATCTTCGCCATGACACTAGGCATACAATAACGCCCCAAATGACCTTTTCCATCCCCAAAACACCCACTTTTCAGCCCCAATACAAAGAAATTTCAAAGAAAATGAAAAAAAAGTTGCAAATGATTTTGCAGATAACAAAAAAAGTACTACCTTTGCACTCGCTTTGCAAAAAGGAATAGTTGCAGAGGCAACAAAAGCACAGCAAACGGCAACATCAACACATCGACACGGGCGCTTAGCTCAGCTGGTTCAGAGCGTCTGCCTTACAAGCAGAGGGTCGGCGGTTCGAATCCGTCAGCGCCCACCCAAAAATCGATGCGCACAAGAAGCCAAACAATAATGGACAATGGCTCGTTAGCTCAACTGAATAGAGCACTTGACTACGGATCAAGAGGTTATAGGTTTGAATCCTATACGAGTCACAAACGCCTCCAAGACATTGGAGACACAACCTTAAGAAGTCGGGCATATTCCAGAGTGGCCAAATGGGGCAGACTGTAAATCTGCTGGTTTTCACCTTCGGTGGTTCGAATCCATCTGTGCCCACTTCAATCAATATTCAGCACTACAATGCTGAACATAAGGTCGCGGAAGTAGCTCAGTTGATAGAGCACTAGCCTTCCAAGCTGGGGGTCGC
>CAMVDC010000217.1 GCA_947166155.1 uncultured Prevotellaceae bacterium | reverse complement strand
GATTTCAGCCTAATTTTTTTTATTGCTAAAAAACTTTTACCGGACAGCAATAATTGGTTACATAATCATGATAAACCCTCAATTTCTTGCAAATCCATTAATTAATATGCGTAAAACGTTTGAATCTCGGCAAAAAATATGTATCTTTGCACAATGAAGTCACAAATATTAAACCAAATAGTTGCAAACACCATGGGGCAGACATACGTAACACTAAAAACATAAAAATAATGGATAACTTAAAGAAATTATTTGCATTCATGGCTCTCGATGATGCTATTGAAGAAATGGAAAAGGAGCAGGAGGAAAGTGACGATTCCGATAGCTCGTACGATGATGATAATGAGAATGATGATTAGACTTTTTGAATGAAAAGAGGAATCACACATTTGCCATCGTTTTGCGAGTGCGCACTCATCGCCCTGCGAGTGCGCACTCACGCCCTTGAGAGTGCGCGCTCACAGGCCCGCGAGTGCGCACTCATTTTTTTGTCTTTATCGACATGCAAATTTATGGTGATGTGTGTGGAGGTAAAAATTCCACTGTTGTTAGATGAAAAGACGGTTAGGTAAACGAAAAAATGCCCGATTATCGCCATTCGCTCTGGCAATGATCAATCGAAATGTCGTTGCACCTCTGACTGAATGGAAAAGATTTCCATCACAACAGCTCGCGTGCTATCCAGGCGCATGCTTCTGCGTCGGCGAGGGCGTGATGATGGTTGGTGAGTTGGTAGCCGCAGGCTGAGGCTACGGTTTGGAGTTGGTGGTTGGGCAGAAGGGGCAGCTGGCGGCGCGATGCCCTGAGGGTGTCGAGGAAGTGGTAGTCGGGGTAGTCCATGCGATATACGCGGAAGGCGGCGCGGAGGCATCCTTCGTCGAACGGGGAGTTGTGGGCCACGAGGGGTAGACCGTCGATGAGGGGCTCGACACGTGCCCACACGTCGGGGAAGAGGGGGGCATCGTCGGTATCTATACAGCATAGGCCGTGGACGCGGGTGTTCCAGTAGCTGTAGTAGTTGGGTTCGGGCTGGATGAGTGAATAGAATGTATCGACTATCTCGCCATCGCGTACGACGACGATTCCGACCGAACAGATGGAGGAACTGGAGCGGTTGGCTGTCTCGAAATCTATGGCTGCAAAATCTGTCATAATGTAAAAATCCCCATTTCGTCTGCAAAGTTAGTGAAAGTTTGTTTTGGTTGGACATGAAAACGGAGATTTATTTGCGAGTGGACGTTTTTTTCTTGACTAAGTGATGGTGGTTGGCATGTGTGCCGATTTTTTATTATTTTTCATTATCTCACTTTTTACTTGGTGAGATATAGATAAAAACAGGTGTTTGACATTGAATTATGTGAAGAATGTGAAAAAAAATGATGGTAATGATGGTTATGTAATGTAAAAATGTGTATCTTTGCAGAGCAAGGCAGAAGTGTTGTTGCGTCTGGTTGGGCGTAAGGATAAGCAGATGCATTGCTTGAATTGTTGAAAAATTATATCATAAACCTAAAAACTAAAACAAGATGAAGAAACTACTCTTATTATTATTTGCGTTGGCAGGCGCTGTGTCGGCCAATGCGCAGTTGTCGGACGGTGTGAGCGCCACACTCATCGACGGAGATACAACAAAGGTGTTCTATGGATATGACTCATTCCGCAATGCGTATGCAGCCGCAAAACAGACGGGATGTACTATAGTGCTGAGCCCTGGTGCTTTTTCTACGCAGGAGTATATCAACAAGAGTGTGAAGGTGTATGGTGCCGGATTCCAACCCGACAAGGAGAGTGGAGTGGGCGATACTCGCATAATGGGTCATGTAAGGATTCAGAGTACTGACGACTTCACTCCCGAAGATGTCCACCTCGAGGGCTTGTATGTCACAAACAATATATATGTGACTGGACCGAAAGTAATATCGGGATTGGAAATTGTGAAGTGTCGTATGGAAAACTTTTATCAGCAGGCCCCTACGTCTGGCACCATTATCCGACAGAGTTACATAAAAGGCTCTATCGGTGGTGAGAATAAAGTGGGCGACAGCTTTGTGGTGTCGAACTGCTACCTCCAGGTTTTCAACAACTTTGCTGCTGGCAGCCAGCTGATGGTGGCCAACAGTGTGCTGACACATGGTGATTGTATTCATAGTGCAGCGCTATACAAGAACTGCATCTTCAGCAGCAACTACTATGGTGGTGGATTCCGTTCGGGCTCGATTGGGGCTGGGTCCACTTGTTATAACAATGTGGGATGGCAGGGTTGTATCGAATGCAACCAGAACAATGTGTATGCCGACAACTACTACGAAGGTGTGTGGGGCGGCAAATGGAATGCTTTCTTTGCTGATGGGCAAGACAACCTAAACTACGCCGATACAGATGGCAATCCGCGCACATGGGAACTGGCAGAACCAGAGAAATATGTAGGCACTGACGGTACACCGTGTGGACTGACAGGCGGCGACTTCCCTTGGAACCCAATACCTACACTGCCACGCATTGTGAGCACATCGGTCGATGCCAAGAGTGTGCCTGGCAAGTTGAAAGTGAACATCAAGGCAGAGGCACGCCCACTGGAGTAACTCACCAACAGCCACTACAACTATGAACAGATGTATTTTCATATTGGCATGGCTGGCACTCTGTTGCTTAGACGTGATGGCTCAGAATGCTGTCACGGTGTGTGAGTACTGGATAGACCGCCAATTCGACAACCGCACTTCGGTCCCGATTACAGACGGAACGTTGAGTGCGGAGATTGACCTTGCACCACTCGACGTGGGGTTACACAGCCTTTCCATACGTGTGGCAGACAGCAATGGTATAATGAGCGCGGTGCTGATGAAGTATTTCATGGTACTGCCCGAGGTGGAAGGCGGCGACAACGGCCTGACGACCTACGAGTACTGGATTGACCGCGATTTCGAGAATCGCGTGAGCGGCAATGTGGGCGATGGTGGAACCGTAAGCCTCGACCTCGATATCGCAAGTCTTGATGTGGGGCTTCACAGCATATCAATGCGCGTGAACGACAAGTTGGCCAAAACTGGTGCGGTGCTGATGAAGTACTTCATGGTGCTGCCCGAGGTGGAGGGCGGCGACAACGGCCTGACGACCTACGAATACTGGCTGGACCGCGATTTCGAGAATCGCGTGAGCGGCAGTGTGGGCGATGGTGGAACCGTAAGCCTCGACCTCGATATCGCAAGTCTTGATGTG
>CAMVDC010000216.1 GCA_947166155.1 uncultured Prevotellaceae bacterium | reverse complement strand
CGAGCTATATTTGCAGATGGTATACTTTCCTTTGCAAAAAATCACTTTCCCACGCAGAATCTACTTTCCGATGCAAAATCTTGAGAAGATGTTGTGGAGGGTGTCGTCGGAGGTGAGGTCGCCGAGTATTTCGGAGAGGGAGTCGATGCAGGCATGGAGGTCGAGGGCGATGATGTCGGGGGTGGTGGAGTCGTGGAGCTGGTGGATGACTGTCTCGATGGATTGCCGGGCAGAGAGTAGGGCGGTTTGGTGACGGAGGTTGGTGACGATGATGTCGGAATCGGTGTGGGTGAGGGTCTGGGCAGCTTTGATGAGTTGTGACTCCAGTTGGTCGAGGCCGGTTGCGTTGATGGCTTGGAAGGTCGGAGTCTTGTTTTCGATACGGATGACGATTTGGTCGTCGGTGGTTTGGATGTCAGGGTAGGGGACTCCTGGCTCGGTGAGCATGATGATGATTTGTGCGTTCTGTGCTGCCCGCATGGAGCGCTCGATGCCCATACGTTCGACGGTGTCGGTGGTGTGGCGTATGCCTGCGGTGTCGATGAAGCGGAAGAGGGTGCCGCCTATGGTCATGGTGTCTTCCACGAGGTCGCGGGTGGTGCCTTGTTGGTCGGATACGATGGCGCGGTCGTCGTGTAGGAGTTGGTTGAGGAGGGTTGACTTACCTACGTTTGGTGCTCCGATTATTGCGACTGGTATTCCGTTCTTCAGTGCGTTGCCTGCACGGAAGGTGCTTGCCAGGTGTGTGATTACGTCGTGTATGTTTTGTGCAAGTGCAAGCAGTTGCTGGCGGTCGGCAAATTCTACGTCTTCTTCTGAGAAGTCGATTTCGAGTTCGAGCAGTGATGTCATCTCGAGCAGTTGGTCGCGCAGGTGTCGCATCTTGTTGCTATATCCGCCTCGCATCTGGCTCATTGCCAGGCGGTGTGCGGCTTGTGTTGACGATGATATGAGGTCGGCTACGGCTTCTGCCTGACTGAGGTCCATCTTGCCGTTGAGGTATGCGCGTTGGGTGAATTCGCCTGGTTGTGCCATTTGGCATCCATGGTTGATGAGCAGTGAGAGTATTGTCTGTATGATGTAGGAGGAGCCATGGCATGAAATCTCGACCGAGTCTTCGCCTGTGTATGAATGTGGCGCACGGAAGATGGTGACGAGCACTTCGTCGATTGTGTTTTCGCCGTCGGTTATGCGGCCGAAGTGTAGTGTATAGCCTGCTGCGTCGGTCAGTGATTTCTGGTTGTATGGCATGAATAATTTGTCGACGATGTTTATTGCTTCGTCGCCCGACACTCTAATAATTGCGATTGCTCCGCCTGCTGAAGTTGAATTTGCACAAATTGTTTGCATTATATCCGCGTCTTTCGTTTTTTTTCTTTGCAAAGATACGAATAATTTAAAAAATAGCGTTACCTTTGCATTTGTAATTACGATAATAAAATGACAACAGATTATGAATAAGTGGATTTTTGCATGTATCGGGTTGATTATGTCGGTCGACATGTCGGCTCAGCAGTATTCCGAGGATGGCCCTACGATGGGTTGGAGTTCGTGGAATACATATGGTTTCAACATCAGTGAATCGATAATCAAGAAGCAAGTGGATGCCATGGTGTCGAACGGCTACTCAAAAGTGGGGTATCGCTATATAAACATCGACGACGGATACTTCGGAGGCCGCGACTCTGATGGCCATTTGCTCATACATCCCACTCGTTTCCCTAATGGCATGAAAACCGTGGTGGATTATATCCATGCCAAAGGGTTGAAGGCTGGTATTTATTCGGATGCTGGCAAGAATACTTGTGCTTCGTATTTTGGTGGCGACAAGATTGGTGAGGGTGTAGGTTTGCTCGGACATGAGGATGATGATACTCGTCTTTGGTTCAACGACCTGGGTTTTGACTTCATTAAGGTAGACTTCTGTGGTGGTTCGGCCGGACATAACAAAGACCATCTTCAACTGAACGAGGAGCAACGTTACCGTACGATATGGAAAGCCATTCTGAACACCGGCCGTACTGATGTGCGCATGAATATATGTCGATGGGCTTTTCCGGGCACATGGGCCACTGAGGTATCGACAAGTTGGCGCACCACGGGTGACATCAACTGCAGCTGGGGCTCGATAAAGTCAATCCTTAAGGAGAATTTCTATCTTTCTGCATATTCGGGCAAGGGCCGGTTTAACGATATGGACATGCTCGAGGTGGGTAGAGGACTTTCGTACGAAGAAGATAAGACTCACTTTGGCATGTGGTGTATGATGAATTCGCCTCTGCTCATCGGTTGCGATATGACCAACATTTCGACCACCGCACGCAACCTGATGTGTAACAAGGAACTGATTGCATTGAATCAAGACACTTTGTTTCAGCAGGCATACGTAGTGAAACGCGATGGCGAGACGTATGTCATGGTTCGCGACATCGAAAAACTGAACGGAACGAAGCGCGCCGTGGCATTGGTGAACCTGAGCGACGCAGCAAAAATGATGGAGGTGAACTTCGCCGACATCGACCTTGGTGGTACAGTGCGCATGCGCGATGTGTTCCTGCGCCATAATCTTGCCGACCAAACCGAGACTTTCAAAGTGATGGTACCTGCTCACGGTACAAAGATTTACACGCTTGAAGCCGATGAGCGCTATGAGCGTACAGTGTATGAAGCCGAGGCAGGATACATTGCGGCTTATCAAGAGATTACTAACAACCAGACAGCTCCGTCGGGCACGTATAATGAAGCAGACAACTGTTCGGGCGGTGCAAAAGCCGGATGGTTGGGCAAGAAGGCTGAGAACGACTTGCAATGGAAGAACGTTTACTCGAAGTATGGAGGCAACTATACGCTCAGTGTCGATGTAATCTCGGGTGAAAACCGATATATGACCTTGCAAGTGAATGGCCGCACGGTGAAACGCGTAGTGGCCAACTCGGGCGGATGGGGCACTGTGAAGACGTTTACGTTTGACGTGGTGCTGAATCCCGGCATGAATGTCGTGCGATTGTTCAACACATCCGACTGGATGCCCGACATCGACTGCATGCGACTTGAATTCAACACTCCACTTGGCATCAACGACGTGACTAAAGGCAAGCGCGGCAAAAATAAGGTTTACAACATCAACGGCGTTGAACAAAATGCCAACAGCCAAATGGCTCCTGGTATATACATCGTGGATGGAAAGAAAATTATTGCTGTCCGGTAAAAGTTTTTTAGCAATAAAAAAAATTAGGCTGAAATC
>CAMVDC010000215.1 GCA_947166155.1 uncultured Prevotellaceae bacterium | reverse complement strand
AACCTCCGACGCAAGGAGTGAGGTTGGAGAGGATCTTAAAAGTGCAAAGCACTTTGCTGGATGTAAGTTGTGCTATGACTCATGTTTTGTAAAGTGCTCTGCTCTTTTAAGATCTGCTCCTTCACTCCGTTTCGTCGAGATGACAAAATGGGGAGGGTGTTCTATATATGAAGGTTGTTTTGGTGTGCGCATGGCTTGCAAGTATCAAAAATACATTTGAATCGCCATGACAGAAAGTGTAAGTCTTACATATATTATAAGGCTGGCAGCACAAGACTACAGCATAGCAGCCAGCGAATCATAATATGTTGCACTGACGGGTATATGCTGCTTGTCGGGCGAATCAAGTTCGGCGATGATATATCCTTCTTTCTCTTTTCTCAACGACCTGACATGCTTGCTGTTGATGAAAAAAGAACGATGGCAGCGCACCAGACCCTTCGACAAGCAGAGTTTCTCAAGACTCTTCATCGTGCTGCGGAGCACATAAGTCATTACTTTGTCTTTCTCAAGATAGAAAATCTTGATATAATTTTCCTCTGCGGTAATATACAACACATTAGAAGCATTTACCAACAGCTTCAGATTGCCATTCTCATCGCAGAAACGAATACGTTGATTCTCGATATATTCGGGTGAGAAACGTTTCTCATTCATCTGCAAAACAAGACTTATAATAGTGTAAGGCAAGAGTAAAATCAGTGTAAGACAATAAAAGGAATGCCCCAACACCTCCAGATAAGGCACTGTATGTCGGAGCATCAGCCACATATAGAGGGTCATGAAGTGGGCAATAATCACCACTTCGATACTACACCAGAAGACATACCACCCCGTCGAGAGCGACATCTTGCCACGCAGGGCATAGAAAATGAGGCGAGTGATGAGCAACACGACAAGAATTATACACGTAATCATCGTAAGATTGAACGCATACAAGCCCCGATTCATGTTGAAAAAGTCGTCTAAATCGAATGGTCGGTAGACCAGTACAATCACCGCAAAGGTGAATGGAATCATCAGAATGTGCAGCCATTGCACGTTAAACCGATAGAAAACATCTGATATTTTAGCCATATTTCGTCCCAGTTTTGGGTGTGACGAAATTCGTAACACCCGAAATTCGTCACAAATATACGGTTTTTGTCCCATATAAAAGGATTTCGTCACAATTATTAATACAATATCACAAACTTTTGCACAAAACATATATCATTTGTAACTTTGCAGTCGAAAATCAGAATTAAAACATGCAACAACGCAAAAGCAGAGATAAGGAACCAAAACACAAACAATAACACATACAAAAAAACAAACATTAGAAATGAAACGAATAAGACCAACACACGACTTCAATGCCAACGACATTGCATTGACAAATTTCAGCATGGGCCAACAACTGACTTATGCACAACTTGCTATCGGTTTATCCGACATCCATAACCTACTATATAATATAGGTGCGAAGAAAGGCGACAAGGTGTTGATCACCAACTATGGCACCCCCGAATGGGTAATCCAACTGGCAGGAGTTGTGACCTATGGTGCTGTGGCAGTAGTGGTACCAAACAACGTCACCGGATTCGAACGCAACAAAATCGTGTCGGAAAACAATGTGATCTTCGATTTTGACCGTCACAACATGCATGCCACGAATGAAACACATGCAATCGATATCGACATCTTCAGTTTCTCACTCAAGGACAATATCATCATCGACTATACATACAATGAGTTTGGCTACCTCGTGTCGGCCACAACCAAGGTATACGAGTTTATGCAACTGGCAGAAGACATCAAACGCCGCTACATGAAGATACGCCACTCGCGCACCCCGTCAATGCTGCTTGCCAACAAGGAATGTATGAATGCGAAGGAGATTCTTGCGTCGCTATCGATTGGGGCACACATTACACTTGCAGGCACTAACCCCACATCGGGCACACTGCTGAAATGCATGAAGAAATACAGGCCTCACTTCGTACATCTCGACACCAAGACCGCAGAGGCGTTGATTCGCAACCGAGTGTTCCCCATGATGTATAATCCCGAGATGAAGAACTACATGACCAGTTCACATGCGCGCCGCACAATGCTGAAACAGATTCGTAAACGCATGATGTTCGCGCTCGGAGGCTGTATCCTGATAGTAAGTGTGACTGGTGGACGCTTCAGCCCCGATATCGAACAATTTCTGCAGAAAATAGAGTTCCCCTACAACATTATGTAAGGGTGTTATGTAAGGATGGAATCATTCTTTGCTGCAACCATAGTGCTCACGGTGTAGAAGGTTTCTGCAAATACAGCCAAGAGTTCTGTTATGTAGTGTTGTCAAAGAGTATATAAACCCGGTTCTTACGGCTGCTACATGATTAATGGTTGGGCAATACGGTCAAACTCATCAACAGGGATGGGCCTGAAACTACGGACAAGTGCTACGACATCCACTTGCCTGATGAGAGCATAGGTGTAATCTTCGAGTCGGATGGTGATGTTGCAAAAATCTTCATAGCTCCATCTCTGTTCAACGATGGTTTTTCCTTCGGATAATCTGTCGGAAATAAGATAATAGGCATGAATGCAGGCATGCCAATCCTTGAAAGCAACTTTCTCCACATAAAGTTTCTCTCCGTCATGAGAGATAATCTCACTTTTCAGAAGTTTGCCTTCCTGGATGATTCTTTTGGGTTTCTTTTGCCTCTTAGTAACAACGATGGATGCGATGACTAAAAAAGCTAAAGCCGACAAAAACAACGACATACCACTCATACAAGTTTATTCCATACTTAATGTCAAGTAGCGATTGATCGTCAGTTTCAGTTCTTCAAGATTGATGAACTGCACACCACGATAGACCTCTTTTCCTTCCAACAGCAGCAATACCGTTGGACCTGAATATACAAGAAATCGTCCGGCAATCAGGGGTTCCTCAATAATGTCTGTAAAGAATGAACAGAGCGATGGGAAGGCTTCTGCCACCTTTCCTACCTTATCGAGCATGACATTGCATACACCGCAATCGGGAGCCTTGATGAAAAACAAGCAAAGGCGATGATCTTCTATTGTCTGTTCAATTTCCGATATGGTAGTCACATGTTTCATTTCGTGCTCGCTTATATTGGAATATATATGAGTTTGGTTGGCACGATTATCGTGAGGCGGGTCTTCATGTCTTTAGCCAAAAACCATTTCTTCATAAAAATATCCACCTTTAACAAGGTCGTATCCAACAATATTATCGTGTTGCATAGCATTAATTATTCGTTCTGAGAAATAGA
>CAMVDC010000214.1 GCA_947166155.1 uncultured Prevotellaceae bacterium | reverse complement strand
ATGCTCCGACCTCTCTCCTTACGTCGGAGTTCGTCGATATGACAAAAGAGGAAGGTTTTACAAAAAGGGAAGGATACTACATACCTGTAACATTCTGCAATATATGAAAGGATACTGCATACTTGTATCATTCTGCAATATATGAATGGATACTACAAACTTGTGAGCTACTGCCTCCCTATAAAACAAGCCTCACCCATTAGCAGATACCTCCACTATCGTCATCCCGACGTAACGAAGTGAATGAGAGGATCTTGAAAGTGCAAAGCACTTTACAGGGATGTGTAAGTTGCTCTGCAATATGGGGAAGTTCTACAATATGTAGGAAGGGTACAGGAAACTTGTGAGGGACTGCAATCCATTCCCCACGAATTTGTCCAAAAGTTTTATCGGACAGCAATAGTTTTGAATAATTATTAAAGGCAAGTTCTAATAATTATTAAATTCTGTATGAATTAGAATAAGCCATAATCAAATTACATATATGAATTACTTAATCGTAGTGGCACACCCCGACGATGAGGTGTTGGGTGCCGGTGCCAGTATTTACAAATGGACCCACGAGGGTCACAGAGTTGACGTGTGTATAATGTCGGCCGAAGCCAAGGCACGTGCGTTCCGTCCTGAGGATAACGAGTTGGATGACGACACACATGCTGCGTTGGCATACCTCGGAGTTAACAGAGAGTATGAAGGTAAGTTCCCGAACATAGAGATGAACACCGTGCCTCACCTGCAACTGGTGCAGCACATAGAGGCGGCTATCAGGGAGAGTGAACCCGACATAATCATAACACATCATCCGGCAGACACCAACAACGATCACCTTCAGACATCGATGGCTTGTCAGGAGGCTATAAGGCTTTTCCAAAGAAGGCCCGAGGTGAAGCCTGTGAAGGAATTCTGGTATATGGAGGTGCCGTCGTGTACGGAATGGGCAGTGAATAGTGCTATGCAGAAATTCACACCTAACTGCTATGTGGAAGTTGGCAAAGATGGTGTGGATGCTAAGATAAAAGCTTTGTCGATGTACCGCGGCGTGATGCGTCCCTATCCACACCCACGTTCGGCTGAGTATATAGAGGGTCTGGCAGCAGTGCGCGGCAGTCAGTGGGGTGTGAACTATGCAGAGTCGTATGAGATAGTGCTGAGGACATATTGAAAAATTAATGGAAGTTAATGGGAAGTTAGATAGGAGTTAAAGGAACGAATGATAATGAGATATGGTGTATAAACATATAAAACGGTGCATGGATATTGTGTGTGCACTGATGGGGATTATCGGTACAAGTCCGTTGTGGATTGTCGCCATCGTGGGGATATTGGTGTCGGACTGGGGACCTATATTCTATACCGCACATCGTATAGGTAAGGGCAATAAGCCATTCAAGATGTATAAGTTCCGCTCCATGCGAGTGGCTAAAGGGGCAAACGAGGCGAGTCTGAGACCCGACGAAGACAGAATATTCCCGTTTGGGCATTTCATACGTAAGGTGAAGATCGACGAGTTGCCTCAGTTGCTGAACATACTGAACGGAACGATGAGCGTGATTGGGCCGCGACCCGTAGCTCAAGACCAGTTCGAACTGTTCAGAGTGGGTAAGTGGAACGAGGCAGCCAAGGTGCCGGTAGGACTGAGCGGACCCGCTGCGTTGTACGACTTCATATATGGCGACCAGTTTACCGACGAGAAGGAATATATGGAAAAGGTGTTTGAAACCCGCCGTGAACTGGAGTATGTGTATGTGAAGAAGATGAGTCTGTGGTATGACGTGAAGATGATTGCATATACTATCATCTGCATATTCTATGCAGCTGTGGGTAAGGAATGTGGGTGGATATTACGCGAGTTGAGAGAAGACGCGAAGCAATGAAGGACTGAAAGGGAACAGACCCTCTCTGCCCTTGGGGCATCTCCCCCTCTATGGGGAGAATGGCCATGCGGGGAGTGGTGTTGTTGTTTAAGGTCACACAGAAAGCACGGAAAGCACGGAAAGAGGTATCTGTGATGAAAGAATGTAATAATGAAGGAAGGAAATATGTTGATAGACAAACAATTGTTGGATGATTTGAGCGAAAAGGCTCGTGGAAGTGAGCGCTTGCGCATGAACTACGACTTGAGGACATCGCCCGATGATGGCAGTCAGCGGATGCTGAACGCATTGGAACCAGGGACATCGATACCGGTGCATCGACATACGCAGAGTACGGAGACGGTGGTGGTATTGCGCGGACGGGTGCGTCAGAATTACTACGACGAGCATGGAGTGATAGTAAAGTCGTTCATCGTAGAAGCTGGTGGCGATGTATGCGGGTTCAGTGTACCTAAAGGACAATGGCATAACTCGGAGGCATTGGAGAGCGGGACTGTCATCTTCGAAGCAAAAGACGGCCGTTATGGTGAGGATGGCAGCGAGACCTGGGATGAATGGAAGGCGAGGATGAAGGCACGGATCGATACACTGCTCGACATGGAACTCAGGAATGGGAGCATTTTTTTGATGAATAGTGAATGATGAATAGCAAATTGGGATTTACGATTGGACGATTGACTATTTACGATTTATTTACGATTTATGGATTGGGATATTTAACCCAAATCGGTCATTAGGCAGTTATGCGCTAACAAACTTTCTTTTTGCCATCTGTTTCACCGCTTTTCGGTTACAATGGAACCCCATTGCGCCCTCAAATCAGCAAAACATCTGACTAAAAACAAAAGTTGTTTTCATCATAACGCTAATGACCGATTTGGGTTAAATGTAAAAAGGTGATGAATTGGAATAGTGGAATCTTGATTGTAGAATGACATACTAAAGTTGATGGGATTTGAAAAAAAAGAATGAATAATGCGTAATAAGGTCTGTTGCGTTTTGTAGATTCATGTGTTTTTATTACCTTTGCAGCGAAAAATCAAGATGATATGTCAGAACAAGAATTACACTCATACCGTCTTTCGTCTTTAGAAGAGCCGACTGATGAGATGTTGCAGGCTATAATGCAAGGTGTGGCCGAGGCTGCTGCTGTATCAACTCATAATGCAAAGGAAGAACTTAATAGACGATTTAATGAACTGAAAATTAAAATTGCACGCAGTCGTCAAAATAAAGTATCGATATAATGACATTAATTATTTGGATATTACCATCCGGCTCGTGTATCCCTCGTTAGGGGAGCAGGGGGATGATTTTAATGAATAATTAATAATGAATAGTCGCGGGAAGGGGAGCAGTCTTTGGGACTGACATAGATTCTCTCCGTCGCTCCTGCGTCGCTTTGTCGGAATGACAAAA
>CAMVDC010000213.1 GCA_947166155.1 uncultured Prevotellaceae bacterium | reverse complement strand
CGAAAGCCTTCTCAAACTCCATGATGAGTTCTACAGTGTCGAGAGAGTCAGCACCAAGGTCGTTTGTGAAACTTGCCTCTGGCTTTACTTCTGCTTCGTCTACGCCAAGCTTATCTACGATGATAGCTTTTACTCTTGATTCAATTTCAGACATAATCTAAATCTTTTTTGTGTGTTAAACTAAATTTCTTTATCTTTATAATCTCTTTTTTTCGCTCTTGAGGTTGGTGTCGGTTGTACGTTTGAGTGACAATTACCTCTGATTTCGGCTGCCCAGAAACATAATAAATGTAACTTTGCGAGCCGACAATCCTCTGATTTCGGCTGCCCAGAAACATAATAAATGTAACTTTGCAAGCCGATAATCCTCTGATTTCGGCTGCAAAGTTACGAAATAATAGAGAACTGGCAACTAAAAACATAAAATATTTCACCAAAATCTGCACACAGGAGAAATGAAACGTGCAGTTTTTGATAAAAAAGGGTGTTTTTTTAGGGGTAAAGTTGTCAAGTGTGGTGTGTAGGAGGGTCGGCATGCGCTGCCTCGGCGAGTTCCGACATTTAACATTCAGCCATATAACACAAATTCTGCTACAACAATATTTTTTTCACCGATAATGCAAAAAAAAGTGAAAAACCTTTGGTTATATAAGAATTATTCTATAACTTTGCAGCGGATTCAAAAGAAGCACTTAGTTTTTTTATCACTTCTACGAAGTTGATTAAATAGTGTAAATTAGTAGGAGAGAGTCAGGTCCGTTGAGGATATGACTCTTATTTTTTTGCTTGTGTCGCTCATATCTGCCGATTTTGAATCCAAAAAATAAAGACCGACAGCATGTTTTCCGGTCCCCTTCCACCACTGTTTTCACGACTCCCGGCATACCCCCTCTACACATACCTGTGGACGGGGTGAAAAATGAGTGCGCACTCGCGACCCCGAGAGTGCGCACTCGCGACCCTGTGAGTGCGCACTCACAGCCCTGCGAGTGCGCGCTCATTTTCGCTCGCGCAGGCGGTCATGTTTTTCGACCCGTGCGGATGGCGCAGAAAATGGCTCGGATTGTCAGTCGTTGCGTCATCTCTTCCGAAAACATGAAAACCCATATAATATATATAATAAGGTGTAGTGAGCGACCGGTCGTTCCATCGCGGCATGATGGTCGGCATCGATTGGAGCCGAATAGCAAAATGGGGGTTATGGCGTGGGAAAACGAGTGTTAACAGTCAATTTATCGGTATATAAGTGGGGTAAAATAAGATTTTTTATTAACTTTGCCACCGATTATGTTGCCACCATCACATTTTTTTGGTTGCCACATTCGACTTATTTAACTATGAACGACATCATGAACAGACAAATCTTGATTACATTGTTGCTACTCGCGACTGGTACCAGTGTATGGGCACAGCGCATTCAGCAACCACTGGGACGCGGAGTGGTAGTAAGCAAAAATGGTGCTGATGCCACCATCACATGGCGTAGGCTGGCTCAGGAACCTGAATCGGCCACCTACAACATCTATGCCGACGGTAAACGCCTCAACCCCTCGCCTCTCACCAACACCAACTGGAAGACCAGCGCCACCAATGTGCCCAATGGCACCAAGGTGACGGTGACCATGATATCGGGAGGCACAGAGTCGGCTCCGAGCAATGCCTACGAGGTAAAGTCGTACGACATGCGCAACATATTCGTGAGCGTCAACTTCGAGCAGGGCGGCTCGCCGCTCCGTTCGGCCGACTTCAACACTGCCTATGTGTGGCCCATCGACCTCGATGGCGATGGTGAATACGACTATGTAGTCAACCGCAAGTCAAACACCAATGGCCTCGATTGCTATGTGGAGGGATATCTTGCAAGCGGAAAGCACCTGTGGACGGTGAAGCTGGGTCCCAACGAGCTCAGCTGTGCTGGTCAGGACGACCAGATAACCGTGGCCGACATGGATTGCGACGGACTTGGCGACGTGGTGATACAAAGCTCCGACGGCACTCAGTTCTGGGATGCCGATACACGCAAGTTCGGCCTTTATGTAGGAGGCAAGACGACAGGCGACACCGATGGCGATGGAATCATCGACTACGAAACCCAGGGAACCCGCAACGCACCACGCTACATCAGTGTGATCGACGGATTGACAGGCCGCGAGAAAGCATATATCGAGCAGTCGTATAACCAACACTACAACCGCACCAACCGCTCCTCGCTCATGGGCGACGAATACAACAAGCACGTGGGTCACATGGGTGTGTTCTGTTTCGACGGCATCCATCCGGCAGTGGTGATGGAGTGGCACATGCGCGGAAGCGGTGGCGACCACCATTATTATAACCTGGGAGTGGCCTACGACTTCTCAACAGGAACGGCCGGCAAGCTGACTGAGCTGTTCAACGAACCGACCGGCGGCCCTGCATTCCACCAAATCCGCATCGGCGACGTTGATGGCGACGGGTGCGACGAGATGATTGTAGGCGGATATACCATGAACAACAACGGCAAGACATTGTTCAACACAGGCATATCACACGGCGACCGCTTCCGCACCACCGACATCGACCCCGAAGTGCCAGGCCTCGAGACATTTGCCATACAGCAGTATGCAGGCGACATGCTCGGACAGATACTCTACGAAGCAGCCGCCGGAAAGACTATAAAGAAATGGTACCTTTCGGGCACAGGCGACGTGGGGCGCGGCGAATGTATCGATATCGACTCCAAACACCTCGGCTGGGAGATGTGGTCAACGATGAACGGCAGTGTATATGATGCAAAAGGCGACCTCATACCCGACTACAGCAACCAATATCCGTGCGAGGGAATATGGTGGGACAACGAGCTCGACCGCGAGGTGGTACAGACCTCCGACAGCCACTACAACGTGTATATCCAGGACTTCTTCAAGGGACGCGAGGTGGAGTTTGCCAAAATCAGCGGATACCGCTACACAACCGTGTATGCCAAGCGTGCCGCCTTCTGGGGCGACATCATCGGCGACTGGCGCGAAGAACTCATCTTGCTGCATAAGGAAGGTGGTGTGATTGTAGGCTTCGTAGGTGTCACGACCGATTACACCACCACCGAAAACCGAATCTACTGCCTCATGGAAGACCCTCACTACCGTGGCGACTGCACAACACGTGGCTACTATCAGAGTCCTAATCCGGGATTCTATCTCGGTTACGACATGCCACGGCCGCAACTGCCGCCGGTCATGGTGGCCGACCTCGTGCAGCGTTCGACCGACACCTATTATAATTTTATGCGCACGAGCAAGGTGGACTATCAGGACGGCAAATCACTCCTCTACGACCTCTATACCGACAGCAACATCACCCTTGATGCACAAATAAAGCCTG
>CAMVDC010000212.1 GCA_947166155.1 uncultured Prevotellaceae bacterium | reverse complement strand
CCATCGATGATGTAGGAAATCACGAGACAAACAATGATGAGCGATGCGAAGATGAGGATGGGGAAACGGGGTAGGGCAACGAGAACTCCAGCCAGCACCATCACATAGCGGTGGGTGAACCACAAGTTGGTGGAGTGGTGGCCGAGGTAGGACAACGAGCGGTTGACCCACTGCGGACGGTCGATGCTCAGGTAGAGGGCTATCATGATGACAAGGAAGGGCGGGTCGAACAGGGTTGAGGCGCCTACGCATACTCGCAGGAAGGCCAATGCAACCAATAGTATGCACGCAACGATGCTGCCAGCCGACTTGTGCGACGTGGCTGTGTGTAAGCGCAGCCTGATGAATGTCGACATGCTTGTCATCCAGTCATACTTGGCAAAGATGGCTCCCACGACAAACATAAACAGCAGGCTCAGCGTGTTGAGCAGCGGAGTTGCAACCAGATTTACCACCCAACCATGATGCCCAAGGTCGGTGGTGTAGGTCATGAGTCTCACACCGAAAATCACGGCTGCCAACGCTGCCAACCGCCATCCGCCAGTGTTGTGTATGCAACGCATGATGGGGGTCGATGCGAGTGTGAGCATCATGTAGGGAAAGAGGAACCACAACGCGTCGTTGTAGGTGCAGTCGATTGATGTGATGTTGAGAATCAGAGCCATCCAGCCGCCCGGATAGGTCTTGGGAAAGAGCGGGATGGCAACTATGAGAAACAGTGCAAGGACAATCCAGTAGTGCTTCAACAACCTCAAAGCACGCCGGGGTCCGTGGGTCGATGCGACTTGCCGACCGGCTGCCGATATGATGGAGTTGACATATACCTTATACAAACCATATCCACCGAGAAACGTGTAGAAGACTATGCACATGCGACCCAGTTTGCGCATGGCATAGATGAGAGGGTCGCCATTCCACAGGTATATGAATGTCTGGCAGTGGTCGAGTATCTCCCTTGATGTGCCGAAGAGGTGTAGCCATAACATCATCATGATGGCTATACCCTTGAGTTGTTGTGTCTCGTCCTTGCTCATTGATGGTGGTTAAATCACGCGCTTCAGGCGATTGATGAAGTCGTCGGCATCAGCCTTGGTGATGCAGAGTGGTGGCAGCAGGCGCAGGGTGTTGGTGCCGCTGCAACCGGTGAAGCAGTGCTGGTCGTGAACCAGTCGGTTGCGCACATCCTTGTAGGGCATGTCGAGCTCGATGCCTATCATGAGGCCGCGGCCTCGCACCTCGACCACGTGTGGCAGCTGTGCCTCGCGCAGGCGATCAATGATATACTCACCCACCTCGTGGGCATTCTCTACCAGGTGCTCCTCTTCCATCACATCGAGCACTGCCAATGCAGCAGCACATGCCAGATGGTTGCCGCCGAAGGTGGTGCCCAGCTGGCCGTAGACGGGAGTGAACCGAGGCGAGATAATCAAGCCGCCCATGGGGAATCCGTTGCCTATACCCTTGGCCACGGTGATGAGGTCGGGACGTATGCCAAGCCACTGGTGGGCAAAGAACCGGCCGGTACGTCCGTAGCCACATTGTATCTCGTCGCAGATGAGCACCGTGTCAGTCTGCTGGCAAATGGCGCTCAGGCCTTGGGCAAACTCGGATGTGGCCATGCGTATTCCACCCACACCCTGTATGCACTCCAGTATGCAGGCACACACGTCGCCCTTCTCGATTTCGGCTTTCCAGGCATCGAGGTCGTTGAGCGGAAGGAAGGTGACATGGCCGCAGGCATTCACAGGAGCAATGATTTTCGGGTTGTTGGTGGCCTCCACAGCAAGCGATGTGCGCCCGTGGAAGGCTTTCTCGGCAGCGAGAATGCGGGTACGACCGTTGTAGAACGATGCCAGCTTCAGCGCATTCTCGTTGGCTTCTGCTCCCGAGTTGATGAGGAAAAGGCTGTAGTCGTCGTATCCGCACATGCGTCCCAGTCGTTCGGCCAACTGGCGTTGCAACGGATTGATTACCGAATTGCTGTAGAAACCAAGCCTGCCAGCTTGCTCGCTGAGCATCTTCACATAATGTGGATGGCTGTGGCCGATGCTGATAACGGCATGACCGCCATACAGGTCGAGATATTCCTCACCCTTATCGTCCCACACGTGGCATCCCTTGCCGCGTGCGATGGCTATATCAAATAATGGATATACGTCGAATAGTTTCATGTTCGTTTTGTGTGTGTTTAATAATGAATAATGAGTAATGAATAATTAATAGCGGATGTCTTCCATCCGGGGTAGCTTAATCTTCAATGTGCAAAGTTACGTATTTTTTTGTAAACCCGCCGCGAATCGTGATAAAAAGTTGTGATGCGGGTGTCAATCTGCTTGAAAATCGGGATTTATTATGAGAATCTGTTGCGGGTACGGGTGAAATGTCATATCTTTGCACAGCGGAATGTAACATCCATGCCGCCACCCCGAACTTATGAACATAGAAGACTATCGCGACTACTGCCTGTCGCTGGGCACCGACATCGAAGAGAAACTGCCGTTTCAGAAATTCAAGAGCGGAGAGGGTGTGCTGGTGTTCTACGTTGCCGGCCACATGTTCTCGTTTTTCGACTGCAACGACTTCCGCGTCATCTCGCTCAAGTGCCAACCCGAGCGCATCGACGACTTGAAAGCACACCACGACTGCATTGGCAATCCATACAACGAGTCGCCCCGTCACTGGATAGGCATTAATCCCGTCACGGCTCCCGACGACCTGCTCAAGGAACTCACCCGCAATTCCTACGAGATTGTGAAGGAAATGTATAGGAGGTAGAAAGTTAAAAGAAAAGATTCTTTATAACTTATTTCACCAATATCTTCTTTGTCTTATTTTAAATAAGGTTGACACCCAAAGTTCATTCCCGTCATTCCCACAAGCGGGAACGTCATTCCCAGTAGCGGGAACGCCATTCCCAGTAGCGGGAATGGTTTGCGCAGATATGTACGCAGCCATGCATCACCAGTTGATTTCATCGACATAGCAGTAGAACTCTACAGGCAGAGCGATATTCAGTACACTCACCTTATGTGCAACACACGGCTCCCTGGTTCACACTCGGTGCATACAACTGATGCACAGGCAGATGCGCAGCACACTTCTTTCGCAGCCCATATATCTGCCTTTTCACCTTATAAAACACCCGTTTTTCGCCGTTTGCTGTCACTGCTGTCATCTTGCTGTCACTCATTTTATCGACTTAAACATTTGGCATTCAACAAGTATGACAGCAGTGACAGCAGTGACAGCAGTTTTTCAACATTTTTATTTTTTCTGCACAAACAACCATGAATCATATAAACGGGGACATGCAGGCGTGAACTGCACGCCCCCGATGGTGGTTATCTCGGCTTCAGGTATGTCTTCAGGGCTTTCACATATTGCTCGAAGGCATGAAGGCCGGTGGGTGTGATGCGGCATAGGGTGCATGGCTTCTTGCCCTTGAAGGTCTTCTCGACCTCGATATATCCGGCTGCCGACAG
>CAMVDC010000211.1 GCA_947166155.1 uncultured Prevotellaceae bacterium | reverse complement strand
TGGTTGTTTTGGAGGGCGTGTGTGGTATGCAGGAAACTAAATCATCTGAATTGGGTGCTTAAACATGTTTATCGGATAGAAATGATAATTAATAAGGTAGGCTTAGAAGTTATATGGGAAAGTGATAACAAAAGGATATACAGGACAGTGATAACGAAAGGATATACAAGACTGTGATAACAAAGGGATATACAAGACTGTGATAACGAAAGGATATACTGGACTGTGATAACAAAGGGATATACTGGACTGTGATAACGAAAGGATATACAAGACAGTGATAACGAAAGGAGGATGTGACATTGATGTGCCACATCCTCCTTGATGGGATATTATCGTTATAAGGAACGAATTACAAGAGTTTCATAACAAGTGCATGAAGGGTCATAGGTGTTTGACGCTTGATGTTATGTTACTTGCAAATTACTCTACAGCTTTTTTGCTTGATGTTACATGCAAATCACTTTACAAGTACTTTCTTGCCGTCGTGGATGATGATGCCCTTGTAGTTTCCGTCAACTTTGACGCCCATAAGGTTGTAGGTGTTTGAGCGTATGTTGTGCTGCTGGTCGCTGGTGATTGAGTGTATGTCGGTCGGAACGGTACACTTGAAGTCAATCTTGTCGAGGTTGAATCCAGCACCGATAACGGTGATTCGGATGATGTGTTCACCTGCCTCAAGTTCGCGTATCAGGTTGCCTTTCAGCACTTTGTATGAACTGCTGGTGGTTCCTGTCTTGGGTACGGTGACACGTGCGAGTGTCTGTGTGGCTCCATTGTTGATGATGGATATTGAGAAGCTTCCACCTGTGCTGATTGCAGATGCAGTTGCCTCGAATGCGTATCGTCCGCCTTGGGTCACATTGACTGAGTACTCCAGCCATTCGCCTGCCGCGGTGTTGACCACAGAGTATCCACCATTCTCGGCCTTTATGTCCACTCCCTCGCTGTCGCTTCGGTAGTTGGTTCCGCCGTCGTTTGTAGCGTCGGAGTCATGGAAGGTGAATCCTTCGCCTCCGCGGTCGACGTTTTCGGCTTCGAGTATGCCTGGCAGTTCAGTTACTCCCTTGTGTGCCACGCGTTTGTTGTTGACTACGAGCGTGTAGTTCACCATCTTCGAGTGATGTCCGGCCGAGTCGGTTGCGATTGCCATGAAGTTGTATGTGCCTTTTGCCGTTGGGCGATAGGTGTATTCGAATGGTGCGGTTGTCAGTGTGCGTTGCAGTATGTTGTCGATGAATATCCTCACGTTTGCAATGCCGCTTGTTTCCGACGATGCTTCGGCTATAATCATTGTGTTGGTGTTGACGGTAGCCGGTGCTGGGTCGGCCTTGAGTGTCAGCTTCATAGTGTTGTCGACATCGATGTGTTTAAACTCAATCTTGTCGATGTTGCAGTTGCCTCCGGTGATGTTTATGCGTATGATTTGCTTGCCTTCCTTCAGTTGTTTGGTCAGTCGGCCGTGTACAGTTCGGTAGTTGTCCCAGTTGTTCGACTGCACGCATGGCACAGGAATCGATGGTGTCAGTGCTGTGACTCCGTTTTCGTCGCTCAGTGCTATGCTTATCGACGACGTGGTTGAGCCCGACGACACGGTTGCATCGTAGGAGTAGAGTCCTGCTTCCTTCACATCGACGGTGTATTCCAACCACTCTCCCGTGGTGGTGTAGCCTATTGCATAGCCACCGTTGCCGGTCACGATGTCCACTCCACCGATGTCGGTGCGATATGAGGTACCGCCCTGCGACTGTGTGTCGGAGTCGTGGAATGAGATGCTCTCGGCACCCGAGTCGAAGTTCTCGGCTTGCAGCACTCCCGGCAGCGATGTTCCTCCCTTGTACGGAGCGCGTGGTTTGTAGGCGGTGAACGATGAAAGTCGCTCATACTTAGTGCCGTCGGTTGCCACGAGCACAGCCTTCAGGTTGTATTTTCCCAGTGCTGTCGGTGTATATTCGGTTTGGTATGGAGCTTCGGTCAGTGTCTGCACCAGCTTGTTGTTTACGTAGAAATCGATGTGGTCTATCTGTTTGGTTCTCAGTCGTGCACGTATGGTGATAGGCATTGGTTCGTTTTGGCTTGCAGCAAGCGAAGCCGGCTTCACATAGAGCGATGCCTCCTTCTTCATGCCAGGGAATGGACTTTTTGCAGTCTTGGCTTTTTCGCTCTTCATGTATTCGCGCAGCCACTTCATCGCAGGTCGGTCTTGTCCGTTGCGTATGATGCCCGAGTTGCCGTCGGTGACCCATGTGCGTCCGTATATGTATCCCCACAGTGTGATACCAGCCACATAGTCAGCCTCCCACATGTATGGTATTTGCTCTTTGTAGCGTTGCAGTTGCAGGTTGTCGTCGCTCGTACCGATGTCGTATTCACTGCTATACATAGGCATCTTGAGTGCGTTTTGTATCTCCACCATTGCCGACTTGAAGTTGCTTTCGTTCATGTCGGTGAGGTCATGGCTCTGACATCCGTATGCGTCGATTGGTGCTCCGGCATCACGCAGTGTACGCACGAGGTCGATGAACTGCGAGCGCTGCCACTGGAATGTGTTGTAGTCGTTGTATATAAGTATTGCATCGGGCCAGCGTTCGTGTGCCATCTCGAATGCCTTGATAATCCAGTCGTATCCGGTGCGTCCGTCGCCTCCCAGCGCGTCCCTGTAGGGTGCGGGTTGGTGTCCGGGTATAGCCTCGTTCACCACGTCGATCATGTCGATTGTGGGATAGTGTGCCTTGATGGCGTCCATCCATTCCACGATGGCCTTATACTGTTCGCTGGTCGAGAGGTTGTCCATCCATCCTGGATACTGTGCGCCCCATATCAGGCAGTGGAACTTGAATGGGAAATTGTGGTTCTTGGCATAGTTGTAGCAGTTGTCGCTACCTCCGAAGTTGAAGCTTCCGCGTCGCGATCCCTCAATCGACGACCATTTCGACTCGTTTTCGCCGGTGATTTGGTTCCACAGTTGGTAGAACTTCTCGTTGCCGAAATCCACCTGTCCACTCGTCGTGATGTTGCCCAGGAACTTGTCGGGGTTGGTCGATAGCTGAGCTTTTGCCATCATTCCCACCATGATGAGTGCCAAGCAAAGCCCCAGACGGCAGCAATGCATGTGGTCGTGATAGTAAACGTTTCTTTTCATAATTCTGTCTTTTTATTTTGTTGTTAAGTATTATTTCGCGGTTGTTAAGTAGTATGTCGCATTAAGTATTAGCCATACGACAGGCAAAGTTAATAATAAAATCTGAAATCGAGTGCCGATTATCGGTATTTTTCTCACATTCGTCGGCTTTTTCACCTCAAAGTCTCGCGTGTCGCCTCGCTTTGCGACCACTTTCGCGCCTTACACCTTATTTATATATACGCGCGCGCGAGGAATGAGGGGCATCGCGATACTGTCAGAGAAGTTTTGCTGCGAGTGCGCACTAATTTACCTGCGAGTGCATGGAAGTTTTGCTGCGAGTGCGGACTAATTCTTTAATTTGCGACGCAAATTTATTGTTTTTCCACCGAAAATTAATAAAACTGCGACGTAAATTTAATAATTTGCGACGCAA
>CAMVDC010000210.1 GCA_947166155.1 uncultured Prevotellaceae bacterium | reverse complement strand
ACAGAAAGCACAGATAGCACAGAAATTTTCTCGCATGAATACTTCTCTTTCCGTGCTTTCTGTGATTTCTGTGTGACCTTATCCCCTTTTTGTCATTCCGACAAAGCGACGCAGGAGCGACTGAGAGAATCTATGTCAGTCCAAAGGACTGCTCCCCTTCCCGCAACTATTCATTATTCATTAACCAATCCCCCTGCACGCCCATGGGAAGAGGCACGAGCCGGATGGCAATATCCAAATAATTAAATAGTAAATCGTAAATAGGAACCTTTTGGAGCAGCGAGTGCAGAGTAAAGTTTACTTTAACTATGCCGAGTCGTGACAAAAGCGAACGAAGTTAAATCGTCAATCGTCAAATCGTAAATCACACAATTTCCCGCGACTATTCATTATTAATTATTCATTATTCATTATCAATCATCCATCGCCTCCTTTATGCTCTCTGTGATATACCTCACATCATCGTCAGTAACATACGGACCAGCAGGCAGACACATACCAACCTTGAACAGCGCTTCACTCACACCATTTACGTAAGACACTGAGTTGTCGTATGTGAAACATTCTGCACCGGAAGGTAATTTCTCTCTCTTCACACGTCCTTCTTTACTTCCTCCCTGATACACTGGTTGCTTGTGCATCGGCTTCCACACTGGACGTGCCTCTATCTTCTTGTCGAGCATAAATACTCGCAATGCCTCCACGTTCTCGTTCGGCTGACAGTCGGTCACGGCCGAGTCAACAGCATGTATCACACCTGCGGCGCCACCTACGGCCGTCTTTATCACTTCCTTATACACCTGGTCCTGACCTTTTATCTTCACCTCGGGGTCGAGCGTGATGGTACACAGCCAGTAGTTCGAGTCGAAGTCGGCTGATGGAGCCTCGTGCAACGTAACTCCTTTCACGTCCTTCAGCAACTCACGATACAGAGCCTGTACATGCTTGTGATGCTCCAGGTGGTCGTTCACTATCGTCATCTGACCACGGCCGATGCCCGCACAGATGTTCGACATGCGGTAGTTGTATCCTATAGCACTGTGCTGATAGTATGGATAGGCATCGCGGGCCTGAGTGGCATACCACATTATCTGGTTCTTGGCCTCGGCATCAGGGCATATCAACGCACCGCCGCCCGAGGTCGTTATCATCTTGTTGCCGTTAAACGAAAGCACTCCGTACTTGCCGAACGTACCCAGCACACGACCTTTATACCTCGAGCCGAAACCCTCGGCAGCCTCTTCCACCACAGGAATCCCATACTTCTCGGCTATCTCCATGATGCGATCTGCCCTGTACGGCATGCCATACAGCGCCACAGGCACTATAGCCTTCGGCTTCTTGCCTGTCTTAGCTATGCGGTCTTTTATAGCTTCCTCCAGCAGGTCGGGGTCCATATTCCATGTATCCTTTTCCGAATCCACCAACACAGGCTTAGCACCGAGATAAGTCACCGGATGGGTCGATGCGCAGAACGTGAACGACTGCACGATCACCTCGTCGCCAGGACCTACACCGCATGCCAGCAAACCCAGATGCACGGCAGCTGTACCGCTCGACAACGCCACCACGCGCTTACTAAGGCTCCCCTCGCCCTTTGGAGAGGAGTTAGGGGTGAGGTCATTGACGAAGTTCTCCAGGTCCTCCTCAAATCCATTCACGTTGGGTCCGAGAGGCACCACCCAGTTCGTATCAAATGCTTCCTTTACATACTTCTGTTCCATACCTGTCTCGCTCATGTGAGCAAGGCACAAATAAATTGTCTTACGTTCTGTCATGATTATCTGTTATTACATTTATAGTCTACACATTATCTCCGAAAAAAAGTATCATATTCCCTACCATGTATTTGATTATTCATAAAGCTTCGTTGCAACCTCGACATTGCAAACAGCCATTTTCACTTGAAAGTACTTTCAAGTAGTAGTTATATTATGTTAAATCGAATGCAGGCATCATTTCATTCATGGCAGTTCAGCCGTAACTTTGCATCGCCGTTACAGATGCAATTAATCGACACACATGGAGTCGCGAATGGAGAGCAAAATGCAATTGCAAATGACAACGTATTAAATAATATATATAATACTACCGTAGGTTACTCTGACGAGTAGAGACTTAAAAAAAACAGCCAATGACGACATGCCTTATCTGGCTGGTAAGCTGCAACAAGCTGTCATGTCGTTGGCAAATATCACGTTGCCCTACTTCTACAACAAATGGCGTTTACGTGCGCTGGCCGAAGGTGTTATTGTTGAAGCACCGAAAGATGAACGAGGTCTCATGATGTATGTACGTCATGATGTGGCTGTAGCCAAACCGCCCGATGAAGCCCCCCCTT
Source organism: uncultured Prevotellaceae bacterium (assembly GCA_947166155.1). Classification (GTDB taxonomy): domain Bacteria; phylum Bacteroidota; class Bacteroidia; order Bacteroidales; family Bacteroidaceae; genus Colivivens. Next base: position 1,223 of record CAMVDC010000210.1, on the reverse strand, counting down.
CTTGACTACCCCCTAATACTACTCCCTCCTCCTTACGGAGGGAGTACGTATGGGGTAGTCAGAAGGGCTTCATCGAGGCGACGTTAATTTTATCGTCAATCTTCAATGTTCAATGTTCAATTTGCACGCAGTGCATAAACTCCTATTATCTCCTAATAATTCTCACTAACTCCTATTAACTCTCACTAACTCCTAATCCTCAATTCCCAATGTCGTAAATTTGCACTCGCAAACAGAACCACCAATTATTGCACCACGTTCTTTGACATCATGTACACCCTCGCACGTATATACGTAAGCCCTCGAAGCAATATACCTTCAGCCCCTCACGTATATACCTTCAGCCCCTCACGTATATACGTGCAGCTACTATTTGACGCATGATTTCATAGCTGTGAGTGCGTTCTTTCATTTCCTCCCATAAAATGTATTTCGGGTCCTTATTTCCGTGATTTCCGTGATTTCTGTGTGACCTTTATCCACACGCCAGATGGTTTTATTATTTCACACAGATAGCACAGAAAGCACAGAAGCACACCGCACGGCCAAATTCCGTGATTTCTGTGATTTCTGTGTGACCCTTACCCACACGCCGAATGGTTGTATTATTTCACACAGAAAGCACTGAAAGCACAGAAACACACCGCACGGCCAATTTCCGTGATTTCCGTGATTTCTGTGTGACCCTTACCCACACTAATTAACTATTCGTTGGATTGATTTAAGGATATCATCTGTATTAAAATTCACAAGAAGACCAACCCTCTTATCCATAAGTCTGAGATATGTAAGAAGTTGCTTACTAAATACGCTTTTCATCTCCTCAACAGATTTCAATTCTACAATGACACAATCTTCGATAATTAAGTCTAGTCGCAGTTCTGTCCTCAAAATATTTCCCTTATAAGGAATTGGTACATTTTTCTGTCTTTCAACCTTTAGGCCTCGTTGTTCCAATTCATAAACCAATGCTTCTTCATAGACTGATTCTAGCAGTCCTGGTCCTAAAGTTTTATATACATCGTATATGGCACCGCGTATCTCGTATGTTATCTCATTTATTGTCATAATTATAATTGCATAATTCGTTTTATCTCAGTGATTTCTGTGTGACCTTTACCAACTCACCGGTTCGCATTAATTTCACACAGACACTTTGTTTTTGTCACACAGAAAGCACAGATAGCACAGAAACACACCGCACGGCCAATTTCTGTGATTTC
>CAMVDC010000209.1 GCA_947166155.1 uncultured Prevotellaceae bacterium | reverse complement strand
GACCAGTTGGTTGTAGGCGTAGAGGTCGACTTGTGACTTCTTGCGTGTCTGGTTGGGTTGACTGTTGGTGGGTGTGGAGTAGCCGTAGCGGTGTGCCACGTTTTCGCGTAGTATGTGCTCTTCGTCTTGCATGGCGCCACGTGTGTCGCCCACTTTCCTACGTGCTGCAGCGCGCAGCTGATAGCCGTAGAGGAATTTGGGGAATTGGTCTATGACTCGTGAATAATCGCGAATGGCGCTCTGGTAGTCGCCGGTCTGGTCGTAGAGGCGTGCGCGGTTGAAGAGTGTCATGATGTCGTCGGGGTCGACCTGGAGTATGAAGTCGAAGTCCTCGATGGCAAGGTTGTCTTCGCCGACTGATGCGCGGAGGAGTCCGCGGTTGTAGTGTGCGATGAAGTTGTGGGGGTCGATGTCGAGTGCGAGGTTGTAGTCGCTCATGGCTCCCCGCAGGTTGTTTTGCTGATATCGACAGAGGGCACGATTGACGATGTCGGGTGGGCTTTTGGGCTTGAGTCGCAGTGCCTCGGTCAGGTGGGTCTCGGCTTCCTGAAATTCATCGCGGCTCATGAGCAGTGAACCCTTGAGCGACCATGCAGTGGAGTTGTAGGGGTCGGCCTTTATGGCTTGGTCGCTTACGGTCTCGGCCCTGAGTGTGTCGCCAGCCTTGAGGCATACCTGTGCCCGCAGTATGTAGCCGTCGGCATGGTTGGGCCAACGGTGAATGAAGTCGGTGAGCAGGGTGTCGGCCCGATTGAGGCTGTCGAGTTCGATGTAGCACATCACCAGGTTGTGCCACATGGAGCGGTGGTCTGCTTCGATGTGTATGGCGGTCTCGTAGTCGGAGGCTGCGCCGGCATAGTTCCCCGTGTGTATGCGCGACAGTCCCCTCACTTCGTAGGAATTGATGTAATAGGGGTTGATGTCGATGGAGTATGTGCAGTCGGTTTCGGCTCCATGATAGTCTTCGAGATAAAACTTGGCCAACGCCCTGTAGAAGTATGGCTGGTAGAGGTGTGGCTTGGAGTCGATGATGCGGTTGAAGTATTGTATCGACAGTGCATAGTCGTCGTAGTAGAGCGCATTGCGGCCAATAAGCAACATCCGCTCTGTGTTGATTTGCGCAGAGAGGTTGCTTATACTAAAGGCCGCTATGATGATGATGGAAAGCAAATGCCTTCCTGGCCTGCTATCTCTTGACTTTATATGCACAATTAATCTTGCCTTTGCTCATGGCGAGCAGTTTTTTCTTTATCAGCTGCTTGCGCAGTGGTGAGATATGGTCGATGAAGAGTTTACCCTCGAGGTGGTCGTATTCGTGTTGGAACACACGTGCCAGGAACCCGTCGATCCACTCGTCGTGGGGTTGCTGGTGCTCGTCGATGTATGTGACATGTACCGACTTGGGGCGCCTTACGTTCTCGTGAATGCCTGGCACACTGAGACAACCCTCTTCCATTGTCTCGCTCTCTTCGCTCACCTCCAGTATCTTGGGGTTGATGTATGCATGCAGGAAATCCTTGTACTGAGGCATGTCGTCGCTCAGTGCGTTGAGGTCGATGACAAACAGACGTATGGCCAACCCAATCTGGGGAGCGGCCAGGCCTACGCCATCGGCTTTCTGCATTGTTTCAAACATGTTTGCGATGAGTTCCTGTAGGTCGGGATAGTCGGTCGTAATCTCGGTTGCCTCTTTGCGAAGCAGGGGCTGGCCGAGTATGTACATTGGTAATATCATATTGAATGTTGATTGTTTATAGTTTATTGTTGAATGTTTTTAGTTTATGGGTAACCTCTCCCCCGCTCCCACCGTCGCTCTGCTCCCCAATTGCTCCGATTCCGCAATTGCCCCGAAGGGGAGGTGCTTTATCCATCCGGATGGTATCCTCTCCCCTCTCTCCCTCGGGGGAGTGCGAGGGGGAGAAGAACGGATTTTGTCCCCCCTCAGTCCCCCGCAGGGGGATGACGGGGGAGATAAGAGAGGGGTTTTTCCTTACTTCCTTGAAAGGTATTCTTCCAGGATGATGGTTGCACTGATTTTGTCGACCAACGCTTTGTCTTGCCTGGCTTTTCTCGAGATTCCGCTGTCGAGCATGGCTCGATGGGCCAAGACCGATGTGAAACGCTCGTCGAAGAGTTCGATGTGAATGTCGGGGTATAGCTTGCGCAGGCGGTTGACAAATGGTGTGATGCGTCGCATGTTCTCCGAGTCTTCACCGTTCATCTGCCGTGGATGTCCCACCACGATGCGCTCAACAGCTTCGCGACCTATGTAGTCGGCAAGAAAAGCCTCGAGGCCATTGGTCTCGACAGTGGTAAGCCCGCCTGCTATCAGCTGCAGGGGGTCGGTTACCGCAATGCCCGTGCGCTTCTGTCCGTAGTCGATTGCTAATATTCTCATCGGTTGGTTGCTTACACCTCGTAGGTCGGAAGCTTCGTCTTCATAGGTCGGCGGCTTAAACCCCGTAGGTTGGTTACGAAATTATAGTCAGTTTGATTGATGAATCTGAATCTGTCCGCGCGACTTCAGGTATTTGTATTGCTGCAAAACCTGCTGGCATTGTGCTTCCACCTTGGCAGCATAGGCTTGCTGCCACATGGCTTGCGACTCCAGATAGTCGGACAATGATTCGTAGCCCACTTCGTATTGCTGCTTCGACAAGCGCATGTTTTCCTCGGCCTGGGTGAATGCACTCGTGGTAAGCTTCACTTCCTTCTGTGCCTCGTCGAGGTTGTTCAGTGCCTGTTGTTGCTCGAGCATCATCTGCTCGTTGAGGTCGGCCTGCTCGGTTTGGGCTATGATTTGCTTAGCCTTGGCCGAGCGTATCTTGTTTCTGCTTTCGCCAAAGGTGAATAGCGGCACTTTTACACCCACGCCTACAGTTGCAGCACCGTTGTCGATAAGGCGTTTGCCTGCCAGTTCGCCACCGTTGGCATAGTTGTAGCTGCCGATTGCCACCACCTGCGGCAGGTAGTCGCTCCGTGTGAGCTTCACCTGTCTCGATGCCATCTCAAGTTGTTGGTTCAGCAACGTGTATTCGGGTCGGCTGCTGATGTCTATACCTTGACTAATGGGGGTGTTGGTTGCCAAATGGTCTATGTCGTTGCTCGTGACATCGATGTTGTCGGTCAGAGCCTTGCCGATGTGATGACAGAGGTTCATCTTCGCCAGTCGGTAGGCATTCTCAGCCTTGCTGATATTCAGTTCCGACTCGTTCAGCTTTACTTGCACCTTCATCACGTCGTTGCGGGTCTTCAGGCCGTGGCTGAATGCACTCTCTACGTTTTTCTTCAATTCTTCAAGTAGTGCATGATACTTTTGTGCCACCTCAATCATCTCTTTGGCTTTCACTGCAAGCATGTATGCCTCGACGGTCTCTACAATCACTTCGTCGCGAGTGAGCGATGTGCTCACCTGGGTCATTTCCTTGCCCAGTTGTGCCATCTCATAGGCTGCGGTTATCTTGCCGCCCATGTATATGGGTTGTGTTATGCTTACACCACCTATGAACATGTTCTTCAGCTTCAGTTTCATTGTTTGGTCGGGGAACAGCGCATATTGGTTGAGCGAATAACTCCCATCGGCGTTGACTGTGACGTTGGGTACGTATGTGCCAGCCGCGGCTGAGAAGTTGTAAATGGGCAACTGACCTCCGCTGATGGTGAGGTCGGCCGATGCCGTGGAATAGAAGTCGGCTGCAAACAGGTTGATGCGTGGATAGAAGTTCGACTTGTAG
>CAMVDC010000208.1 GCA_947166155.1 uncultured Prevotellaceae bacterium | reverse complement strand
CCGGCATGGGGCTTTCGCCGTTGCGGCCGAAGAGCACCTGCAGCAGGTCGGTCTGCTCGCTCTTGGTGGGAAGTCCGGTGGCTGGTCCGCCGCGCTGCACGTCGATCACCACGAGTGGCAGTTCCATGATGACGGCCAGGTTCATGGCTTCGCTCTTGAGGCAGATGCCAGGACCTGATGTGGATGTTGCAGCCAGTGCTCCGGCAAACGATGCACCGAGGGCTGATGCACATCCTGCAATTTCGTCCTCACACTGCACTGTGATGACACCCATCGACTTGTGTTTCGACAATTCGTGCAGGATGTCGGTAGCAGGTGTGATGGGGTATGAGCCGAGGTAGAGCTTGAGTCCGGCTTTCTCGGCAGCGGCCATAAGTCCGTAGGCCGTGGCTTTGTTGCCGGTGATGTCCATGTATCGTCCCGGCACTTTGTGTTTGGTTTCTATTCTGTAGACATTGGCCACCGAGCTGTGTGTGTTGTGACCATAGTCGTATCCTGCTTGTATTACCTTGATATTGGCTTCGGCCAATCCCGGCTTCTTTGCAAACTTCTCCTTGAGGTAGTTGGCAGCCACGTCGAGGTCGCGGTCGAAGAGCCAGCACACGAGTCCCAGTGCAAACATGTTGCGGCATTTAGTCATGGCCTTCATGTCCATGCCCGTGTCGGCCAGGCAGTCTTTCACCATCTGGGTGATAGGACATGCAATGACGCGGTCGGGGTCGATACCCATCTCGCCGAGGTAGTCGGGGGTCTTGAATGCAGCCTTCTCGAGGTCCTTAGGTCCGAACGAGTCGGTGTCGATGATGATTGCCGCCCCTGGCTTTGCATATCTGTATTGGGTCTTGAGTGCTGCGGCATTCATGGCCACGAGCACGTCGCAGAGGTCGCCCGGGGTGTAGACCTGTTCTGCTCCGATGTGTACCTGGAAACCAGAAACACCTGTCAGCGAGCCTTGCGGTGCGCGTATGTCGGCAGGATAGTCGGGGAAGGTACTGATGCTGTTACCCACAGTAGCAGAAACGGTCGAGAAGATGTTTCCGGCCAGCTGCATGCCGTCGCCGGAGTCACCAGAGAATCGGACTACTACTTCGTCCAATTCTTTTATTTCCAATTCGTTTGACATAATTAGTGTTGTGTGATACCTTTAGGTTGTTTACGAATAGTGATTAGCTTGTTTGTTTGAATTTTGCTGCAAATTTAGTTAAAGTTGACGTCGTGACCAAATAAAACGGACAGCATCAGTGTTTAATTGCAATTAAAAGCTGTTTCGACCTCTACTTTGCAACTTTAGAGTATCAGATAATGCTGTTTTTGTGTATCACGACGTTCTTGATTCATAAAAACAACCGACCCATGCAGCGGTATGCATGAGTCGGTTGTAGGTGTGTTATATAGTCGGTTGTCGATGGTTGGTTGAGCCGTGAGCCGATGTCTGATTAAGTCTTGCCGCAAAGGTATGAAAATACATGCCTCCCACAAATAAAAGTGAAATATGCAAATAATTGCTTATTTTATTTGAAAATGCAATATATGGTGCTGTTATTTGGTGTTCACAGGCGGATGTTGGTACCGATGCGCAATTCCATGTAGTCGGCTTTGAGCAGGTGGGCTTTTACGTTGAACCCAATGTAGGTGCCGTGGGTGAGGAATGTGGGACGCCACCGCAGGCCCACGGTTTCGTAGTAGGGCTTCTCGTCGGCCTTGCCCATGTAGCCCATCTTGCGGTGTAGGTATGCCCCGACCGACATGGCTATCGACATGCGCTTGTAGAATGCTTCGTGGCGGAGCGAGAGTCCGAGAATGTGAGGGCTGTAGCTGTAGCCGTAGGCATGGCGCAGGAGGTCGATTTCGCGCAGGCGGTCGGAATAAGTGGCATAGGTGTAGTCGATTCCGATGCCCGATGCATATTTCATGCTGTATCGCCACATGGATGCCACCGACACTCCCCATGCAGTGCGCAGGGCGAAGTGGTGGGTGCGATAGTCGGGGTGGTCGGGGCTGAGGTTGTAGAAGTTGTAGATCCACTCGTCGAGCAACGCCTTGGCACCAACCGATGCAGAGATGTCGAGGTAGAAAAATGATGGAGACTGGGGGGATGACCCGCCGGATTGTGTCGATGACCCGCCGGATTGTGTCGATAATCCGCCGGATTGTGCCGATGACTCGCTATTTAGTGCATGACTGACCCTGAGCCCAACTCCTATGGTGTTGGCTCCTTTGTTGGGGCGGTCGAGTGCTCCGTTGGAGTAGTGCTTGAATTCGAGGCCGAGGCTTATGTCGGTGGTGGGGTTGAGATGGTGTGTGAGGTAGGCATCGAGGCCTATATACATCGAGAATCTCGAACCGATGAATTCGTTGTCGGCGTTGTTGTGGGGGTTGTAGGGGCGGGTGCTGATGCCGAGTCCCATGGCGAGGGTGTAGCCCATGGCCCAGTGTGGGGTGTTGACGATGTCGCGACGGAATGCGGCATAGGGTGTGACGACGTATCCCATACGCGAATAATAAGGTATGGTTGGGTCGCCGCGCGAGAGTTTCACCCGGTGGAAGTCGGCTAAGATGATGCCTCCCTCGATGTGTGGGTAGCCATAAAGCCTGTCCCAGACACTGCTGTCGGTTGGCTGTGCCTGATAGTCGAAGAAGATTGAATAGTAGGTTGTCTGGTGTTTTTTCACCAAGTTTACGCCGTAGTCTTTTCTGCCCAGGAGTGATGACATGTTGGCTGCCGCACCTATGCTGTAGTGCGATGTGGGTTGCACAGAGTCGGTCGCCGCTATGTCGGTCAGGTCAAGCAGCAACGGCATTATGAGGCAAAGTAGCGATGTCATATCCGTCTTGTTTTCAAGTCAGGAACTCTGTAACCGCCGGCTATTTCTTGTATTTTCGCTTGGGGTTGCGCGGAAACCATCCGCGTTCTACTCTTTTTTCTTGTTCGAAAAGTTCTTTTATGGTCCAAAACGACGAGAAAGCGAATACACCGAGCAACGACGAGATGAGGGTGTTGTCGATCAGGAGCGATGCGGCCACGCCGCCTATGCCCATGAGCAGGAACACCCACCACAGGCGTGTGCCGGTATAGTATTCGGTTTTGATGACCAGGGGGTGGAACAGCCCGATAATCAAGAATGTGGCAATCCCGATAATCAGTCCTTCGCTATTCATTGATTGGCAGCTCCTTCTTTATGCTTTGGTCGAGCGATATGAGTGTTTCGGTCGAGTCGACACCTGGTATTGCCTGTATGCGGTTGTTGAGTATGTCCATGAGTTGCTCGTTGTCGCGGGCATACATCTTGAGGAACAGCGAGTACTGACCGGTGGTGCAGTGACATTCCACTACCTCGGGTATGTCCTTTATGTGAGCCACCACCTCGCGATACATCGAGCCTTTCTCAAGTTTCAGTCCCACGAATGTGCATGTGGAATATCCCAGGCTCTTGGGGTTTACGTTGTAGCCCGAGCCGGTGATTACCCCTGTGTCGATGAGTCGCTGCACTCGCTGGTGTATGGCAGCTCTCGATACTCCGCATTCGGCTGCTACATCCTTGAACGGAATGCGCGCATTGACCGAAATAATTTCAAGTATTTTCTTGTCGAGTTTATCAATTCGTTCCATAAAATGACGTTATTGTTTACAATTTGATAGCAAAAGTAGTAAATAATTGCGAATGCAAAAAATTTTTTTTGTGTTTTTTGACATTCAACAGCGTTTTTCTGTGGTTTTGGTTACGAAAGTGATTTTTCGGCCCTTGTTTTTTGTGTATTTATGCAGTGCCGGCTGGTGGTGATTTTACACCCCGATTTGGGGGTGAAAAAATGTGGGTGGTTTTGCATGCGT
>CAMVDC010000207.1 GCA_947166155.1 uncultured Prevotellaceae bacterium | reverse complement strand
CCCAATACAGATATGTGTGGAGGGGTGTGAAAATGAGTGCGCACTCTCGGGGCTGTGACCGCGCACTCACAGGCCTGCGAGTGCGCACTCTCGGGCTCGCGAGTGCGCACTCATTTTGATGTGTTTCGCTATGTGTTTTCCGGCGCATTGCGAAAACCTCGTTTTCGCGGCCTTTTTTTCAAAAAGAAATCGGCACCACGATGGATGCCGATATTTTCGTTTTGAGTCAAATGCAAGTTGTGGGTTATTTCTTCTTGAACTTGAAGCCGGTCTTCATGCCTTTGAACGAACCAGCCAGCTGCGAAAGTCCCGACACTGTGGGGTTGCCCGATGCTGCTCCCATGGTCTGAGCAATGGTGAGCAGACGTGTGGCATCAAGGGTGACCGACATCTGGCTCGACGATGCAGTGACGTAAGCCGTTCCGAGCGAAAGGCCTATGAGCTGCCCGGTGACTTTCAGTGTGTGCTTCGTTGCATCATACTCATAGTTGGCAGTTTGAGTATTGCCGTTGATGTTGAACGTACAAGTCTTGTCGGCATTGAATGTCACTACAAACTTGCCAGGAGAGAGTCCCACACGCTCGTAGTAAGGTTTGATTTTGTTCACCACTTCCTTTGCAGCCACGGCACCTCCGGCTTGTGCCAGCAGGTTTTCGCTCTCAAACTCCACCGATGGCTCTTCGTAGGTCCATGTGCCTACTATCGATGCCGACTGGCCGCCGCCCGTCAATATTCCGATGACACCCGACAGTATGTCGGGCGTTGCATTGCCCGTTCCGCCACCAAGTATGGCACCGAGTATGCTGGCACCAGCTGTCACGGCATTGTTCACACCGTCAGAATTGCCTGCCTGCTGACTTGTTCCCAAGCCACATCCTGTGAGCATTGCTGCCACTGTGAGCAGCGCTGCATAAATCTTTGTCTTCATCATTGTATGTTTGTTTTATGTTATAATATATTATATAATGTGTAGGTTAATGCCTTGAGTCAAGGCACCGCCCATGTTCCAGCGCTTTTGCTCCGCAAAGTTACGAAAAAAGTTGTGAATCCTGTTGACATGAACCTCAGTTATGTCAATAAATGATATAAAAAAACATGGTTGACTACGTTTTTTCGATAGAAAAGCACAACTTATTGTCGGCGCGACCATGTATATCTGCATTTTTTTGTATCTTTGCACCTCGATAAAACAAAAGAAATGTGGGTTACCACCTACACTGAGCATACGAAGATGATAACATTTGTATCGATAGGAAGCGGTAGCAGCGGTAATTGCTACTATCTGGCCAACGACTGGGAGGCTATACTCATCGATGCCGGAGTGGGTATCAGAAGGCTGAAACGCGTGATGAAGGAGTACGGCCTGAGCCATCAGAACCTGAAGGGAATACTCATCACCCACGACCATGCCGACCATGTGAAGGCAGCTGGACACGTGAGCACCGACCTGGCCCTACCCGTTTTTGCCACGCCACTCGTACATCAAGGCATTACCCGAAACTTCCATTCACTGAAGAAGATTGCCCCCGAGCGGGTTATAAACATAGACTGCGACAAAGAGTTCAGGCTTGCCGGATTCGACATCACAGCATTCAACCTGCCCCACGACTCGAGCGAAAACGTGGGTTACTGCATCAAGTATGGCGACAAGACATTCACCATCATGACCGATGTGGGAACAGTGACACCAAATGTGCTCGAATACATAGGACGCAGCAACTACCTCGTCATCGAAGCCAACTACGACGAGGAAATGTTGCGTGGGGGAAAGTATCCCAAAATGTTGCAGGACCGCATCATGAGCGGAACCGGACACCTGAGCAACCACCAGGCAGCAAAAGCTCTGTCCGACACATTCCATCCCGACCTGCACCATGTATGGCTATGCCACCTGAGCGAAGAAAACAACCACCCGGAACTTGCACGCAAGACTGTGGAGTACCACTTGCGGACATTTGGAATAGTTGCAGGCAAAGACTTCGAACTCGACGTGTTGCGCCGTACACAGCCAACCGGACCTTTTGTACTCAACACTTGACACATAATTCATAATAAGATATACTTCATTAGTCTATTAATAAGCAAATCGGACTCGTCCGCTACTTATTATTCATTATTATTAAATTATAATTAAACAAGATGGGTTATTTAGTAGAAGACAATCGTAAGGTGACAACTCACCGACTAATTCAGATGAAACAAGAAGGCAAGAAAATTGCCATGCTCACATCCTACGACTACACCACAGCTCAGATAGTCGATGCTGCAGGAATGGATATAATACTCGTTGGCGACTCGGCATCGAACGTCATGGCAGGAAACGTGACGACACTGCCTATCACGCTCGACCAAATGATATATCATGCCAAGGCTGTGGTACGCGCCACAAAACGTGCACTCGTGGTGTGCGACATGCCGTTCGGCACATATCAAGTAAACCCTACTGAAGGTGTGACCAACGCCATACGCATCATGAAGGAAAGTCACTGCGACGCCCTCAAACTCGAGGGTGGAATCGAGATTATCGACACCGTGAAGAAGATTCTCGATGCAGGCATTCCAGTGTGCGGACACCTGGGGCTGACACCACAAAGCATCAACAAATTCGGAACCTACACAGTGCGTGCACGCGAAGAAGCTGAAGCCGCAAAACTGGTGAGCGACGCTCATGCACTCGAGGATGCTGGCTGCTTTGCCGTAGTGCTCGAGAAGATACCGGCTGCATTGGCAGCACGAGTGACAAGCGAACTACGAATACCAGTAATAGGCATCGGAGCCGGTGGTGCATGCGACGGACAAGTGCTCGTCGTGGCCGATATGCTTGGCATGTCGCAAGGTTTTTCACCCAAGTTCCTGCGCCGATATGCCGACCTGCATTCCATCATGACCGAGGCCATCGGCAATTACATCACCGACGTAAAGAGCGGTGACTTCCCCAACGAAAACGAGCAATACTAAATAAATACTGAATGAACGCATTGCTACACATCGTAACACTATTAGTACTGATATGCTCCGTAGGCTCAATCAACATTTGCAGCCACGGAGCATATATCACTGCTGACAGCCAAACCGAAGTAGCAACTACACAAAAATACACACACGACACCCCTCTACAACAAGAAGCTCTGATCAACACGGCACCGACCAGCAACCTGCCAGGCATGCGAACACCTCGACTGTTTATGCCAAATTCAGGATCACAAGGACGAAACCAAATTGATTCAGATGCTATCAAGACTCTATGGTGTCATAAACATGGCTGTGTGCATGCAGCACTGCCATGCACAAAACCAACCACGGTGCATGCTGCGTCTCCACGTCGATACTATGTCATTACGCTGAGACGCATCCTCTGTTAGCTATCACAGGCCACTCATACACAGATAAACTAACAGAATTATAAACTATAAAACACCTAAAACAACATAATGACAACTTTCAAAAAACTGCAGATGGCAAATACCATCTGTGCTGATTCGCGTGTCGATATACGCAAATCATTCTTTGGCCTGTGCACCACCCTAACCTACAAACCCACACAAAGTATCATCGATGCACGTCAGATAGAGCTGAAACCATCTGACGGCAATCTACTGTCACAACTGATGAACGATGGAATCGACGCCCTGCTCAAAGCAACATCGAACTTAAAACTCAGCCCAATAGTAAACGGCAACTACCGACTCGATGTCTGCATCAGCCGCGACCATCAATTCGTAGCTTTGCAACTGATGAAATACATGCAACTCAACTACGAGCCTGTGACCGACATCATGATATTTGAGCACGACGATGCTCAGCGTGTTTCTAAAATACTGTAACAGCTGTAATAATTGAAGGTAAGT
>CAMVDC010000206.1 GCA_947166155.1 uncultured Prevotellaceae bacterium | reverse complement strand
CGACTCGGAGCGGTTCCTATTGCCCGGTTTACCCGTGTTGCTCATCATGGCAGCATACGGAGTGACGCAACTGGATGCCAAGAACTACAGGTTCATCAAAATCTGGTACTGGGTAGTACCGGTGATGGCATTCGCGTGGGCGTTCTTCAAACTTGGTTCACGAGGGCTCTTTTAGTATGAAGATTTTGTTGGTATGTAATTATCGCCCCGGGGTTGGTGGCATCTCGGGACAGGTGGAGGAGTTCCAAAAACACCTGCGGAAGGATGGCCATGATGTAGACATCTTCAGTACCAAAGGGCCTGCTATGAAGCGACTGTTTATGCTACTCAAACTCAAAAGCATAGCCTGTGGCTATGATGTTCTGCATGTACATTGTTGTTCCGGGTGGGGATTCTTGCCGGCAGTCATGGCTGTGTATGCCGGTCGCAAAGCACATAAACGTGTGGTGCTTACTTATCATGGCGGCGGCGCCGAAGGTTTCTTTGCCAAACGGACGCGCCTCGTAAAACGTGTGCTGTCGCAGACCGATTGCAATATTGTCCTCAGCGGTTTCACTGAAGGCGTTTTCAGTCGCTATGGTTTGCCATGCACTGTTATTCCGAACATCGTCGACATCGATGCTGCTCATTTCCGTCAGCGCGAAACGATTGCCCCACGATATATTTGTACCAGAGCTCATGAAGAGTTGTATAATATTCCATGTATTTTGCGCGGTTTCCGCAGTGTCCAGGCCAAGATAGGCGATGCCAGCCTGACACTCGTCGGCGACGGTTCGCTGCATGCCGAGCTTGTGCGTATGGCCGATGATATGGGACTTCGCAACGTGACCTTTACTGGCCGTGTCGACAATAGCGAGATATTCCGCCAGCTGGCGAACTCTGACGTGCTTCTTTCCGCACCGAAAGTGGATAATATGCCGGTGTCGCTTCTGGAAGCCATGAATGCCGGCCTGTTGGTCATTTCGTCCAATGTCGGTGGAGTGCCATATATGATTAAGAACGGCCGCAGCGGTTTGCTCTTCGAGAGCGACAACGATGCCGAGCTGGCACAGAAGATGCTCTGGGCTGTCGAGAATCCGACGGTGGCCTTGGCCATCACGATGCAGGCGCGGCGCACAGTGGAGCAATACCGTTGGGAATCTATCCGAGAAGCAATATATAAAGCCTATGGCCTTTCTGCATGAGAAGATAATACTCCCGTTGAGTGACCTGCTTCGTGGCGAGCATGTCTATGGCGATTTGCGCCGTTTGCGCCAAGCCGAGAAATGGACACCGGAGCAGATGTCTGCTTACCAAGAGGAGCAACTGCACCGGCTGCTGCGTTTTGCTGCCGCCGAGGTACCCTTCTACCGTGAGTGGTTTGCTGCCAGCGGTATAAGTCCTGATGCGGCCTGTTTGAACCAATTGCCTATAGTGAGCAAAGCACTCATGCGGCGTGAAGGCATCGCCCGCTTCGCCGCCGAACATTACCCCGCAAATGAGCGTATTGATGCCCGCAGTAGCGGCAGTACTGGCGAGCCGTTCTCGTTCTATACATGCCGCCGTTCCGACTCCGTGAATACCGCCGCCAAACTGCGCACCTGGTATCAGGCTGGATACAAACTGGGCGACCGGTATATGAAAATCGCCAACGGTGTACGCCATGGCCGGTTGAAAACCCTGCAGGACCGAGTGAACAATTGCATCTACGTGCCGTTCTTCTCTGTCGACGACGAGACTCTGAAATCTATCTTGACGGAGATTGAATGCAGTCGTCCCCGATATATTCGCTCATATCCCGTGCCGCTCTATCTGCTGGCGCGCTACCGCAACAGTCACCTGGGCTACTCATTCCAGCCGCAGCATGTCTTCACCACTGGCTCCACACTCTCTGCGCCTTATAGGGCCGAAATCGAGAAGGCTTTTGGCTGCGACGTCATCGACTCGTACAGCTGCGAGGGGACCCCCAACACCTACGAGACTCCAGCCCACGACGGCTATCGTGTGTGCGGCTACTACGGCATCATCGAAGTGCTCGACGATAGCAACCATCCTGTGGTCGACGGCATTGGCCGTGTGGTGAGCACCGACTTCTGGAACCTTGCACATCCATTTGTCCGCTACGACACACAGGACCTCGTCGAGGTCTGCAACGGACAGATAATACGCATCATGGGCCGCGAATGTGAGACCCTCATCGATACCAAGGGAGGACGCTATACGGTGCACAATTTTGTCGGTTTCTTCCAAGAGGACGATCGACCGACAAGACGGTCTGTCGAATCCTACCAGGTGGTGAAACGCCGCGACGGCAGCATCATGTTCCGCCTTGTAGTCAACGACCTTTATAATCAAGACATCGAGCGCTATATCGTCGACCATTGGCAGTCGCTTCTTGGTGTGCCTGTTTCGGTTTCTGTGGTAGATGATATACCGTTGATGCATAATAACAAACGTCTCACCATCATAGACGAATAGTCCTATGCCCAGCAAAGAGATATTGCAATATCATGGCCTCGACAGTCTTGGAGGCCGTGCAAAGTACACCTTCATCCAGCTATGGCGCTTCTCGCTGTCGCGTCTTATGTTCTTCATCCCCTTCAAGGGTTGGCGGGCCAAAATGTACCGCTGGAGCGGAGTGCATGTCGGGAAGAGAGTATACATAGGCCACGACTGCCTCTTCGACCGCGCCTTCCCAGAGCAAATTGTCATCGGCGACGACACCGCCATCGGCGACCGTTGTACCATCACAGCGCATGGGTGCATACCAACCCGGACACCTCTCAAAGAAGTATATCCACTCACCGTCAAACCCGTCAATATCGGCAGTCGGGTGTGGATAATGCCCAACGTAACAATCATCTACGGTGTCACCATCGGCGACGAGGCTGTCATCGCCACCGGCGCGGTAGTCACCCGCGATGTACCGCCTCGCACTTTGGTGGCCGGTGTTCCGGCCAAGGTTATCAAACAGCTATGAGAGTCCTTTTCCAATTGGGGCATCCCGCCCATTTCCACCTGTACAAGAACACTATCGCCGACCTGCAGCGCGATGGTCATCAGACGTATGTCCTCATCCGAAAGAAGGACATACTCGAAGAGCTGCTGAAAGAGTCCGGCATGCCGTATGTCAATATTCTCCCTTCTGGCAAGAAGTCGCCTTTCACGCTGATGCTCAGACTGTGGAGGGTGTTTTGCTTCTCTCTTTCACACAAGGTTGATGTGTTGGTCGGCTCCACTCCCGAAGTGGCACAGGTGGCGTGGCTGCTGCGGCGACGCTCGGTGGTGATGGCTGAAGACGATGCAGCAATCGTTCCTCAGTTTATAAAAGCAGTCAAACCCTTTGCAGACCAGTACCTTTCGCCGGTATCGTGCAACAATGGCCCTCTCGAAGGCAAGACAACACACTATGAGGGTTTCCACAAACTTGCATATTTGCATCCGCTTCGTTTCACCCCCGACCCCTCTGTGGTCGACCGCTACTTCCCGCACGACCGGCCCTATTTCCTGCTGCGGTTCGCACAACTCAATGCCTATCACGATGTAAGCGCCAATGCCCATGGCATCACCGATGCAATAGCGCGCCATCTGGTCGACATGCTCTCGCCGCACGGCGTGGTCTATATCACCTCGGAGCGCCCGTTGCCTGACGAGCTTGAAGCGCATCGGCTCCAGATCAACCCTCTTGACATACACCACATCATGGCTTTCGCAAAAATCTATATCGGCGACAGTCAGAGCATGGCCGTCGAGGCCGCCATGCTCGGCACCCCCTCGGTGCGTTTCAACGATTTTGCCGGTCGCATCGGTGTGCTCGAAGAACTCGAACACAAGTACCACCTCACCGTCGGCATTGCCACCTCGCAGCCTGAGTTGCTCTATTCCACTGTCA
>CAMVDC010000205.1 GCA_947166155.1 uncultured Prevotellaceae bacterium | reverse complement strand
ATCCATCCGGATGGTATCCTCTCCCCTTCGGGGAGATAAGAGAGGGGTTTCCCTTCTACTTCCCCTTCCACTCTGCCGGATTGCTGCGCCACTCGTTGAGAGTCGGTATCTGGTCGGCCGAGATGTAGCCCGTCTGCAGTGCCACCTGTAGCACGGCTTCGTAGTTGGTGAGGGTGACGAGTCGTACGTTTGCATCCTTGAATGCCTGTTCTGCCACGGGGAATCCGTAGGTGTAGCTCGCCACCATGCCCACCACTTCCAGTCCTGCCTGTCGCAGTGCCTCTACGGCTTTCAAGCTGCTGCCGCCGGTGGATATGAGGTCTTCAACCACCACCACTTTCGAGCCTTCGGGCAGGGTGCCTTCGATGAGGTTGCCCATTCCGTGGTCCTTGGGTTTAGAGCGCACGTAGGCGAACGGCATGCCCAGCAGGTCGGCCACCAGTGCTCCCTGTGCTATGGCTCCTGTTGCCACGCCTGCCACTGCTGTTGCCTCGGGAAATTCTTCCATGACGAGGCGAGTGAGTTCGGTCTTCACGAAACTGCGCAGTGCGGGGTAGGACAGAGTCTTGCGGTTGTCGCAGTAGAATGGTGATTTCCAACCCGATGCCCATGTGAATGGGTCGTTAGGTTGCAACTTTATGGCTTTCACTTCCAGCAGTTTTGCTGCGAAGCTCGTTTCGAGTGATGAGATGTTGTCCATGTTGTATCTTTTCGTTTTGAGTTTTTTTTATTACGATGCAAATTTACGAAATAAATCATTATCCCCCATGTGGGTCGACACATTATTTGCCTGTTGCGGCACAAAAACCTATGGTTTACCCCTTGCTTTTTCATTCCGCACCGCTCTTTTCTCCATACATATATTATGTAAATAAGACAGATATTAAGTAAATAAAGGGGGGGCGATTCGATGCGTCGGTTCATACCCCCGAAAGTTGCGGCGGCTGATGCGAGCTCACACCCCCTCACAAGTACCTGTGGAGGGGGTCGAAAATGAGCGCGCACTTTCGGGCCTGTGAGTGCGCACTCTCGGGCCTGTGAGTGCGCACTCTCGGGCCTGCGAGTGCGCACTCTCGGGGCTGCAAGCTCGCGTTCTCGAGCAGCCAAATCGGCACTCTTGCATGCGAATTGCAGAGTGGCATGCGGAAAATGTGGGTTGGGGCTATGAATTATGAAGAATTTTGACTACCTTTGCAGCCGAATGTATGCCCACGGGGCAAATTGGCAATGAGAAGAAATTAAAAAGGGAGTAAAATATGACCAAAGCAATTATCACAGTAGTGGGTCGCGACACGGTGGGCATCATTGCCCGCGTATGCACCCACCTGGCTGATAGCCACATCAACATTCTCGACATCAGTCAGACCATAGTTCAGGGCTACTTCAACATGATGATGATAGTCGATATGAGTCAGTGTACCAAGGACTTCGGTGCCGTGTCGGACGAGCTCCGCCTGCTGGGCGAGCAGATCGGCGTGCAGGTGAAGTGTCAGTTAGAGGATATATTCGACAAGATGCACCGTATATGATAAATATTTCAGAGGTCTTTGAGACTAACAAGATGATTGAGCACGAAAATCTCGACGTGCGAACCATCACGATGGGCATCAGCCTGCTCGACTGCGCTTGCGAGAGCCTCGATGCTACATGCGACGCTATTCGCAGGAAAATCACACGATATGCCTCGCGACTGGTGAGCGTGGGCGACGAGATTTCGCGCGAATTTGCCATCCCCATCGTCAACAAGCGTATATCAATCACGCCCATAAGCCTCGTGGGGGCACATTGTTGCAACACCCCCGACGACTATGTGCGCATTGCACTTACACTCGACGACGTGGCTCACCAGATAGGGGTCAACTTCATAGGCGGCTACAGCGCCATAGTGTCGAAGGGCATGAGCCGCAGCGACGAACTGCTCATACGCTCCATACCCCAAGCCATGGCTCAGACACAGCGTATATGCAGCAGTGTGAACGTGGGGTCGACCAAGACGGGTATCAACATGGATGCCGTACGTCTCATGGGCGACATCATAAAACAGACGGCATACCTCACCCGCGAGGCCGACTCGATAGGGTGTGCCAAGCTGGTGGTGCTTTGCAACGCGCCCGACGACAACCCCTTCATGGCCGGAGCATTCCACGGAGTGAGCGAAGCCGACACCATCATCAACGTAGGGGTGAGCGGACCGGGGGTGGTGAAATATGCACTAGAGCAAATACCCAACGCCAACTTCGAACAACTGTGCGAAACCATCAAGAAGACTGCATTCAAGATAACCCGCGTGGGTCAGCTCGTGGCACAAGAGGCCAGCCACCGACTGGGAGTGCCGTTCGGCATCATCGACCTCTCGCTTGCACCTACACCCGCTATCGGCGACTCGGTGGCCGACATCCTGCACTGCATCGGGGTGGAGCAGGCAGGTGCACCCGGAACTACCGCTGCCCTCGCACTGCTCAACGACCAGGTGAAGAAAGGCGGAGTGATGGCCAGCAGCTACGTGGGTGGACTCTCAGGAGCCTTCATACCCGTGAGCGAAGACCAGGGCATGATAGCAGCCGTCGAGGCAGGAGCACTCACCATCGAGAAACTCGAAGCCATGACATGCGTGTGCTCTGTGGGCCTCGACATGATAGCCATACCGGGCACCACACCCGCTACAACCATAGCAGGCATCATTGCCGACGAGGCAGCCATCGGAATGGTGAACCAGAAGACCACCGCAGTGCGCATCATACCCGTTGAAGGCAAAGGGGTAGGCGACCGTGTGGAGTTTGGAGGACTGCTGGGCTACGCACCCATCATGCCCGTCAACACCTTCGACTGCCAGCGATTCGTCGACCGCAGCGGACGCATTCCGGCACCAATACACAGTTTCAAAAACTGATAACCACGACCCACAACAACAATATGAACTATACCGCTCCCATACAGCACGAACTCGAGGTGTGCTCACAAATGCTCGCCACCGACCTCAACCACTCCAACCCGCTGCTCAACATGGTGTTGCAAACAATAAAAACGAGGTCGGGCAAGATGATGCGACCTATACTCACACTACTCTCATCGCAACTGTTCGCACCCGTCACGCCCGAAGCCATGCATGCCGCCGTGGCCTACGAGATGTTCCACACGGCAAGCCTCGTGCACGACGATGTGGTCGATGAAAGCGAACAACGACGCGGACACGACTCGATAAACCACAGCGAGGGCAACAAAGTGGCTGTATTGGTGGGCGACTACCTACTCTCAATCACACTGCGACACATAGCTGCAACCCGCAACCCGCGACTCATCGACATCATGAGCACAGCTGCAGGCAAGTTGGCAAACGGTGAACTGCTGCAGATGCAAGGCACACACGCGGCATCAATCGACGAAGAGACATACACCGAAATCATTTCGTGCAAGACCGCAGCACTCTTTTCTGCATGTGCCACATCGGGAGCCGTAGTGGCAGGAGCCGACGAGGACAACATACGGCTCATGACCCGATTCGGACAACTCGTGGGCCTATGCTTCCAAATCAAGGACGACCTGCTCGACTACTCCGACCTCGATATCGGGAAACCCACCGCCACCGACCTGGCTGAAGGAAAACTCACACTGCCAGTCATCTATGCCCTGCAGCAAGAGCCCGACGAGTTGAAACCCATCGTCGATGCAATACACAGCGGCACTGCTACCACCGACCAGATTGCCGCTGCAATAGCCACCACACGCCAGGCAGGCGGTATCGACTATGCAACGCAAGTGATGAACCGATATGCCTCCGAGGCATGCCAACTGCTCTCACACATGCCCGACAGCCCCACCAAGGACGCACTCATCGACTATGTGGAGCAAGTGGTGAAGAGAAATAAGTAGCCCCCTATCGGAATAATAGGGAAACCCCTCTCTTATCTCCCCGAAGGGGAGA
>CAMVDC010000204.1 GCA_947166155.1 uncultured Prevotellaceae bacterium | reverse complement strand
GGGGTGATATTACAAAGGGCAGGGTGTAAACCCTGTCTAACATGTAACCAAAACAGACAATAACCCCAAAGGGGTGATATTACAAAGGGCAGGGTGCAAACCCTGTCTAACATGTAACCAAAACAAGCAATAACCCCAACGGGGTGACATTATTACCAATAAATGAACCAAATAACCACAAAGACCGGCGACACAGGAGCCACGAGCCTTCGTGGCGGAATACGTGTCGAGAAAGACGACCTGCGCATCGAGGTCAACGGCCTCATCGACGAACTCAATGCCACACTCGGCATGACCGACCCAGACCCACTGACCGCCGACATACAGCGCGAACTCATGACCATCATGAGCCACATAGCCACCCCCGACGGACAGCAGAACCCACGCACACTGCATGTCGTAGAACTGACACAACGCATGGAAGAGCGCATAGCAGCCGCGGCCAAGCCTCAAGCATTCGTAGTGCCGCAAGGAGGCGGACCACGCGGATGGCTGCACATAGCCCGCACCAAGGCACGAACCGTGGAACGACGCCTCTGGACACTCAGCCGCCAGCACCACGTGGCAAGCGAGATTATGGTTTTCATGAACCGCCTATCCGACTTTCTTTTCGTAAGAGCAAACGAATAATCTCAAGCCCCAACACCCTGCTCCCCAAAAGGGAGTAAGAGGCACACGCCGGAAGGAAATAGCTAAATTACTAAATCGTAAATAAATAGTAAATCGTAAATAAATAGTAAATCGTAAATCGTCAAATAGTAAATTCTTAAATGACTCGGTGTTTACACAACCTGATGTTAGCCGGTACAGGCAGTGATGTAGGCAAGAGCATTCTCGCTACTGCCCTCTGCCGCATATTGCTGCAAGACGGCTACAGGCCAGCGCCCTTCAAGGCACAAAACATGGCACTCAACTCATTCGCCACACCCGACGGCCTTGAAATCGGACGCGCACAAGCAGTGCAAGCCGAAGCGGCAGGACTGCCATGCCATACCGACATGAACCCCCTGCTGCTCAAACCACAGAGCGACCACACCAGCCAGGTGGTGCTGGGCGGACGACCTATCGGCACGATGGGAGCCTACGACTACTTCCGCCACGAAGGACGCGAGCAGCTGCGGCACGAGGTGTGCCAGGCATTCGACCGACTGGCATCGCGCTACAACCCCATCGTGATGGAAGGAGCCGGCAGCATAAGCGAACTCAACCTCAAAGACAGCGACCTGGTCAACATGCCCATGGCCCGACATGCCGATGCCGACGTGCTGCTTGTGGGCGACATCGACCGAGGCGGAGTGTTCGCATCGGTCTATGGCAGCATCATGCTGCAAGACGAGGACGACCGCCGACGCATACGAGGCATCATCATCAACAAGTTCCGTGGCGACCTGCGCCTATTCGACTCGGGGCGCAAGATGCTCGAAGACATCTGTCATGTGCCGGTGTTGGGCGTCATACCTTATTATAATAATATACATATAGAGGAAGAAGACAGCGTGGCACTGCGCGAGAAGTCGATGCAGATGGAGCGCGGGCGAGTAAATGTGGCAGTAGTGCTGCTGCGACACCTGTCGAACTACACCGACTTCGACGCGCTCGAACGCGACCCACGCCTACACCTCTTCTATACCAACAACCCTGCCGACATCCTGCGCAGCGACATCATCATACTGCCAGGATCGAAATCGACCATCGACGACCTCTACGAACTGCGACGCAACGGATGTGCCGAGGCAATCATACGCGCCCAGCGCGACGGACGGACCATACTGGGAATATGCGGCGGCTACCAGATGATGGGACAGGAAGTGGCCGACCCACTGCACGTGGAGGGCGAGATAGAGCGTATGCCAGGACTTGCCTTGCTCCCGACATCCACCTCGCTGACCAACGAGAAAGCCACACGGCAGACACTGTTCGCACTCGGGAAAGACGACACTCCAACCCTCAGCGGCTACGAGATACACATGGGCACAACCACCCTGCATGGCGGCGAACCACTGGTTTATACGGCCGACGGACGCTGCGACGGTTGCAAGACCGGCCCACACTGCATGGGTACATACATGCACGGAATACTCGACAACAGCGAGTTTGTTGACATGCTGCTGCAACCGTTTGCCGACAAACTGGAAGAAGCCGACGAACCATTCGACTACAACGCATTCAAGCAACAGCAATACGACCTGCTGGCCGACCACGTGCGCCGGCATCTCGACATGAAACAACTATACAAAATACTTCAGGACAATGCTCTCAGGACACGGTGACGACACATATCTGTATAAAGACATACAAATAAACTTCAGCTCAAACATATATCCACATGCCGACCTCACGGCACTGGAGCAACATCTGTGCCGCAACATCGACTGCATACGTTCCTATCCCGAGCCATCGCCACGCTCGCTGGAGGCGATGATTGCCCGTAAATATGGAATCGAAGCCGAAGAAGTGATGGTGACAAGCGGTGCCACCGATGCCATCTACCTCATTGCGCAAGCCATGCGCCGGCTGAAGACATATCATGTCGTCCACCCCACGTTCTCCGAGTACGACGACGCCTGTCGCATGTTCGGCTACGAGGAGAAAGAGGCCGGTGCAGCCCTTTGCTGGCTCTGCAACCCCAACAACCCCACAGGACAAGTAGTGACCGAGGACAGCCTACTCAATCTCTCGCAGCAATTCGAACTGATGGTGGTTGACCAGTCGTACGAAGACTACACCCTCTTACACCTGCCTCAACCCGACGAGATGCTACGTCACGCCAACATCGTTCAGATTCATTCCATGACCAAGCAGTATGCCATACCAGGTTTGCGACTGGGATACATCACCGGCTCATCGTCCATCATCCAACATCTGCGTCAGCACGGGCGCCCCTGGGCCGTCAACTCGCTGGCCATCGAAGCTGGCAAATGGCTCGTAGCTGGCAGCGAAAAGCTCATTGCCGACATCCAGTCCTACACCGACGAGACCCAAAGACTGCGCAACCGGCTCAACACAATAGAAGGAATCACGGCCCTGCCCACACAGACCACCTTCTTCCTCTGCACCATACAAGGAGCCACGGCAGCCGAACTCAAAACCCACCTGGCCACGAAGCACGGCATCCTCATCCGCGATGCCTCCAACTTCCGCGGCCTCACACCACATCACTTCCGCATCGCCACACAAACGCCGGCAGAGAACGATGCGCTGGTAGATGCCATCAGTCAATTCATCCAGCAAAGATAATACATCAAACAAAGACAACTCATTCAGCAAAGGCAACTCATTCTGCAACGATGATAGCACTACCCCACATATTGGCATTACTCGCAGGTTGGACACTCGACCTCCTGCTCGGCGACACCGCATGGTTGCCCCACCCCGTCGTATGGTTTGGCAAGATGATATCGTTTGGCGAAAAACGACTCAACCGAGGCCATCACCGCAAACTGAAAGGTGGGATAATGGCTATCACACTCATTACCCTGGTCTTTGCAGCAACATACGTTCTGATTTACGCGTGCGAATCCGTTTCCTTTGCATTCGGAAACACATCCGCATGGTATCTCTCCCCCTTTGGGGAGCATGGAGGGGGCTTCTCCACTATCCTCACCACCATCCTTTCCGCCATCCTCATCTTCTACTGCCTGGCAGGCACCACCCTTGTGCGCGAAGTGCGTGATGTGTTCCGTGCCGTCGATCGCTCTCTCGACGAAGGGCGCAAGCAAGTGGCCCGCATCGTAGGACGCGACACAAGCCAGCTCACGGCACAGGAAATCCGCACCGCAGCCCTCGAGACCCTGGCCGAGAACCTCAGCGACGGAGTCATCGCCCCACTCTTCTGGCTTGCCGTGCTCGGTGTGCCAGGCATGATGGCATACAAGATGGTCAACACCCTCGACTCCCTGATAGGCTACCCCACCGAACGCTACCGGCAGTTCGGCTGCATTGCAGCACGCATCGACGACGTGGCC
>CAMVDC010000203.1 GCA_947166155.1 uncultured Prevotellaceae bacterium | reverse complement strand
AGGATTTCAGCCTAATTTTTTTTATTGCTAAAAAACTTTTACCGGACAGCAATATTAAGCAATAGCATTATAAAGCAGTTTTAGATGTTATGTAAGCATAAAGGAGTGCAAAACCGCAATGTTTTGCACTCCTTTGTTTGTATTGACATAGTGACATGTGTGAATTCACTCTGTGCTATGTATGAATTTACATTGTGCTATGTATGGATTTACATTGTGCTATGTATGGATTTACATTGTGCTATGTATGAATTTACATTGTGCCATATTTGAATTTGCACATTGATGTGTGAATTGACACAGCAGTATATGTTTGCAGATATTTATTTCAGTTTTACCTTCAATGGAGCTTTTGCTTGCTGTGCGAAGCGGCTGAGGTAGGCTTCCCAGTCGGTGAGCGACTGGAGGTTGGTCTCTGCATTGCGGCTCCATCCGCTGCCGAAGTAGTATGTGTAGCGGGTTTGCGGCGCGAGTTGTGTGGTGGCCAGGATGTGTCCGGTTGCGCCCGGAAGTCCTTGTTCGGCCTGATATTTCATGTCGGTAGGCTCGCCTGGGAATACGGTTCCTACGAATATGCGGCCGAAATCCTTGTTTTGTGTTGCGCGATACTTTTCTTTGTATTGGTTTGGATCGCCGAGGTCTTCATATCCCATGTATCCAGCTGCGGGTTGCATGATGTA
Source organism: uncultured Prevotellaceae bacterium (assembly GCA_947166155.1). Taxonomy (GTDB): domain Bacteria; phylum Bacteroidota; class Bacteroidia; order Bacteroidales; family Bacteroidaceae; genus Colivivens. The sequence goes on along the minus strand of CAMVDC010000203.1, from coordinate 3,333 downwards.
GGCGTTGGGGTTCTCGTTGTGGATTATGATGCCCACCGCCATCGGTGTTGTGGCTGTAAGTCCGTCGTACCACACGGTTGCGCGGTTCATGTGTGAGCCTGCATCGAGGCTTATGATTCGGTGTTCCACCACGTTTTGTCCGCCCACGTTCTCGGTGCCGTAGTTGAGTTTGACGGTGAAACGGAGTGGTCCGCGGTCGAGTATCTCGAAGGTCTTATAGCAGCGTGGGTAGTTTATGTTGCCGTCGGTGAGCAGGGCGTTGGTTCCGCATCCCAGTGTCGGACCCACTTTGTAGCAATCCATTCCGTTGCCGTGATCAACGTGGTATGAAATTGCGTTGTACACATCGTCGGCCACATCGCCGTGCCCCATTTGGCGGAGTTTGCTGATAGCCTTTTGCAGTTCGGGGTCGAGCTCGCTTGCGTATCGTGCTTCCACCACGAGTTGGCTGGTGCGTTTGTTCCATACGTCGTATCCCCATGCACGCTCGCCGCTTGCCTGGAGTGCAGGGCCGTAACATCGGAATGCCACGCGGTCGTTTTCCCATGCCATGTCGTCCACGCGTTCGGGGAACTGGCGGCCGAAGACTCGTGTCTCATACTTTGCCGGGGTGCCTGGCTTGGCGTAATAGATTGATTTGCCTTTAGCTGCCACAGCCACTTGGAAGATGATTTTGCCGTCGTAGGTGACCTGGCTTGGCACTTCGCGCCCGTCGGCATCGGTGATGATGATGCTCTGCGCGTCGCCCAGTTTTTTCTTTATTACGCTGAGGTCGGCCTCCACCATCTCGCCGCTTCGCGAGTGTGCTATTGGGTTCGACACAGTGATTGTTACTTTGTCGGCTGCCTTCACATTGGTCAGCAGCGCTCCTGCCATGAGGGTCAGGATGGTGATTAGTATTTGTTTCATAGTTTTGGTTAATGATATTTCTTTACAAAGTCGAAGTCGAGTGTCTTGCGGAATAGGTTGGCGCGTGCCACCTTGATGCGTATGTCGTCGCCGATTGAGTATCGGTAGTGCGACTTTCGGCCGATGAGGCAGTAGTTTTTCTCGTCGAAATCGAATGCCTCGTTGCCAAGGAATCTCACTCCGATGAAGCCCTCGCAGTGGTTGTCGACTATCTCGGCATACACGCCTGCCTCGGTCACTCCGCTGATTCGTGCGTCGAATTCCTGTCCTATCTTGTCGCTCATGAACTCCACCATCTTGTATTTTATTGATGCTCGCTCGGCTGCGGTGGCCAGTTGCTCCATTGCCGACGAGTGTTCGCACAGGCCTTCATACTTCTTCTGGCTGGCGCTTGCGCCTCCTTGTGCATAGCGTGTGAGCAGCCGGTGTACCATAAGGTCGGGGTATCGGCGTATGGGCGAGGTGAAGTGAGTGTAGTAGTCGAATGCAAGACCATAGTGGCCTATGTTGTGTGTAGAGTATTTTGCTTTCATCATGGCGCGCAGCGATACTGTCTCGACAAGGTTCTGAATCTTGTCGCCACGCACGTCGTTGAGCAGTTTGTTGATGCTCTTTGCCACTTCGGTCTTCGAGCCTTGGGTCACGATGTGGTACTTGAATCTCGACACAAACTGTGCGAGGTTGTCGAGGCGGTTGGGGTCGGGCAGGTCGTGAACTCGGTAGGGCAGTGTTTTTGGCCGTTGTCCCTTCTTCACTTTACCTACGCTTTCGGCCACGGTGCGGTTGGCGAGCAGCATAAACTCCTCGACCAGTTTGTTGGCATCCTTTGCAACTTTGAAGTAGACTTCGGTTGGATGGCCTTTTTCGTCGATTTCGAATCGCATCTCCTCGCGGTCGAAATCGATGGCGCCGGTGTGCATGCGGTTTTTGCGCAGTTGGTGTGCCATGCGGTTGAGGGTGATGAGCTCGTCGGCATATTCGCCCGTGCGCTTGTTTGCCGCCACTGGTATGTGGCCCTCTATGTCGTCAGCTTCGCCGTTTTGCTCCAGTATTGCCTGCACTTCTTCGTAGGCAAACCGGCGGTCGGAGCGTATGATGGTGTGCACGATGCGCGATGCATATACTTTTCCTTCCTCGTCCATCTCGAAGATTACAGAGAAGGTGAGTTTGTCCTCATCGGGCCGGAGCGAGCAGATGTAGTTGCAAAGTCGTTCGGGCAGCATGGGCAGTGTGCGGTCGACGAGGTAGATTGACGTGCCTCGCTTCTGTGCTTCCTTGTCGATGATTGAGCCTTCGGTCACGTAGTGCGACACGTCGGCAATGTGTACTCCCACTTCGTAGCGTCCCTTTGGCAGCGAGCGTATCGAGAGCGCATCGTCGAAGTCCTTGGCGTCGTGTGGGTCGATGGTGAATGTGGTCACTTGGCGGAAGTCCTCGCGCCCTTCCATGTCGGCTGCTGTAATGCGGTCGCTTATCTCGTCGGCTGCCCGTTCCACTTCCTTGGGATATGTGTATGGCAGGCCATATTCGGCCAGTATGGCGTGCATCTCGGTTTCGTTCTCGCCCACCCGGCCGAATATCTCCTTCACCCGGCCTATTGGGTTGCGTGCCTCGTCGGGCCAGTCTACGATTTCCACCAGTGCTTTGTCGCCGTCTTTGCCTCCCTTGAGTTTGCCCGATGGTATGAGCACATCGCATGGCAGCAGTCCGTCGGGGCGCACGAGCATGGCGGTTCCGTGGCTCACGTTGAGTTGTCCCACCACTGGCTTTGCGCTGCGTTTCACTATCTCGATGACCTCGCCTACGAGTTTGCTCTGTCGCTTACCCCGCGCATAGAGTGCCACCTTCACCGTGTCGCCGTTGAGGGCATGCATCGAGTCCTCGTCGTGAATGCTTATGTTCTGTCCGTCGGGGGCCTCTACATAGTTGCGTCCGGTGGCAGTGCGGTGCATCACGCCCTCCACCACCTGGCTTGCGGTGCCGTTCCATCCCAGTTCGCCGTCGTAGTTGCGATAGATGGTCCCGTCGTCGAGCAGTTCGTTGAGCACATCCACACACATCACCTTCAGCGGGTGTGTGGTGAGTCGCATAGCGCTGAACATCTGTTTCAGCGAGAAAGTCTCATGCTGTCGGTTTTCGAGGAAGCTCACCACGCGTTCGCGCAGCTGCCGTTTGTTGAGTTTTGCTCTGCTCATGGGGTTTGAGTTTTTAAGTTTTCGAGTTCGTGAGTTCTTAAGTACTTGCGATTGCAAATATACATCATTTTCGTCTTTCCTGCAAGCAATCGAGCGCTTTTCACGCCCTTATATATATAAAAAAAGGTGTTGAGGCGTCGTTTTTTGCCTTTTCGGGCGGCGAAGGCGGTATCTGTGTCTTATTTTAAATAAGGTTGACACCCAAAGTTCAAGAATCATGGTGAAACAA
>CAMVDC010000202.1 GCA_947166155.1 uncultured Prevotellaceae bacterium | reverse complement strand
GCAGAAACCGAACTGAGCGACGAATCGCGTGCTGCATATACTGAGGCAGTAGCAACGATTCAGAAAGCCTATGATGATGGTACCATCGCAGGCGACGGAGCTGCCGAGGTTGCAGCCATCGAGGATGCATTGGCTGCTGCCGTGCGTGCCGACCTTGCAAACCAGTCGGACAAGACAGCGCTCATCGTCAATCCTAACCTCAACGATGGAACCACCGGTTGGACCATCACCGAGGGTTCGGGCGGTAGCAAGGGAGTGAAGGCAGCATCGACGGGCAACCCCGTTTACACTTGTTTCAACTGTACGTACGATGTATATCAGGTCATCGAAGGTCTTGAGCCTGGCGTGTATGCACTGAAGGTACAAGCATTCTCGCGTCCTGCAAGCAATGCCAACTCTGTGACCATACCGGTTGACGAGCAGGAGAGCTACTGCTTCATCTATGCTAACGACCGCGAGATGCACCCCGTGGCGCTCACCAGTCAGTGGCTCGATGCAGCTGGTTCGGGCAACTGGACGAACCACTCTGTAGGCGGCAAGACAATCTATCTGCCCGACAACTCGACCGCATTTGCCGATGCATTCTCGCGCGGTATGTACGACAACGAGTTGAAATTCATCGTGGGCGAAGATGGCAAGGCAAAGATAGGTGTGCGCAACGAAGCTGCATACAGCAGCACTGGCGGCGCAGGATATGAGACCTACACCGGTTTCGACAACTTCCGCCTCGCATATCTCGGCCCGGTTGATCAGACAGCCAAGATTGTGAACCCACAACTCAACGACGACCTCAATGGCTGGGACGCCACATCTACACCTGTCAGCGGCGGCAACTATGGAGTGAAGGCCAAAGATACAAGCAACCCTGTATATACCGGCTTCAAGTGTGTATTCGACATACACCAGACCATCGAAGGCCTCATTCCTGGCAACTACATACTGAAGGTGCAGGCATTCTCGCGTGCTAATACGGTAGATAACTCGTGGGCAGCTGCTACTGCAGGACAGGCTCAAGAGAACTTCTGCTACATCTTTGCAAACGATGCCAAGGTATATGTGAAGCAACTCACCGACGAATGGCTCACAGAAGAAGGTAGCGGTTCTTGGAAGAATTATTCCTACAACGGCGGTACAATCTATCTGCCAAACAACTCGGGTGCAGTTTCCGATGCATTCTCGCGTGGTCTGTACGACAATGAGCTCTTCTGCACAGTAGGCGAAGATGGTAAACTCACTATCGGCATACGCAACGATGCGGCAACAGGGTCGAATAATCAAGAAACCTATGCTGGATTCGACAACTTCCGTCTCTACTACACCCTCGAAGAGCCAGGCGACCCCGAGCAGATATACAACGACGCAATAGCAGTAGTCGAAGGCTACAAGAAGATTGCAGCACAGGCCGACGAGCATGCTGCATTCGATGCAGTTGCCGATGCTGCCCTACAAACTCTGAACGAGAAGACTGCTACAGACAAGCAGGTCGAGGAACTGCAGGCATCCGTTCTTGCTGCTCTCAAGACCGTTCTCGAGACTGGCAAGACTGCCACTGGTCAGTTCGACCTCACTCCCCTCATCGTCAACCCGACATTCGATTCTGGTGCTCAGGGATGGGACATCGAGGGAGGTCAGCTGGCATGGAACAGTATCGGAGTGGTGCAGGGCACCAATATCACAGGCGGCGACCGCATCTCGCAGGTGCTCCATGGCATGCCGGCTGGTACATACACCCTGAAGGTGCAAGGATTCTATCAGGCACAAGCATGGAAGCAGGCACTCTACGACCGCGAACATGGCAAGGAGATAGGTAAACTCGACCTCTTCATAGGCGATGAGACCACGGCTGTGAAGTCAATCTTCGATGATGCACGCAACAAACTGGCATCAGCATGTGTGTCGCGCACCGAGGATGTCGGAGCACTTGTCGACGGACGCGGATTCCCACTCATGCTCAGCAAGGTGAACGAAGCCCTCACCCTTGGTGGCTACTGGACAACAATCGAATCAGCGAAGATGGCGACATTACGATCGGAGCCAATCTCGCAGCTACTACGTTGCCCGACAACTGGACCATCCTCGACAACTTCCGCCTCTACTACGGCAAGCACGACACCGTGACCGTCGCCTCGTCGGCCAACTACACCATGCCCGATGACACCAAGGCACCTGTCGTAATCCATTCGAGTGCTACCTACAAGGCAGGTACGCTCTATCCGTTTGCCGCTCCATGCGACATCCCCGGTTCTTGCTTCAAGAATGTCTACGAGGTTGCATCGCTCGATTATGCCAACAAGACCGCCTACGTATATCCCGTCGACCACCTGCGAGCCGGTGTGGCATCAATCGTGGAATTCAACGACGACACCAACGACATCGATGTGGGTGTGACCACACTCATGGCAGCAAGCGAAGACGAGAGCCAGCTGCTCTGGGATGGTGGAGTCATCTACCCATACTACCGCAGCTTCACATGGCGCTCGAAAGACCTCGCCAAGTCGCTCAAGGGAGGTGCATACTTCAGCAACATCGAGATAATGGACTACAACGACATGAAGTTCACTGCCAACACAGAAAACTATCAGGTACGTATGTTCAAGCAAGTGGAATATACACAGTCGACAGCATCAGTCGTTTCAACCTACAATGCCGTATCACCGGCACGTCGCGACCTCCCACATGCAGTCGGAATACCAGTGCCGCAAAACGATGCTGCAGTAGTCAAGGAGGTGAAGTATGGCCTCACTGCCGACCTCAGCGACGCTCGTACTGCCACCGTCATTGGTGACTCACACATATGCTACATCCCCAACCTCATACCGGGCAACACATACTACTACCAAGTAGTTGCAGGCAGCGATGTCCTGTCGAAAGGCCAATTCGATGTCGAGGGTGAAGTGCGCATGATCTACGCACCAAGCGTATACAACTTGCGCGACCTCGGAGGCTACACCGTGCAAGACGGACGCGTCACCCGCTACTCACTCATCTACCGCGGCGGTGAAGTCAACGGATTCCATGCACCCGTGCAGGACGACCTCACCCAGCTCAAGGCACTCGGAATCGGAGCTGAACTCGACCTGCGCTACAACGACTCCTACGACCAAGACCGTGAGACCAACAAGTCGGGTTACGGATTCGTGAAGGGCGACACATACTATTTTGCAGGAGCCAACGACTATACGGCCGACCACGTGCTCAACACCGAAACCATGGCACGCCTCAAAGATGAGTTCCGATTCATGCTCCGCCACATTCGCGAAGGCCGCGGCGTACACTTCCACTGCGTGTTCGGAGCCGACCGCACCGGATTCTACGCCTTCCTCATCGAGGGACTGCTCGGATTCTCGCTCAACGACATGTACCACGACTACGAGTTCACATCGTTTGCAGCCCCCGCAGGCAACCGCAACAAGTCGGCCATCCAGGAACGCATAGCCAAGATTCAAGGACTGGCAGGCGCCACACTGCGCGATAAGTTCGAAAACTATTGGGTGAACCGTGTAGGCATCAGCAAGGAGGAAGTAGAAGAGTTCCGCGACATCATGCTCTACACCCCAGTGCCCGTAGGCATCAACGGCATCGAAGCCGACCGTCAGCCCGTAGGACCCAAGTCGCAGGTCAGCGCCGTGTATAGCCCCGATGGCTCACAACTGCCCATCAGTACATTCACCAACCGCCAGGCAGGACTATACATCGTGCGTTACACCGACGGCACTACCCGCAAACAACTCATCAAGTAAGTTGCGAAGCGACAAAGAAGCAAAGGAACCGCAAAACTAATGCGGCCATCAGCACTTTCCGACAAAAAGATGTGAACGGAACCACCATCCGTTCACATCTTTTTTTGCGTTGACCTATCCCGATTTATGTGTCGCTGTAGGTATTTATTATCAAGAATTAGAGAATTAGAGAATAGGGGATTTACCTTTAATCAAGAATTACAAGAATAGATGCTCGGCGCATCATGTCGCGTGGGGCAAGAAAGAAAACAATAAAAACCCCTCGTCGTTCCTCCTCAGCGAAAACCA
>CAMVDC010000201.1 GCA_947166155.1 uncultured Prevotellaceae bacterium | reverse complement strand
AAACTCGATGCCAGCAAGACCACATATCTGCTGCGCATCATCGTGGGCATTGTGATGGCAGTGGGAGCCGTGATATGCATCCTCTCGTTCTATATCCTCATGCTATCGGTCTACCTGCTCGTAGAGAAAAACAGCACGAAGCTCGAAAACCTGCTGCTTATAGGCTACAGCCCCAAGCGAGTAGCCATGCCATACCAACTGCTGACCATAGGGCTCAACCTGGTGGTGCTCATTGTGGCATTCATACTGCTATTCATAGTCAGGGCAAAATATCTTGAACTCTTCAACTCGTTCTTCCCCGACTTCAACACTCCGCCCATCACCATGTCGGTGGCCGTAGGTGTGGCATTGCTTGTGCTCGCATCTATATTTAATATATGTGTAATCCATTCAAAAGTAAAGACAATATGGAAAAGGAAAGACTGATACAGCTATATCAGCAAGTGAAAGGCAATCCACCAGTGAGTGTAGACCACATGTTTGGAGGTGGAGGCAGCAGTCGCAAGTATTTCATCATGACCGATGCCGACGGAAGCAGCCTGTATGGAGTTGTGAGCCGTTCGCCCGACGAAAACCTGGCATTCTATAAGCTGGCACGCCTCTTTGCCGAGAAACATCTGCCCGTGCCACGTGTATATGCCATCAGCGACGACCACACATGCTATCTGCAGGAAAACCTCGGAACGACCACACTGCAAGACTACATACGAGCCAACCGCGACGAGGCAGGACAATACAACCAGCAGGCACGCGAAATGCTGAGACGCGTGATGACCGACCTGCCGCACTTCCAGTATAAGGGTGCGAGCGGATATGTGTTTCAGCAGTGTTACCCCGTGTCGTCGATGGATGCCATGAGCATCATGTTCGACCTCAACTACTTCAAATACTGCTTCGTGAAACTGCGAGGCATCGAGTTCAACGAAGTACAACTGCAAGAGGACTTCCAACGACTCACCGTAGAGCTACTGGCCGAGAATATCAACACGTTCATGTATCGCGATTTCCAATCCAGAAACGTGATGATAACCCCCGACGGACCTCGATATATCGACTTTCAAGGCGGACGACGAGGACCTATATACTATGATGTGGCATCATTCCTGTGGCAGGCATCAGCCAATTACCCCGACGAACTGAAAAACGAACTCATCGACGTATATCTCGACTCACTCAAGCAATACCGCACAATCAGCCGTGAGGAATTTGTGCGACACCTGCGCCTGTTCGTCCTTTTCCGCACCATGCAAGTACTCGGGGCATACGGATTCCGCGGCCTATGGGAAAAGAAGCAACACTTCGTGGAAAGCATTCCGCCTGCCATCAAAAACCTCGAGTGGCTCGTGAAAAACGGAGTCATCAACGACTATCCCTACCTGAAAAAGGTGGCAGAACTGCTCATCGACGATCAGCATCGTCGTAAATTCGATCCCACAACGTCATCCAAGCCAAACCTTGTGGTCAAAGTCTTCAGTTTCGCCTACAAAAACGGAGTGCCGCAAGACGAGAGCGGAAACGGAGGCGGATACGTGTTCGACTGCCGAGGAACGAACAACCCGGGTCGCCACATAGAATACAAATACATGACAGGACTCGACAAGCCGGTCATCGACTTCCTCGAAAAGGATGGCGAGATACTCAGTTTCCTCGAACACATATACCCCGTTGTCGACTTCCATGCACAGCGCTTCATAGAGCGCGACTTCACAAGCCTTATGGTGTCGTTTGGATGCACAGGAGGTCAGCACCGAAGCGTATATTGTGCACAGCGCATGGCGCAACACCTCCACGAGAAATTCGGAGTAAAAGTAATACTCACACATCGCGAACAAGGAATAACACAAGTGATGGAGTAAATAAGTGATGAAGTAAATAAACGTGTAAAAAAAATGTCATACCTCCACACCCCGGGGGGATGTAATCGGTAACTCGTCTTTTCACACAATGAACATACTGATACTTGCAGCAGGATTGGGAACACGCATGCGCCCACTCACCGACACGATGCCCAAAGCACTGGTGCCAGTGGGAGGCAAACCGTTGTTGCAACTGCTGATTGAGAAGATAAAAACTCAGTGTCACGACCCTCACATCGTGATAAACATTCACCATTTTGGCGAGCAAATCATCGACTTCATGGAGGCTCACCACAACTTCGGATTGCCTGTCTCCTTCAGCGATGAACGCCTTCAGCTGCTCGACACAGGTGGTGCCATCAAGCAAGCGCTGCCCTTGTTTGCCGACCATTCGCAGCCGGTACTGATTCATAATGTCGACATACTCTCGAATCTCGATTTAGCACAAGTGTACGAACTGCATCAAAGCCAGCCACAAGCGCTCGCCACACTCGTTGTGAGCAACCGACAGACATCACGCTATCTGCTCTTCAATCAAGACAATCGACTTTGTGCATGGACCAACATATCGACTGGCGAGGTGCGCCCGCAAGGGGCAGATATCGACATCAGTGCATGCCGGCGCTATGCTTTCTCAGGCATCCATGTCGTATCGCCCCGCATCGTGAATCTGATGCACGAGTGGCCGCAACGTTTTTCAGTCATCGATTTCTACCTATCGGTGTGTGACAGCGAAGCAATCAACGCGTGCTTCATGCCCGACCTCCAGCTCACCGATGTCGGAAAATATGCAGAATATCAATCAATGAAGTTATAAACAGATGCTATTTATAATTAATAATGAATAATGAATAATTAATAATGAATAATTAATAATGAATAATTAATAATGAATAATGAATAGCGGATGCGACCCATCCGGATGGCTTAATCATCATTCATCATTCATCATTCATCATTCAACACTCAACTATCAACACTCAACTATCAACACTCAACTATCAACACTCAACTATCAACACTCATCACTCAACTATCAACACTCAACATTCATCACTAATATATTTCGTTCAGTATGCGTGCCAATCGCAAACCGGCTTTCAGCAACTGTTGCTCGATGATAGGTGATGCTTCGGCCACATAGTCGTAGGAGATGTTGGTGCCAGCAGGCGTTTTTGCATATACTTCAGTTGCAAGATTGTGGGTTTCGCGCGCCCAGTCGTCGATAGTGCCGCTTGCCATGCGTCGTTGCTCCTTCTTGTCAGCGCGATCAATCTGTTCCATCCATTCAGTATAGCTCCACTTATGAGCAGCTTCCACAAGGTCTGTGTCCCACACGGTGTGGAGGTTGGTCTCGTTTCCAAAAAACTTTACCTTCAATTCATTGCCTCCCAGGTCGTCTTTATGTCCCAGATGCAACGGCTGATGGAGGTCGCCTACGAAATGTATGACCATTTTCAGAGCCAGCGCTTCCTCGTCATGGTTCAGGTTCCCGTTTTTAAGTTTATCTATTTGTGCCGTAAGTGCAGTCACAATATCACCATTTGCGGCAGGTGCAACTTCGTCATACGTCTCGTTGGCATCTATGTCCTTGTAGTGCCATGACAGCGAGTAGGCATACTGTGGCTGGTGGCTTGCGTTGTCGAGCCAGTTCGACCAATAAACCAAACTCTGCCCGTCGAGCACACGCTTGACATGACGTCGGGCACTGCGACTGAGGTGGCGCTCTGCTATAGCACATGTAGTGTCATGTCCTTTCTGCCCCCATGCCATGCATTCGGTTGCTATCATTAGCAATGCTATTACTATTACACTTGTAGCTGATTTCATAAGCAAAATCGTTAAAAACATTGCAAAGATACGAAAAAATATATTAAATAGTCTTAATCTCTTTGTGTATTCCAGTTTTTATCCCTAAATTTGTAGTCATATTAATAATTTGATTTATTATGACATTACATAGAATTGTTGTTATAGGTATCATGACCCTGTCTGGGCTCACCGCCACAGCACAGAAAGTGACAGAGGGTCGATACACTTTTCCAAAGGATGGCGGACTATATGTAGGACAACTCGTAAGTGGAAAACCCAACGGAAAGGGAAAAACCACGTTCATGACTGGCGATACCTACGAAGGAGATTATGTGAAAGGTAAGCGGCAAGGCGAGGGTGTATATACATTCACTGATGGCGAAAAGTATGAAGGATCGTGGGTCAACGACCATCAG
>CAMVDC010000200.1 GCA_947166155.1 uncultured Prevotellaceae bacterium | reverse complement strand
GGTTGTACGGCTCACCGTATCATCAAACAGTATGAGCGACTGCTCGCCATAAGGTTGAGGATAATCGAACAGACGTTCACCCAACAAGCCCTGACGTGCAAGAGCATACATGCGTAGTTCGTTCAGTCGAGGCGATGTCTCCAACGAGCGTTCCCCCACCCTGCTTGCTGCCTCATAGTCATCGTCGAGCAAATAATGTTCTGCCTTCAGTTCATACATGTATACATCGTTGGCAGGAGCGTTTGAACCGCATGCCAGCATCATAAGCAACAGCAGAATGAAGTTGGTCCACAAGTATCGGCCTGCCGAATAGTCGCCTTGCTCAATACTGCCATTGAGTCGGCGACGCATCATTGAAATAAACACAATATAGACAATGATAAAAAGAGGCAAAGCCCACAACCATCCTTTGAAGCTGAAATCGGATATCGTGGGCTTATACAGGCTTGTGACCATCGCAAGAAGGAAGAACGATGGAGCATAGGTGAGTGCATACCAATGGCCTGACAGGCGTGCAAAGCGTGAAGCCACAAACTGGATGCACATAAGCACCAGAGTGATAATAATGGCTCCCCACCACAACGAGTAGCTCGTTGCACCGCCCGAAAAGACATATTGCGCCGACTCTAACACGTATCCCTGAATGCATAGCAAATAGAAAAACGAGAAGAGGACGAACAACACCGCACACGATATGCGGATGATGTTCGACAGCACTAATGGTATGGGATTGTTGTAGTTCATTGCATTCTATTTCTGTATCTTCAGCACCATGGCAGTTCGTGCAGGTATGTAGAGTTGCAGCCACCCTTTGTGCTGACGTGCATAGAGTTGGTCGCTCATTGTGAAGTGCTCGATGGTGTCGTCGGTCAGGTTGTTACCGCCAAATGCGCTCGAGTCGGTGTTGAGCACAACCCGGTATGAGCCTTCCTTCACGAGGAACCCATAATCGGTGAACGAACGGTCGGGGCTGAAGTTGAACACAAAGAGCAAGTCGCCACGAGTGAATGCCAGCACCTGGTCGCCATCGTTGTGCCACACTTCCTGCACCTTCGTGCGCTGGAAACCGCGTGTACCACCGATGAGGTGTATCATTGCAGAATCGAAGTCGCCAAGATAGTGATAGCAGAGTTCGTGGTTGTCGACGAGGTTCCACTGACGCCGAGCATACTTATAGCTCCACCCGTTGCCTTCGCGTGGGAAGTCGATCCATTCAGGATGTCCGAACTCATTACCCATGAAGTTGAGGTAACCGCCGTTGATGGTCGATGCGGTGAGCAACCGTATCATCTTGTGGAGCGCTATGCCTCGGCTCACGGTGAAGTTCTCATCACCTTTGCGGAAGTGCCAATACATGTCGGCATCGATGAGTCGGAATATGATAGTCTTGTCGCCCACGAGTGCCTGGTCGTGACTTTCAGCATAGCTTATCGTCTTTTCGTCGGCACGGCGATTGGTTGTTTCCCAGAACATTGACGATGGTTTCCAGTCCTCATCCTTCTGTTCCTTTATGGTCTTTATCCAATAGTCGGGGATATTCATTGCCATACGGTAATCGAATCCATAACCTCCATCCTTGAATGGAGCAGCAAGTCCCGGCATACCGCTGACCTCTTCGGCAATGGTGATAGCATTGGGGTTCACTTCGTGTAGGAGCAAGTTGGCAAGTGTGAGGTAGCATATTGCATTGTCGTCTTCGTGACCGTTATAGTAGTCACCATAACCTCCGAACGCCTCACCCAGTCCGTGGCTGTAATAGAGCATACTTGTCACTCCGTCGAAACGGTAGCCGTCGAAGTGGAATTCCTCGAGCCAATACTTGCAGTTGCTCAACAGGTAGTGTATCACTTCGTTCTTTCCGTAATCAAAACAAAGGCTGTCCCATGCGGGGTGCTCCCTACGGTCGCCTTGCATGAAATACTGACATGGATCGCCTGCAAAGTTGCCAAGTCCCTCGAGTTCGTTCTTTACCGCATGCGAGTGTACGATGTCCATAATGACTGCCACACCTGCTGCATGTGCTGCATCGACCAATGCTTTCAGCTCTTCGGGCGTACCAAATCGGCTCGATGGAGCGAAGAAGTTGCTCACATGATATCCAAAGCTACCATAGTATGGGTGTTCGGCAATTGCCATTATCTGTATGCAGTTATATCCGTCGGCCACGATGCGTGGCAGTACATTTTCACGGAATTCAGTGTATGTACCAACTTTCTCGGCATCTTGTGCCATGCCTATATGACACTCGTAGATGAGTAGTGGTGATGTATTGGGACGGAACTTGCGTACCTTCCACTTGTAGGGCTCGGGTGCCCACACTTGTGCCGAGAATATCTTGGTGCGTTCGTCTTGCACAACACGGTTTGCCCATGCAGGTATGCGTTCTCCCTCACCACCATTCCAGTGTATACGCAGTTTGAAAAGGTCGCCGTGATGCATGGCTCGTTCGGGCAGTTTGATTTCCCAAACTCCGTTCTTCTTGGCCTTGAAGGCATACTGAGGCATTTCTGACCATGAGTTGAAATCGCCTACGAGATATATAGCAGTAGCATTTGGTGCCCACTCGCGCAGTACCCATCCGCCCTGTTCGGTACGGTGAAGACCGAAGTATAGATATCCGTCAGCAAAGTCGGATAGTGAATCACGTCCGCCTCGTGTCAGTTCTGCAAGTTTGTCGAGTGCATGCTGGTGGCGTCCGGTGATGGCCGGTTCGAATGGTTTCAGCCACGAGTCGTTTTTCACAAGACCTATGGTTTCATTCTTTGGAGTCTGTTTCTTCATTTTGGTATTCGTGTTTATTCTTTCACTTTGAATATGATTTTCTTTATATTGGCTTCTTTGCTGATGCATGGCGCATGGCCATCGGTGGTAAAGAAAACGGCAAACATGCCTGGATGCACGTCGACATACTGTTGTGGTTTGTTTGCATCGTAGAATGTGATATCATTGTCGGCATTGTAGGGCTCGGGTGCGAGCAATGTGCGGGGTGTATATCCCATCGTCTCGGTTGTGCTGAGCGGTATCTGTATGTCGAGCATCCGGTCGTGAGTTTCGAGTCGTGCTTCAGCTGGAGTTTTGCCCTTAGCTGTGGTCACATTGACGAAGAGGTCGTCACCATCGATAGCATATTTACCTTCCGTTAGAGCATTGAGGTCGTGTGTGTTGATAAATTCGGCCACCATGGCAAAGCGTGGATTGAGAGCCACGTAGTTGCTGAAGTTTTTGAGTGAATCGATAATCATAGGAATAATGGATTTAGATTAATAATAAAAAAGCATGTATAAATATATCGGGATATTTTGCGAATGTAGTTTATTGCAATGTTTCGATAACACCTCGCTTATAGTAGCCCTTGCGTATCACATTGCCGTTTTTGTCTTTCTCCACAAATGCCCCATCGCGCAGGTCGTTGACGTATGTACCTTCAAATCGGTTGCCTTCAGCATCTTCCTCAATACCTTTACCGCTGCGCTGCCCTTTTTCGAATGTGCCCTTGAACTTCGAGCCGTCTTTCATTCTCAGCACTCCGTCGCCGTGCATCTCGCCCGCCATCCAGAAGCCATCATATACATCGCCTTCCTTGTTGGTATATTTGCCGCGTCCTTGCTGCAGGTCTTCATGCCAATATCCTTCATATACCGAGCCGTCAGCCCAGGTGTAGGTACCGAATCCATCCATAAGTCCGTTTTTGAACGCTCCCACATATCGGCCACCATCTGCATGGGTGAAAATGCCTTGTCCCTGACGGTGACCGGCTTCGTAGTCACCTTCATATTTGTCGCCATTCTTAAAGGTATAAATACCCTTACCGTCCATCATGTCGTGTTTCCACATACCTTTATATACATCACCGTTGGCGTAGTTGTAGGAACCATATCCCTCGCGCATATCGCCACGCATATCGCCGTAGTATGTAGTGCCGTCAGCCCAGTCAAACAGGCCCTTACCTTCCTTTCGGTCGGCTTTCCACGAACCGCGGTAGAATGCACCATTTGCCCAGGTATATGTACCTTCACCTTCGCGCATGTCCTGATGCCACTCGCCTACGTATCGGTCACCGTTGTGGTAGTACATGGTACCTTGACCCTCTTGATAATCAATATACCAAAGGCCGTCGTACTTGTTTCCGTT
>CAMVDC010000199.1 GCA_947166155.1 uncultured Prevotellaceae bacterium | reverse complement strand
ACACCCTCTTTATAAAGGAAGTTCTGGATAGTGTTGGCATATTGTTGCTGCCACTCCTTATCGTCGCGCGACCACACATAGTCGAGTGCTATGTTCATAGGTACACGCCATGAGTCGTAGCGGAAGTCGGCACTGCCACCAAATCCACCACGCGGAGTTCCGTCGAAGTTGCTGTAGTCAGGGTTGAGTCCTGTTTCGGGATTGATGGCTCGATGCAGATAAGCGCGTGCCGAGTCGGCACAGGCAAACCAGAAACGCGAACGGCCATCGCCCAACCAACGTGCCCACACCTCGTAGAAGGCTGGTATGTTGTAGGATGGGTCGGTATACTGATAGCCACCTGGGTCGGGTGTGAATGTTATAATCTTGTGTTCAAGATTGATGAGCGGTGCAGTTGAGTTTTTGCCTGCCTTCATCATCGACTGGTCGATTATGTTGCGTGCCTCGGCCAGGTAGTTGATTTCGCCATCGTTTCCCCATCGGTTGGATGCAAAGATAAGTGAAGTGACGTAGTAGAGTTCGCCGTCGGATGCCGGACCCTGCGAGTTGCGAGTGCCATCGGTGCGACAACTCCAAGCAAAGTATCCGTTGAGTTCGCCGTCGTGATGCTGCATGTACTTCATACACCATCGCCACAGTCGGTCGAAAATATCCTTGCGGTCCCACTGCACGGCAATCATCATGCCATACGACATGCCTTCAGTGCGTACATCGTGATTCTTGACATCCGAGATATAAGCCATCGAATCGCCAACCTCGAAATAACACTTGTGAGGTCCGGTGAATACATTATCGAATGCTTCTTGCACTTTCTTGTCGATATCTTTCTGCTTATACCCCATCTCGAGGAAATAGTTGCGATAGGTTTTAGTGGTGAAAGCGCCTTCCTGCGAACGTGGTGGCTGTTGTTGACGTCCGAATCCGCCGAAGCCTCCGAATCCGCCAAACTGTGCCATCATGGGAGTGGCTGAGAGTAGCAGCCCAAAAACTGCTGTAGTAAGTTTTCTTTTCATAATTGTTGAGGATTATTGATTGAGGTGGTTAATTGTTTAAAAGGAGTGTTTTAGGAAATCCTAGGGGGCCTAGGGGAACCTAGGGATGCTTGGGAAAGCCTAGGGAAACCTAGGGAAACCTAGGATATCCTAGGAACACCTAGGAGTGCCTAGGGAATCCTATGAGTGCCTAGGGAAGCCCTATGATCACCTGCTTCCAATAAAAGCAAGGAAGTCTGGAAGAGCTGAGCTTTCCAAACTCCCTGTTGCTTTTGGGCTTATTTCCTTCTGATATATGCAATGGTGTCGCCCTTGCGCACCTTCTTGCCTTGGCTTGCGACGATTTCGACGAGCTTGCCGCCAAGTGCTGCCTTGACTTCAAGGGTCTGTCCGTATTGGTTTTGCAGGTAGCAGAGGCGGTCACCTTCCTTATATTCGGTACCGATGGCTGGGTCGATGCTCTTGGCACCTTCGCTTCCACCACCTACTTCATACATCACGGTTCCGTTTTCAGGTGCTATGATGGCATCTGCCTCGGCGTGCTTGTATGCTGCCACTTCCTCGAGCGAGAGGTTGCCGCCCTTCTGCAGTTCCTTGTCCTTGGCTGCCTGCAGGTCTTTGAGGAAACGTTCCTTGGCAATACCGCTCTTGTAGTCGCGATACTGGCTCTCGTGCATGGCAAACTCGAAGAGTTCTTCGTCGTCTTCGCCGCGCTCCCATCCGTTTTGTTTCATCTCCTCGATGAATCGTGGCAGGTCGTCAGGATAGTTGGATTGTGGGTCAACATCGGTGAACTCATAGCCTTTCTCCTTTGCCAGTTCGATGATTTCTGGTGCTACAGGGCCAGGCAGTTTACCGCTCTTGCCGAGTATCATGCCCCAGATGCTTTGGTCCATCATGGTGTAGCGTGGCTTGCCCATCGACTCGGTGAGGAGGTTCATGAGTGCTATGTTCTTCACATATTGTGAGAACGGAGTTACGAGTGGTGGATAACCCACACGCGGCCATACGTATGCCACTTCGTTGAACAGGCGTACGAGCAGTGCATCTTCGCTCAGCGGCTCTTCGCCTTTGCCACGGCGGTTGTTGTTGATGGCATCCATCACGCCCTTCAGGTCGGCCATCATACTTCCCATCATTCCGCCTGGCAGTCCGCATCCGAGCAGGAGCGACGACATGAGTTTGTTCGACGGGTTCATGAAGTAGCCGAGGAAGTCGTCGATAAACTCCTGAGTGAGCTTGCGTGCTTCCATATATGCATCCATATTGATGTCGGCCACTTCGAAGCCGTAGTTCTTCAACATGCTTTGCACCGAGATGATATCGGGGTGTACCTTACCCCACGACAGTGGTTCGATAGCTGTGTCGATTACGTCGGCACCATTCTTGCACACTTCGAGTATGCTTGCCATCGAGAGGCCCGGGCCGCTGTGGCCGTGATATTGTATGATGACCTCGGGATGTTTTGCCTTAATCATGGCTACGAGCTTACCCAGCATTGCCGGCTGACCGATTCCTGCCATGTCTTTCAAGCAGATTTCGGGTGCACCGGCTGCGATGAGTTGCTCGGCTATGTTGGCATAGTATTCGGCTGTGTGTATAGGGCTGGTGGTGATGCAGAGTGTTGCCTGCGGTGTCATGCCAGCCTCGAGTGCATACTTGATTGATGGTATGATGTTGCGTGTGTCGTTCAGTCCACAGAATATACGTGTGATATCGACACCCTGTGCATGTTTCACGTGATACATGAGTCGGCGCACATCGGCCGGAACAGGGAACATGCGTAATGCGTTGAGTCCGCGGTCGAGCATGTGGGTCTTGATACCAACCTCGTTGAACGGCTTTGTGAATGCACGTACAGCCTTATTTGGGTTTTCGCCATACAGCAGGTTTACTTGTTCGAAGGCACCACCATTGGTCTCGACACGGGAAAAACATCCCATCTTGATTATCACGGGAGCTATACGTTCCAGTTGGTCTTTCCTTGGCTGGTACTTTCCGCTCGACTGGAACATGTCTCTATACACGAGACTGAACTGAATCTTTCTCTTCTCCATATTCTCTGTCTTCTGTTTTTTTTGTTTTTTTACGTTTACAAAGTTAAGCGTTTTTTTTAACATCACCAAATGTTTACGCTTAGTTTCTGTTTTTTTTACTTTATTTTGTTTGTTTGTGCTTCCTTATTGAGGTGTATGTTGCATCGGTAGCATTGGGCAGACACTGGCTGAGGGGTCAGAATCCAAACCCTACGGTCAGCGCCATCTTGTTTTGGTGGGTGCTGCTGCCGCGTATGGTTTTGTAGAGGTGATGGTCGTTAAGTCCCCATCCGTAAAGGGCACTCACTACCACGTGCTTCACCTTCACTCCTACCGATACCTCGGCTTGCGCGTTGAATCGCTTTGGCCACCCCAGGCGCCCGTAGCGTATGTGGTCGAGTTCGTACTGATGGCGATATGGGTATCCATCGCTGTTGTAGTCCCAATACCATGAGTCGCGGTTCGAGAATCCGCCATGGATGGCATAATTGAGGCCCAGTCCTCCTTGCACCACGATGGCCACCGTGGGTGACAGCGACAGGTTGACATTGACGTGTGCAGGCAGGTAGAGCGAACTTTCCTCAAAGTCGTCGTAGCCCATGTCGCTGCTTTGCGAGAAATAGCCTTCGAAAAACAGTCCTGTATGCAATCCCACGAACTTGTTGAGCGACGGTGTATATACAAATCCGACTTGCATGCCATGCAGGAAACGATTTTCATGTCCCCAGAGGTTCTCGCGGTGGGTTGTGCCGTTGATGTCCGACACCCACTGCTTGTTCACGTATCCCACTTGCAGTTTCACGTTGTCGTCGTCATCGTCGGCCAGGGCCGATAGTGGCGCCAACATGAGCAGGATGAGCACAAGCGTGGTCAGCGGCCGACGTTCTGAAAACTGTAGGAGTATGTAATGCAGATATTCATCCATATCAATTCGTTTTACACATCTGTTCGTTTCGCGGCACAAAGGTAAGCAAAATGAAAGACATGGCAAACTAAATAGGTGACAAAATTCAATAAAGGCGTTTCTTTTATTGCATTATGATTGACAAAAGGCCGAAAAAGCAATCTCGAGAGCAATGGTGTCAACACATATTCGATAAAGGTGATGCAAGGCCGGGTGCATACCCCAAT
>CAMVDC010000198.1 GCA_947166155.1 uncultured Prevotellaceae bacterium | reverse complement strand
CACGGCATCGCTGTCAGCGGGGCCATGGATGCCGATGCTATGCGTCGTTTCTGTATTGATCACGACATACACCTTGTGGTCGATGCTGCACATCCCTTCGCCACCCAACTTCATCACACTGTGGCTGCCGTTACTTCCGAACTCGCCATTCCTGCCATTCGCTTCGAACGCATATTCCCTCATGTCGATATTCCCATCACTTGGATTGACGACTATTCTCAACTTTCCTCGCTTCTTCCTTCGGGCACATCGCTCTTCGCCACTACAGGCGTGCAGACCATTGCACGACTGAAACCTCTTGAGCAGCAGGGTGTCAGCATCACATATCGTATCTTGCCGCGCCAGAGTTCTATCGATTTGGCTCATGGGCAAGGGGCTACCGACGACCAACTCTGTTTCTTCAACGATACCGACGATGATGCCGACATCATACGCCGCTTACACCCCGATGCCATACTGATGAAGGAGAGTGGCACGACAGGGCATTTCCTCAGCAAAGTCCATGCGGCACATGCACTCGGTGTGCGCATCATCGCCCTTCGATGTCCGTCCACTCCGCCCGAGTTTCATGTGGTCAATGGTCCACATGGGTTGCGTAGGATGGTTGAGCGTCTGTTACCACGCTTTTTCCCGTTACACAGCGGACTCACTACCGGCACATGTGCCACGGCAGCTGCCGTAGCTCATGCTTTGTGTGTGTGTCGGGGTGAACAGCCCGAAAGTGTGCCGGTCGTGCTTCCCGATGGTGAGACAATCTATGTCGATGTGCACTATGGTGATACCTATGCCTATGTATTAAAGCCCAGTGGCGACGACCCCGACATCACCAACGGCATCGAAATCCGTGCTTCGGTCGTGCCATCAAAATCGGGTGTTACAATACGTGGCGGCTGTGGGGTGGGGCGCATCACCCTCCCAGGTTTCGACTACCCGCCTGGCGAAGCAGCCATCAATCGTGTGCCGCGACAGATGATACGCGACAATGTATGTCTGATTATGCCACATTGCACGGTGACCATCTCTGTTCCCGAAGGCGAATATGTAGCCCGTCGCACCTTCAATCCGCGTCTCGGCATCGAGGGAGGCATATCAATCATCGGTGTGTCGGGCATCATCAAGCCTTTTTCCGAGGAGGCCTTCGTCGATAGCATCCGCAAATGCATGGAGGTGGCTGTGAGCAGCCATTCCGAGCGTGTAGTGATCAACAGCGGTGCAAAGAGCGAACGCTATCTGCGCGATGTGTATCCCCAACTGCCGCAGCAGGCATTTGTGCAGTATGGTAATTATATAGGTGATACCATAGGCATGGCGCAACAACTTGGTGTTCGCCGGCTCACGTTGGGCATTATGCTTGGCAAGGCGGTGAAGCTTGCTGCCGGACGACTCGACACACACAGCCGTCAGGCGGTGATGGACCGCGACTTCATTGCCCATCTCATGATGGAATCGGGATGCGATAGTGACATAGTGGCGCTGGCTTCTACGCTCAACCTTGCCCGCGACCTATGGACTCTCATCCCCGCCTCACTCCTTCCGCGCTTCGCCCACACGGTGTGCACCCATTGTCTTGCTCAAGTGGCACCCCTCATGCCCGATGGCACCATCACCATCCTGCTCATCGACGAGGAGGGGCGCATCTGGCAATAGGGCGAGGTGGGTGGCAGATAGTGGTCATACAGTGTCGTGATGTATGAAGGATGAATCGGTTTCGGTCATCAGATAAACATCTCTTTCTTCCGACAGAAACAGCGGGGGAAATACATGGTTGATGAATTCTTTGTTTGCACGATGTATTTCGTTTGTTTCCAGTGATTTAATGTATATTTGTGTGGTAAGTTCGGAGTCGTGGCCGAGTCCTTGGCTTATGACAGATAGTGGCATGTTGAGTTGATGCATGTTGCTTGCCCACGAATGTCGTGCCACGTAGGATGTGAGGTTGATGTCGTTGCCCAGCATTTGCGACAGGGTTTTGAGGTATTCGTTGTATGTTCGCAGTGCACTGCGGTATTCGTGGTATGCTTTTGCCGCATTGGCCGAGTGGATGATTGGGAAGATGTAGATTGATGAATCTTGGCGTGTGGCATGGTGGCCGATAATGTCGAGCGCTATGGGTTCGAGCACTACTTCGATCGTTTGATGGGTCTTGTGACGTTTGTAGCACAGAATGTTGCCGTGCAGGTCGCTCCATCGCAGGTAGGCAGCATCGACGAATGCCATGCCGCGGGTGCAGTAGCTGAAGATGAAGAGGTCGCGTGTGAACGAGAGTTTTTGTTGCAGTGTGATGAAAGTCTTGTGGTTGGGGTCTTTACCCATGTCGATGAGACCTTTATAGATGTTGAGACTGCGGATTCGCTTCATCGTGTCGATGGTGGTGGCTCGCTTGCGTGTGCGTGCAATGCCTTTGTATACACCCGTGAATGGGTTTCCGGGGTGTTGTGGGTCGCAGCTGTTGTGTGTCTTGTTGTAAATGCTTTGCAGGGTTCGCATGTAGCACGACGATGAGTTTCTGCTCACTCCGCGCTGTTCCAGCCATTGCTGGTAGTTGCTGATGAGTGGTGGAGTGATGTCGTCGATTGTGGCTTGCTCCATGTTGCAGGCTTTGAGAAACAGACGGAAACTGTTGTGGGTACTGGTGGTTCGCATGGCTTGACCGAAGTGGTTGCGGCTCATGAGGTCGGAAGCCTCGTGATCGATGACAGCAAGAAACGGGCTGTCGGTCGGTTGAATGATGTTGTTCATAGTTTATTGTTTTTTCGGGATATACATTATTTATTTTAACGTGTGCGCGCGTGAAGTCAGCGTGTAGAATATGTGGTCTTGTGGGGTGGAACACCTGCACGAGCCGACACCCCGCTACAGGTACCTGTGGAGCATGACAAAAATGAGTGCGCAGTCGCAGGCCTGCGACCGCGCACTCTCGGCCCTGTGAGTGCGCACTCTCGGGCTTGTGAGTGCGCGCTCGCAGGAGGCTCTTCCCGGTGGGAGTGCGAGGGGGAAGAAAAATGAGCGCTTACTCGCGAGGTCGCGAGTGCTCAGTGATGATTATTGTTGAGTGTGTCGGTAGGTATAGAATCGTGAGGTTCTTACTTTGCAATTCGGCACATGCTCACATCGTCGATGAGGCATTGTGACATGGCAGGGCCTTTGGCATGGAATGTCAGTGTGAGGCGTCCGCCGCGAGCTTCTACGTCGAAGGTGGTGCGGGTCCACTGGTTGCCACTCTTGAGGGCCTTGAGGTCGGTGCGGTAGGTCTTGCCCCCGCTCTCGGCTGTGGCTTCGAGGGTGGTGAAGGTGCCCGTGTCGCGGAAGTTGAGGGTGACACGGTAGCGGCCGTCGGGCAGTGGAACGAAGGGTGTGGACTCAACCACTTGGGTCACACGGCGCTCGAAGTCCATGAAGCTGTCGGCCAGACAGAGCGATTTCTCGCCAATCACGTGTTGGCGGTCGTCGCGGGTGTTGATATAGTTGAGGTGTGGACACTGCGGATTGTCGAACGACACCTTGTTGCCGCTTACCACCACGTTGTCCCATCCCATCATAAACTCCTGGCGGGGCTTCACGGGGTTGGGCACTCCGCGGCGGTCGGCTTCGAAACTGGGATTGAGCACATAGTTGTTGTCGGGACCTACGCTCCAAAGTCCGGTAGCGGCGTCGATGCTCCATTGCGACAGTGAGTTGAAGTAGGGGCGGTCGCCACGGAACGACAGGGGTACCCATTGGTTGTAGCCCAGGCCGTTGCCGGCAAAGTCGCACCAGCGGTCGCCGCAATACACTACGGTCTCTGCTTGGCTGCCGCGCACGGTGTAGAAGAATCCTGTCTGGGTGATGTGGGCATAGTCGCGCTCACAACCGTCCATAATCTCCATCTTGTTTTCGGGTGTGTAGGGGCCCATCACGTTGTCGGCCACAAGATAGTAGGCGTAGGATGAGTCCCATCCGTAGATGTTGGAGGCACAGAGATAGTACTTGCCTTTGTATTTGAACATGCAGTTGCCCTCGCGGCTCTCGCCATTGTATACTTGCTTGCAGCTGATGAGGCCGATGGTGCCATCGTCCAGCATGCCGATTTCGCATATGTAGGTGTTGTTACGGCCTTGGGCATTTGAGCAGATGAGGTATGCCTTGCCGGTATCTTCGTCAACAAACACGGTCTGGTCGCCGGTGTTGGAT
>CAMVDC010000197.1 GCA_947166155.1 uncultured Prevotellaceae bacterium | reverse complement strand
ATGCAACCACTGGCAGAGAGAATGCGTCCGCAGACGCTCGACGACTACATCGGACAGCGCCACCTCGTGGGTGAGGGGGCGGTGATACGTCGCATGATTGAAGCGCGACGCATTGCTTCGTTCATCCTGTGGGGACCGCCCGGGGTGGGGAAGACCACGCTGGCTGGCATCATTGCACACACGCTCGAGGTGCCGTTCTACACGCTCAGCGCCGTGACGAGCGGAGTGAAGGAGGTGCGCGAGGTGATAGAGAAGGCCAAGAGCAGCCGGTTCTTCGGTCAGGGAGGCAACCCCATACTCTTCATCGACGAAATACACCGGTTCTCGAAGTCGCAGCAAGACTCGCTGCTCGGTGCGGTGGAGCAAGGAGTGGTGACACTCATAGGTGCCACGACCGAGAACCCCTCGTTCGAAGTCATACGTCCGCTTCTCAGCCGCTGCCAGGTGTATGTGCTCAATCCGCTCGACGAGAACGACCTCATGGAGCTGGCACAGCGGGTGATACACACCGACACGTACCTGAAGGAACGCCCCATAGAACTGCGCGAGACGAGCGCCATGATGCGATATAGCGGCGGCGATGCCCGAAAACTGCTCAACATACTCGAACTCGTGACCAACGAGGCCGACATCATAACCGATGAACTCGTGACACAATGCCTGCAGCAAAACCCGCTGGCATACGACAAGGACGGCGAGATGCACTACGACCTCATATCGGCATTCATCAAGAGTGTGCGCGGCAGCAACCCCGATGCAGCCATCTACTACCTGGCACGCATGATAGAGGGAGGCGAACAACCCGAGTTTATCGCCCGCCGGCTCGTCATCCTGGCAAGCGAAGACATAGGGCTTGCCAACCCCAACGCCCTCTTGCTGGCCAACGCAGCATTCGATGCTGTGCACAAGATAGGGTGGCCCGAAGGGCGCATACCGCTGGCCGAAGCTACCATATACCTCGCCACCAGCCCCAAGAGCAACTCGGCATACATGGCCATAGGGTCGGCACTGCAGTATGTGGAGCAGACAGGCAACCTGCCCGTACCGCTACACCTGCGCAACGCACCCACCAAACTGATGAAAGACCTGGGGTATGGCGACGACTACAAGTATGCACACGACTACGAAGGCCACTTCGTCCGCCAGCAGTTCCTGCCCGACCAAGCCGAAGGACAGCGATTCTGGCAGGCGCAGGACAACCCGCAAGAAGCCAAACTGAAAGAACGGATGGACCGACTGTGGGGGGATTAATGCGCAATTGACAATTGATAAATGACAATTGACAATAAACAATTAATAAACAATTAATAATTAACGATTAACGATGAACCGTCCGGATGGCTCTCCCCATAAAGGGGGAGATGTCCGAAGGACAGAGAGGGTCCATATTTTGATTTATCCCGACAACTACGAGCAGAAGCTCGGATTCGACCACATACGACGACAACTGAAGGAGGCTTGCCTCTGTCCGCTGGGGCATGAGCGAGTCGATGACATGCAGTTCACGTCACACTTCGACACTCTGACCCGACAACTGGGGCAGACGGCTGAGTTTATGCGCATCATGCGCGAAGAGGATTTTCCCGATCAACACTTCTATGATGTGCGTCCGGCACTACGGCGCATCAAGATAGCCAACACCTATCTCACCGTCGAAGAACTGTTCGACCTGCAACGCTCGCTCGACTCAATCGACCATATCGTCACATTCTTCAACCAACACGCCGAGGGCGACGAACGTCCCACATATCCCGAACTCACACAACTGGCGAAAGGTATCAAGACATATCCCAACCTCGTGCGACGCATAAGCCAGATTCTCGACAAGTTCGGACAGGTGAAAGACTCGGCCACCGTCGAGCTCATGCGCATACGCCAAGAGAAACAATCGACGGCCAGCAGCATATCGGGCATGCTACACCGCATACTGCGCGAAGCAAAGAACGAAGGGTTGGTGGAGAAAGACTCGGCTCCCACCATGCGCGACGGACGCCTCGTCATTCCCGTGGCCCCTGCCATGAAACGCAAGATAAACGGAATAGTGCACGACGAGTCGGACACCGGACGTACCGTATATATCGAACCGACCGAGGTGGTGGAGGCCAACAACCGCATACGTCAGCTCGAAAGCGAAGAGCGACGCGAAATCATACGCATACTCACCGTATTTACCGACACCCTGCGGCCGCAGGTGCTCGACCTCATACAATCCTACGAGTTCCTGGGCGATATAGACTTCGTGCGTGCTAAGGCGCGATACTCAATAGCCAACAATGCAATAGCACCACACATAGAGCAACGACAGATACTCGACTGGTCGATGGCTGTCCACCCACTGCTGCGACAGTCGCTCGAGCGCCACGCACGTCGGGTCGTTCCACTCGACATACGCCTCGACCCACGACAGCGCATACTACTCATATCAGGTCCTAATGCAGGAGGTAAGTCCGTTTGCCTCAAGACGGTAGGACTGCTGCAATACATGCTACAGTGCGGAATGCCAATCCCTGTGGCCGAAAGCAGCACGGCGGGAATTTTCCAAAACATACTGATCGATATAGGCGACGAGCAAAGCCTCGAGGACGACCTATCGACATACTCGTCACACCTGCTCAACATGAAGACCATGATGCGGCAAGCCAACTTTGCCACACTCATACTCATCGACGAGTTTGGCGGAGGAACCGAGCCGCAGATTGGTGGGGCAATAGCCGAGGCGGTGCTCAAGCGACTGAATGCCAAGAAGGCATTCGGTGTAATCACCACTCACTACCAAAACCTGAAGCAATATGCTCAGGACACCGACGGCATCGTAAACGGCGCTATGCTCTACGACCGTCAGCAGATGCAACCGCTGTTCCAACTGCGTATAGGAAATCCCGGCAGTTCGTTTGCAATCGAGATTGCACGCAAGATAGGACTTCCCGAGGAGGTAATAGCCGAGGCGTCGGACATCGTGGGGCGCGAATATGTGTCGGCCGACAAGTATCTGCAAGACATAAGCCGCGACAAACGATACTGGGAAAACAAACGCCAAGAGATTCATCAGAAGGAAAAACGACTGGAGTCGACCATTCAACGCTACGAAGACGAATACGACAAGATTCACGCACAGCGCCGAGACATAATCGACCAGGCACGCACCGAGGCACAACAGCTGCTGCGACAGTCGAATGCCGAGATAGAACGTACCATACGCGACATAAAAGAAGCACAGGCAGAGCGCGAACGTACCAAACTGATACGCGAGAAACTCGATCAATATAAGGACCGAGTGGAGCAACACGGACAAGATGCCGCCTCGCTACACCCCAAGAAAAACCGCCCGAAGCAGATGCTGAAGAATATGGCTGCGCAACATGCAAGCCAGCCGGTAGCCAACGCAGCCGACAAGAAGCAATTCGAGGTGGGGTCGTATGTCAAGATAAAAGGGCAGTCGATCACCGGGCGCATAATGCGAATGGGCGACAAGGAGGCACTGGTGGCATTCGGATCGGTGCAAACCAACGTGCGCTTCAACCGACTCGAGTCGGCCACGGCACCCAAGGCCGAGGACAGGAGTGTGGGGTTCGTGATGTCGAATACTGCCGACACGATACGCAACACAACACTCAACTTCCGTCCCGAAATCGACGTGCGCGGCATGCGGGCCGACGAGTGTATGGAGATGATAAGCCGCTTTGTCGACGATGCGATAGTGACCAGTTCGCACAACCTGCGCATACTGCACGGCACGGGTAACGGCATCTTGCGTCAGATCATACGTCAGTATCTCTCAACCATACCCGAAGTCGTAAGCTATCGCGACGAGAATCCGCAGTTTGGCGGCACAGGTATCACGGTCGTAGAGTTGGAATAACTATTGACACATTCCCACCAGCAACCTCGACACCATCAACAACCCTCGACACCCCCGACAACCCTCGACACCCCCGACAACCCTCGACCCCCCAACAATCCTCGACCCCCCCAACAATCCTCGACACCCTCGACAACCCTCAACAACCCTCACCCCCCCTCTTACCCCACACCCCCTATAACCTCAACCCATTAGCAGAAACCTACCCATTTTGTCATCTCGAGCGAAGCGAGAAGATCTTAAAAGTGCGCAGCACTTTACTAAAAACGTAATTTGCCTTGCAAATTTAAGATCTTCTCGCTTCGCTCGAGATGACAATATAGGTAGGTTCTACAATATAGT
>CAMVDC010000196.1 GCA_947166155.1 uncultured Prevotellaceae bacterium | reverse complement strand
CACGTGATTTGTAATCTCGGGGTCGTTGGTTCGAATCCGACAAGAGGCTCAGAAATGCTCTCAACACCACGAGAGCAGAGCAGAGGGAGAAGAGATGCGCAAGTAAATCCATTCCGAGGCTCTAATTTCCTGGAGAGGTGGCGGAATGGTAGACGCGCTACTTTGAGGGGGTAGTGGGCAAAGCCCGTGTGAGTTCGAGTCTCATCCTCTTCACGGAAACAAAACAAAAACGCTTCAGTAGCTCAGTCGGTTAGAGCACCTGACTGTTAATCAGGGGGTCGTTGGTTCAAGTCCATCCTGAAGCGCAAAAACTAAACGATGCGTCCTTAGCTCAGTTGGTAGAGCAATTGACTCTTAATCAATGGGTCCAGGGTTCGAGCCCCTGAGGGCGTACTAAAGGGATGAAGTTATGTCTGCGTCCCTTTAATTTTAGGAGAGATGGCAGAGTGGTCGATTGCACCGGTCTTGAAAACCGACGTACTGAGAGGTACCGGGGGTTCGAATCCCTCTCTCTCCGCTCAACAAAAGGAAATCAACTGGCAACAGTTGGTTTCCTTTTTTTATATAATAAGCATTGACACAACACAAAAAAGTGCCCTACCCCAACGAAAAAACACAGGAAAAGCTTTGTCATGTTACACATTCTTCGTAAATTTGCACGCTCAAAACGAATACGACGTCAAATCGTAGAGAAGCAAAAGCTATTCGCTGGCAAGCAAAAAACAAGACGCTGACAAGTAAAAAAAGCAAAGTGCCGACATACGACGTCAAATCGTAGAGAAGCAAAAAACATTCGCTGACAAGCAAAAAACATTCGCTGGCAAGCAAAAACAATATTCAAACAGACAAAAAGCATTTTTATGGACGACAGTTATCCGGCGACAAGCCAACCCGACGAACGCAGGATAGAGCCATAACAGAAGAATAGTAGGTTTAGGCTCTTTCCGAAATCGATAGAGCCGTGACAGCAGGACAGCAGGTTTAGGCTCTTACCGAAATCGAGTGAATTCATACTTTTTTCTTATTTGTGAATCAAAGCAAAGAGCGTAAACTTATGCGTACTTATTGGAATTTTAATAAGGGCATCAAGCATCTCGACCAATGGGAGTCGGGTTGCTGGGTGCAGGTGACTTGCCCCGTTGAGGACGACGTGAAATACCTTATCGACGAACTGGGCATTCCCGATTATTTCGTTGAAGACATCAGCGATACCGACGAGCGTGCTCGTTACGATTACGACGAAGGGTGGCTCATGATCATCCTCCGCATTCCTCACATCAAAAACATCGCAAGTCGAGCCCCATATACCACCATCCCGCTCGGCATACTTATCAAGGACGACAAAATTATCACCATCTGTCATCAAGAGACAAAGATGATGATTGACTTTATCAACCATCAGCAGCGACGTGCCGAAGGGTTCATCGATGCCACCGACCTCGTATTCCGCCTCTTCCTCAGTGCCAGTGTGTGGTATCTGAAGTATCTGAAACAAGTCAACGGGCTCATCGAGAAGGCCAAGCGCAACCTCGACCGAAATATCGACAACAAGGACCTCACAAGCCTTTCGCGCTTGCAAGACAGCCTCACATACTTCGCTACATCGATTCGTGGCAACGAGACTCTGCTCTCGAAACTTAAGTTCCGACTGCCGGTCGACGACCTCGATGCCGAACTCATCGAAGACGTGAACATCGAGATGCAGCAGGCACGCGAAATGACTGCCATATACTCCAACATCCTCGACTCCACCATGGATACCTATGCCAACCTCATCAACAACAACATGAACCAAGTGATGCGTCTGCTCACGAGCCTCAACATGATCATCATGTTGCCAACCCTCGTGGCAAGCCTCTTTGGCATGAACCTCATCAACGGCATGGAAGAGAGTCGATGGGGATTCTTCATTGCAATCATCATCTCTACCATACTCACCATACTCGGTTGGTGGTATTTCCGCAAACGCAAGTGGCTTTGATGAATACATAATATAAAATCAATAATATATAATAGCCATTCGGACTTGCGCACTTCGTGTAAATCGACAATCGACAATCAACAATCAGGCATCCGCACTGAAATAGCACGATAGCTGAATCGCAGATAAATTGTAAATCGTAAATGCTCAAATAGTAAATAATTCGATGATATTCTACTTCTCAGGTACAGGCAACAGCCGATGGGTGGCACAATTCCTCTCCGACGAACTGAGCGACACCCTCCGTTTCATCCCCGACGAACTGGGCACCGACATGCACTACACCCTCAAGGACGGCGAGCGGCTCGGCTTCGTATTCCCCACCTACGGATGGGGCGTGCCGCCATTCATCGAGCAATTCATCGGCAAGATGCGTGTCGACAACGTCGGTTACCTCTACTTCGTCACCACCTGCGGCGACGATACAGGCATGACTGCCGAGATATTCTGCGACATCGTGGCACGCAAAGGCTGGCTGTGCCAGTTGGGATATGCGGTTCAGATGCCCGAATCCTACGTATGCCTGCCAGGATTTGATGTAGACCCCAAGCCCAAAGAGCAGCGCAAACTCGATGCCGTGCCCGACCGCATGCACCAAATCGTAGACGACATCGTAGACGGCCGAGGCGGGTTTGACACCCTTCCGGGCGCCATGCCATGGGCCAAGAGCCACATCGTGCGCCCCTTCTTCAACCGCTTCCTCGTCAATCCGCGCCATTTCAAGGTCAACGACCAATGTGTGGGTTGCGGTATATGTGTCAAGGCATGCCCCTTCGGCAATATCAGCCTCGCCGACAACAAGCATCCGCAGTGGCACGAACACTGTGTGCAGTGCATGCGATGCTACCACACCTGCCCCCATCGTGCCATCGAATGGGGACGATTCACTCGCGGCAAAGGACAATACCTCCACAATCGCGATTAGCACTACCACATCACCAGTGGTATGCCCTGCATCTGATTTCCATCCCATACCATTCCACAATACACATACAACGTACCACTCGCACACCCCCTGCGAGTGGTATTTTTTTGCTTGCAGAACGATGAAATCTTGCTGAAAGAATGATGATGTCTTACTAAAGGAACGATGACGTTTCATGGAAAGAGCGGTGAAGTTTCATGGAAAGAGCGATGAAGTTTTCCTGCGAGTGCGCAGTAATTTACCTGCGAGTGCGGAGAAGTTTTGCTGCGAGTGCGGACTAATTCTTTAATTTGCGACGCAAATTTATTGTTTTTCCACCGAAAATTAATAAAACTGCGACGTAAATTTAATAATTTGCGTCGCAAATTAAAGAATTCCTACGCACTCGCGAGGTTTTTCGTACGTATGCGCAATAGTTTTCGGATATATGCGAGACAAAATTAGGATAGCCAAAGGAAGAATCAAAGATATCCGAAGCATAAATCAAGCATTGCTAAAGTATATATTTCGGATATTAGTATTAGCAAAAAAAGCGTCCCGACACCATTGTGTGTCGGAACGCATGTGATACAATATCCGAAGATATGCGATTCAATATCTGAAGATATGCTATTTAATATCCGAAGATGTCGGTGAGTGTCACTCGGTGAATTGTGCCGAGCGTCGACAGGTATTGCATGTCGAGGTCTGCTTCATCGCCGAGAATGAGGTAGCGGTATTTACGCTCGGCTACGTTAGCCTTGTGGAAATTGATAACGTCGTCGAGTGTCATGTTGCTCACCTTGGCGTAGATGTCGCTGTTGATATCATGGTCGAGGTTGTGGCGGCGAGCGTTGAGGAAGCTCGAGAGTACTCCCTGCTTTATGGTGCGTTCGGTGGCTATGCGCTTAAGGATGGCATCCTTGGCCATGCGGAATGCCGACTCGCCTTGAGGCATGTTCTCGAGTATGTCGTGGAAGGTGTTGATGCAGTCGGCCATCTTGTCGTTCTGGGTTATGATGTATGTGTAGAACGAGTTCTTGCTCGTTGCATACGCACCCGTAGCGTAGTTGGCCGATGCACTGTAGGCCAGTCCGCGTGCTTCGCGCAGTTCCTGGAACACGATGGCATTCATGCCGCCTCCGAAGTATTCGTTAAACATAGTAATGTCGGGAACTAGTTGCGAGTTGTAGGTCTGTCCGTCCGACGAATACATGGTCATGTAGATGTTCTTTGCCACGTAGGGTGCTATATAGACTTCGTTCTCGGGTGTGTCGGTCAGTGTGTATGCCTCGGTCTCGGTCAGTGGTGTGGGGTGTTCTGCCACCTTGTGATTGGCCTGGATA
>CAMVDC010000195.1 GCA_947166155.1 uncultured Prevotellaceae bacterium | reverse complement strand
TTTGATCACATTCGCGATAGTAAATGTCTTTCCGCTACCCGTGACGCCCAGCAACACTTGGGCATCGATTCCGTCTTCGATACCTTGTGTCAGCTGGCGTATTGCCTCGGGTTGGTCGCCAGTGGGTTGAAATTCCGATGTAAGATTGAATACACTCATTAGTCTTGGTAGAAGTCCATGTTTTCGGGCATGATGAGGTCGATACCCACATAGTGCAGCACCTCTTGCTTGGTGTGTAGCACACATGAGTTGAATATGCTGCGGAAGCAGTTCAGCCCTTGATGTTGGGGGTGCTGACCTACGAGGAAATCTATGTATCCGTCTTTCATGCACTGTATGTTGGCATTGATGGCATCATATCCCAGCAGTGTGATATGTGGGTGTTGTGGCATTTCGTTCTTCAGGAAGTTGCCCACGATGTGAATCGACGAGTTGAACGACACCCCGTGTCTTATCTCTTTATGTTCGGTGAAGAAGTTGCGCAGCGAGTCCTTCATGCCTTCTTTGTCGTAGGCATATAGGTTGAGGTCCACGATTTCGGTCTTGGGGCTGTGTTTCTCTATATATGCACGGAATCCCTTTTCGCGGTCGAGCTGCTGGCGGCTGGCCACACGTCCCTCGCCCAGCACCTTGAATAGTGCTATGCGCTTTGATGTGCCTGCAGCCATTGTTATGATTTTGGCCGAGAACTCACCGCTGCGTTGTGCATCCTGACCATAGAATGTGACGGGATTGAAGTCGGGCCAATAGGAGTCGAGCAGCGAATATGGTATGTCGCGGCTTTCGAGTTTTTTCACAAACTTCGACATCACGGTGTAGTTGAATATAGGACCAATGATGACAGCACATGGCTTATATGTGAGCAGGTTGCGACATTGTGCCTCGAAGGAGTCTTCGTTAAACTGGTCGTAGCTGAATATCTTGAGCGAGAGCTTGAAGTCGGTGTAGCGTTTCACTCCCTCCTTCAGCCCTTGTTCCACGCGTGCCCAGTAACTGTCTTCCTCGTGCAGTGGCAGGATGGCGGCAAAGTTGTAGGTGCGGTTGCTGGCCAATGCACTGGCATAGTGGTTGGGCACGTAGTTGATTTCCTCAAGCACGCGTTCCACCTTCTCTCGGCTCAGTGGCGACACATTGGCTCGGCCGTGGAGCACACGGTCTACGGTGCCTACACTCACGCCAGCCATCTCGGCTATATCTTTTATTCGTATGCGGGGTTGTATGTCCATTGCTTTGTCTGGTTTTGTCTTTTACGTTGTGTTGTCTTTGGTTTTGCAAATATATGAAAAAAAAGTGAATCGACGTTACCAATTCGTCTATTTTTTGTGTTTTGGCGCCTACTTTATCGTTGCCGGTGTGTCCATACATCATTTCATGATAATGCCAGTGAGCATACGGCCGGAGTTGATGCCCAGCTTGCGGGCTGAGAAAAAACGGTCGGATTGTCGGTAGGTGCAGATGTTGGCCGTCGTTATCATGTCGGGGTTCACACCTTGTACTTCGAGTTGCATGCGGTTGCATTTCCACAGGTCGATGTGCCATTTGGCATGTCTCACTGCTATGGCTTTCATGTCGAACCCAGCCTTGTCGAATGATTCGTAGACCTCATCGCCAACCTCGAAACTGTCGACGCTGATGCTTGGCCCGATGACTGCGCTGCAGTCGTGGCCTCGGGTGCCATAGTTGCTGTTCATGGCTTGCAGTGTGAGTTCAGCGATGCGTGCCACGGTGCCTCGCCATCCGGCATGTATTGCTGCTGCGGCGTGGTGGATGTGGTCGTAGATGAGTATTGGCACACAATCGGCGGTCGACACACATAGTGCCACTCCGCTCATGTCGGTCGTGGTGGCGTCTATGCCTTCGAGCATCTGGGTGCGCATATCGTGGCTTTCTGTCATGAAGTGTTGGTCGATGATGCGCAGGTTGGTGCCGTGGGTTTGGTGTGGCACGATGAGGCGGTCGGGCTCTATGTCGAGCAGTTTGCATAGCATCGTGCGGTTGGCTGCCACGTGTTGGGGATCATCGCCGCAGTAGTGGTTGGCGTTGAACGATGCATATTGTCCAATACTGCAACCGCCTTCGCGCGTAGTGGTGAAGGCGGTTGTGTTGGGACCTATGTTGTAGTTTATCGGTTTCTGACTGAGCATTGTTTCCTGGGGTGTTCCCTTTGTTCCTTCTATTGCCTCTCTCTCGATGTCGTCGATGTCGGTTTCCTCAATTTCTTCGTCGTCGTAGTCGTCGTCGGTTGGCATGAAGTCTTCATCGTCGTCGGCAAAGTCGGCCGCTACCTTCATGCGGTCTTTCGAGTGGTGCACTATGCTTTCTTGTGTCTGTATGGCTGCTATCTTGTTGCTCTCGCTGTTCATCTCGGTCCATAGCAGGTCCTTGAGTTCGTCGAGTCCCTGACCTGTGACTGCCGATATGAATACGGTTGGTATGTCGGTAGGCAGGGTGGGGCGCAGCATGTCCATAAGTTCGTCGTCGATGAGGTCGCTCTTGGTCACGGCCAGCACCCGCCCTTTGTCGAGCAGTTCGGGGTTGAAGGTCGTGAGTTCGTTGAGCAGTATGTCGTATTCACGCTGTATGTCGTCGGTATCGGCCGGAACCATGAACAGCAGTAGTGAGTTGCGCTCTATGTGTCGCAGGAATCGCAGTCCCAGACCTTTGCCTTGGCTTGCTCCTTCGATGATTCCTGGTATGTCGGCCATGACGAACGATTTGCCGTCGCGGTATGCCACGATTCCGAGCGATGGCTCGAGGGTGGTGAATGGGTAGTTGGCTATCTTGGGTTTGGCCGACGAGAGCGCTGATACGAGTGTCGACTTGCCTGCATTGGGGAATCCCACGAGTCCCACGTCGGCCAGCAGTTTCAGCTCGAGTATCACTTCCATCTCCTGCATCGGTTCGCCTGGCTGTGCATAGCGTGGTGCCTGGTTGGTTGGTGTGCAGAAGTTGAAGTTGCCGAGTCCGCCGCGGCCTCCGCGCAGCAGCACCACTTCCTGTCCGTGTTGGGTGACATCGCATATGTATTCGCCTGTCTCGGCATTGTATGCCACGGTGCCGCATGGCACTTCGAGCACCTTGTCGGCTCCTTTCTGTCCTGTGCTTTTGTTTTTCGACCCGTTGCCTCCGTGTCCGGCATAGGCATGGCGGTCGTAGCGCAGGTGGAGGAGGGTCCAGTAGTTGCGGTTGCCTCGCAGTACGACATTGCCGCCGTTGCCTCCGTTGCCACCGTCGGGTCCTCCCTTGGGTATGTATTTGGCTCGGTGCATGTGGGCCGATCCGCGTCCGCCTTTTCCTGAGCGGCAGAATATCTTGACGTAATCTATGAAGTTGGTTTCCACGCTGTTGTTGTTGGGGTTATCTGAGTCGGTCGAGCGAGCGTACGAGTGCTTCGTCGCGGCGTATGCCGTGTATGGCAAGGCAGTTGAGTATGATGCTCACTACGGGCAAAACGGCTGCTATACACAGGTGGTAGTCGATGTCGGCCGCGGTGGCTGCACTGAGTTGCATCGTGTATTTCCATGCCAGGATGGGGTAGTAGGCCACATATCCTATGAGCAGTATGGTAGTGAAGATGGTGAGCCTCAGTTGTCGCATGCGGTGACGGTAGAGCATGATCGACATGAGGGTGATGAGTGTCACCATGATGAGCACAATGGCCAGTGGCAGTGGTCCGAGGTTTTGTGTGGCCTCGGCTGCCGATGCCGGCATGAACATGAAGTTGTTGAACCATGCGGCCATCTGGCTACCTTGGTAGTACTGCCCTATAGGCATACAAAGCCCCAGTATGCTGAATACAGCAACCAAGGCCAGGTATACGGTTTGTATGCGTTGTATCATCAGAAGTTCTCTTGGGTTTCTTTCGACGGATTGCGGAAGTAGATCTTGTCCTCGAGAAACTCCTGTGTGGCTATGAGTGTGGGTTTGGGCAGACGCTCATAGTGTTTCGACACGGTGATTTGCTCGTCGTTGTGGAATTCCTCTTGTATCTCGTCGTTGGCGGTGCCAAATTCTTCGAGTTTGCGTTTCAGTTCTTCTTTCATTTCGGCGGCTATCTGGTTGGCACGTTTGGCGATGATGGCCACACTTTCGTAGATGTTGCCTGTCTCTGCACTCAGGTCTACCAAGTTGCGAGTCACGGTGGTGGTTGGAGCATTGGTTTTCTTGAAATCCATAGTTTTATTTACTATTTAGATATTTACTATTTACTATTTATGTTTATTGGGGCATTTACTATTTAGCCATTTACTATTTAGCCATCAGCTCTGCTTTGCGTGGGGTGGGGCTGATGTGGTCAATTCACTTTGCTGTTGCAGTCCTTGAATAT
>CAMVDC010000194.1 GCA_947166155.1 uncultured Prevotellaceae bacterium | reverse complement strand
AAATATACTACCAAAATATATGCAGCAACCCTGTCGGCATTGATGATTTGTGCCGGCACTACCAGCTGTAGCCTTTTGGATGAAGAAATAGATGGCGCACTTGCTCAGGATGATAGCGTAAGTGTCAACTTCGCTTTCTCGCTCAACAATACACCGGCCACAACACGTCTGACAAAAGAGATGGTACAGAGTACGGATGGAGCATTCCGCGGACTATCCGAGATTTATATCTATCCGTTTTCCGTACGAGGCCGTAAGATTCAGAGCACTGACTTACCAAAGCTATCCGATGTAAGCACACTCGGAGCTGTCACCGATGCGTCGGCCAACAATGCGCGCTATTATTTTTACGAGAACCAATGGCTCATGAGGGGTGTATCTTCATTCCTAGTGTATGCCCGTGGTAGTCGTAATACCAGTTTGGGCGCTTCTCCAACCAATGCCCAAATCATATCCGATCGTTCCGATTACGGATTCCTCGACCACCCCGACTTCGTGGCCGAGATGAATCCTGCCAATATATGGTTTTCACCTATGCAGATTCGTCCTGCTACGTCAACACCGTCCGAGGCAACCGCGTTGGCACAATATCTGACCAACATTGCCAATGCGAAGGTGACTATCGAAACAGCGCCAGGGGTGAACACCACATACACATGGGCTACAACTACCCAGTCACACCTGCGTGCTTACTACCTCAACTTCATAAGCATGACCAATACCTACACCACGCGCACCATGGCGGGGTCAAGCGTCAACGTGCGTAAATTGGTCAGCGAACTGCATAAGTTGATAACCACGTTGAAGGGTGCATCGTTCCAGGACGCCGACCATTGGGATTCAGCGGTACATCCACTGCTGTGTGATGAAATTCTGGCGAAGATAGCCGATGCAACCTACGCTACTGTTTCGGGCAATGATGTGACTTTCGTTGATGCATACAACAACTATCCAGGTTCGTATGGCCTGCCCGATGGTGCTGCTGCACTGAAGTGGAATGTGGGCGAATCAAAGTTTGAACCGCAAACCGTGACGACCAGCATTGCCAACGTAAGCACCATGACTCGTTTTGCATATCCTGCCGAACTGTTCTACTATGCCAATAGTCTGATCAAGACTTCAAATATAGATAATCGCAAGAGCTACTATCCGGCATCAACCTCTGAGTCATGGACAGATATGCTCGGCCACTATGAGAACAACAATGCCGAGGTGACAGGCAATACCAAGGCAGTAGCCCTGATTGACCCGCTGCAATATGCGGTGGCACATCTCGAGGTGAAACTCAAGCAAACCAGCGCTACGCTGAAGGATGCCAACAATGCCGACGTAGCAGTTGAAGCCAACAAATTCCCGCTCACCGCTATCATCATTGGCGGACAGCGCAAGGTGAAGTTCGACTTCACGCCAGCCGACCCATCAGACGATACCGACGTGCGATTTGTCTATGACCACAGTTTCAACACTCCGTTGTTAGCACTTTCGTCAACATCCGATTCAAGCTCCCCAGTGCATACACTCTTGCTTCAGAGTGCCGATGGTCAGAAAGTGCCAATCGTGGCTGAATTCGAAAACAAAACCACCACCACCTTCCGTGGACTCGATGGTGTAGTATATCCAGGCACACACTTCTACCTCGTGGGCGAGATCGACCCATCGACAGGAGCAGGAACCGACGATGCTGCAAAGAATCGTGTATTCACACAAGACTACACCACTTCGGTATCAATCACAGTGTCATCGCTGGCTAAGGCCTACAACGTGCTGCCCAACCTGCTGTCGCCACGACTCGAAATCGGTATACAGCTCATGCCGTGGGTGCAGGCAACCCCTACCATTGTGCCGCTGGATTAATGTTAATATAGAATATAAAATTTATAATATATAATAAAGGTGTAAGAATGTCGTGCAGTTCGGCTGCACGGACAAACAAACGAAGATGAAACGAAAACTTACATATATACTCATGCTCCTAAGCTGCATCGCATTGATGCTGCTGAGTGCTTGCTCGCACGACGACAATCCAGTCGACGAGCCAGCCAAACTGTATATCTATGTCTATTCGCCCAACAATCCGGTGGTGACACGTGCCGATATCGGACCTGTGGACCCCACGGAGGCAGAGAGGACAGTGAACAAACTCCAGATTTGGGTTTTTGCCCACTCGGCTTATACCTATAACGGAGTGACACATCCCGCAGGCGAACTCATAGGATACCTGGAGCCATCGGGCACCAACCTCGGTAACCTCAATGCTGGCGGTGGTGAGACATACATGATGGAGGTGAGCGATGCATTTGCCAACATGAAACCCAATGTCGATGTATATGTGTTGGCTAACGTGACTAATGAAAATTGTGGCGTCACACTTACGGGTACATCAACACCAGCCGAACTCGATGCAGCCAACATCAGTCATACTACTTCTGCCGACTTCTTTGGTATGACTTCACCAACCTCAACCATTCCGGCCAATGGCCTGCCTATGAGTGGCCGACTCAACGACCAGCCAATCTACGGTACAAGCCCTGTGTTCCGAATCGGTTCTGAGAGCGGCATCTCAACGGTACAGCTGGTGCGTGCCGTGTCGAAGGTAAGGTTCATCTTCACTCGTTTCCAAGGAAGTATTGAGCATATACAGATAACCGGCATCACACTCGATGGCTCAATCAACGACGATGCCACCACATCAACCAATCATCTGCCAACTTCTGAATACCTCTTCTTGAGCGATAAATATACCGACAGAAGTTATAAAGTAGGAACGAGCTATGAGAGTGCTTCAGCTCCATTCCCAATACCAAATAATAAGCTGGATAGTTATGGTAAAACCGATACGGACCCATCACATCCTAAAGACATTAACTCTACAGAATATGTAAACAAATATGTTTACTCTTTACCGACTACAGGTCAGGAGTATGAAACCCTCATCAACACAGGTCTGACTAATAACGAACTGACAGAAGTAGGTCCGTTCTATCTGCGTGAGAGCGACAAACGAATCTATGGCACTATCACTTATAAGGTAGGTGATGGCGACACACGCACAGCACGTTTCTCACTGGCAGATGCAGGCGACTTCTCGCGCAACCACACCTGGATAGTATATTCCTATTTCAATGGTGGCGATTTGATACGAGTACTTTCAGTCTTCATCAAAGAATGGGGCGATGGTGGCAAAAGAGACCATGAAGTGTATAATTGGTAGGAGAGTTGAGAGATGAGAGATGAGAGATGAGAGATGAGAGATGAGAGTTGAGAGATGAGAGATGAGAGATGAGAGATGAGAGATGAGAGTTGAGAGATGAAAGATGAGAGTTGAGAGTTGATTGAAGATAGAACAATTGAATATAGAATAATTAGTTGTTAGTGCCGTGCAGTTTGGCTGCACGGAAACCAAAACATGATGAAACGAAATACTACATATAACTCAAAACAGTTGGCGCACACCCTGTGTGGTGTGGCAGCTATAGGCATGTCGGCAATGGCTATGTATGGCCTTATTGCATGTACCGGCGATGATGACCCCTCGCAGGACAATCGCGATCTGCTCACACTCGTTCCCTACGTGAGTGAGCCGACCGAACTTAATACACGTGCAGTAATCGATGGAGTGACAGTGCCCGACAACTATGTGCGCTACTCCACGCTCTATCCGCAGGCCGACCCTCAGTATGCCACCATCGGTGTGTTTATGACCCCGAAAGATGCATCGGTGATGGGTACTTTTGTGTATCAAGGTGAAGATGATGAGTCACACATCGACCAATGGAAGTCGAATATATATGTCAACCCGGGAACAGAATATTTTATGTATGGCTTCATGCCGCGCGAGACGGCAGAAACCGCCCATATCTCACCGCTTTCTGGCCAGTATGCCAATGGTGCCATACTCGATATCGACCAACTCGATATCGTGACACCCGCAGACCTTTGTGTCGTGGTAGGTGTGGAGCAGGTGCCAGGGGTTGAAACCCCTTCAGGAAGTGGCGTCTATAAACCGCAAGATACGGGCAACGTAAAGTTTGGTGCATTCAGATACATGAGTCAGTCCAAAGGTCAAAACTTCGTGCGCCTGTTGCTCGACCATCTCTATGCAGCCCTACATTTCAAAATGCAAGTAAACGATGTCTATAGTGGCTTGCGCAAGATAAAGTTGCGCAAGGTGGAATTCGAAACCACCAAAGGCAAAACGGTGGATGTCGAAATTAAGTTCACTGCCAACGATACAGGTGCTTATCCTATAGTCAACGAAGCAGAGCACATAAATTATACAAATACCGTATCAGGTACCAGTTCTGCCACCATATTCGACAAGACCGACGGTGAATGGATTCCGGCAGTGGCAGAGGGCAAACCACTCG
>CAMVDC010000193.1 GCA_947166155.1 uncultured Prevotellaceae bacterium | reverse complement strand
CTGCACCGGTCAATCCCGATATCACGGCCACTGTGGCCATGATTGCATACATACGTTTTGTTGTTTGTTTCATAAGTTGATTCTTTATTTAATTGTTAATATTCGTCCGTTTTAACATAAACGCTACAAAATCGATGCCAAATTTACGACTTAGTTTAATACTGACCAAATAAAACGGCAAAAATGGCAGTGTTTTTGAAAATGTTTAACACAATAGAAACATTCCTTAACACACATAGTTGCCGTATCCGCATTTTTTCGTACCTTTGCCCATGTATTAACAATCAAAACATGTCAACCATGAAAAGAAACATTGCAATCATTGCCACTTTACTTGTCAGTATGGCAGGTATGGCACAAGAAGTGAAACTTCCTGCTCCCAACATGGAGCATCAAACCCTCAGTGTGATGCAGGCACTGAAGCAACGCAAGTCGGTGCGTCAATACAGCAGCAAGGAACTCTCGGCACAAGAACTGAGTGACCTCCTATGGGCTGCCCAGGGAGTGAACCGCGATAACGGCAACCTGACAGCGGCCACGGCCATGAACCGCCAAGAGATACGCACATACGTATTTACTGCCAAGGATGTCACACTCTACAACCCAAAGCAAAACACCCTGACCAAAATCGTTGACGGCGACCATCGCGAACTCATGACAGCCGGACAGGCTTTTGCCCGCACTGCCCCCGTAGTGCTTCTGCTGGTAGCCGACATGAAGAAGTTTGGCAGCAGCGACGAGCATGCCAAATGGCTGATGGGCATCGATGCTGGCATCGTGAGCGAAAACATATACATCTATGCAGCAGCAACCGGCATGGCTACCGTGGCTCGTGCCATGATGGACTCGAAAGGCATTTCGTCGCTCTTGAAACTCAGCGAACAGGAATTACCAGTGCTCAACCACCCAGTAGGATTTGAGAAATAATGTATAGCTGATGCTACTCGACATCGCAGGTCAAACCATCGACCCACAAACCCTCCTGTCGCCACGACGTACACTCATAAGCATCGGTCGTCAATCGGCCGATGCCTACAACGTCATCACCATCGACGATGCTTCGGTCGACCTCTTCCAGTGTCAGCTGAAACTTTCGACCGACGGGTGGCTACTGCAGAATGGGCAGTGGCGCACCGAGTGCCCCAAAGGCATTCTGTCGCGCCTGCAACATGCATGCAGCATGTGCATGGGCCGATGTGTCAACAGCCGTCCCGCCAATCCCACTTATTCGTGGCGGATGCCTGCAACACCCACCCTGCTCAATGGGCAGCCACTGCCGGCCGAGGGTGCATTGCTGAATGATGGCGACAGCATCCTATGTGGCAACATCAATATCCACGTGACTGAAAGAGCATGACAGCGAGCATGAAAGCATGGTTCA
Organism: uncultured Prevotellaceae bacterium; assembly: GCA_947166155.1. GTDB lineage: Bacteria > Bacteroidota > Bacteroidia > Bacteroidales > Bacteroidaceae > Colivivens. The sequence goes on along the minus strand of CAMVDC010000193.1, from coordinate 2,992 downwards.
CACATATAAAGGCAAGCATACAACGCTTCCTGTCAAAACTCTCGTTCCGAACCGGAGTGATAGTCCTGGCACTATGCATCCCGTGCTATATCTTCTCGTTCGCACAGATGGCACTGCCCATCAGTGCTGCAACCAAAAGCGTATTGTGGGTTGTGTTCTTCGGGTTAGCCAAAACATTTCAGTATGGCGGTCTCACCATCCTCGGTGTCGACGGATGGAAACGGCTCAAACGTTACTTCTCGCGCAACCGACAAACAGACATAGAGTAGAAACATCATAATCCATCAATCAGCAATGGTCACTCAAACCGAATTCACACTGCCCGCCATGTCGCGCGGATGTCACCTCGTCACACACCACATCCTACAGCAACTGCCGTCGCCACTGCCCGAAAGCGGACTGCTCAACTTGTTTGTGAAACACACATCGTGCGGACTGAGCATCAACGAAAATGCCGACCCCGACGTGCGCACCGACATGTCGCAGATTCTCAATCACCTCATACCCGAAAATCAGTCATACTACGACCACACGCTCGAAGGGCCCGACGACATGCCGGCACATGCCAAGTCGACAATCGTGGGGACAAGCATCAACATCCCCATAAGCAAACATCGGCTCAACCTCGGCACATGGCAGGGCATCTATCTCTGCGAGTTTCGAAACTATGGAGGTCCACGACACATCGTGGCAACCATCATATCATGACATCAAACACATACTAAACTTATTAATTCAACTTTCGCAAGTTTCACTTGCTTCAGTTTCAAGGAATAGAAAGGAATGGAAGAGAAGTTATCGCTCGCTTTGTTCGCTCAGGAAGTTAAAAGGACGAATGATACTACTGGTAGGTATCGTCCCTTTAACTCCCCTTTAACTCCCCTTTAACTCCTCTGTAACTCCTCTGTAACTCCTCTGTAACTTCTTATAACTCACATCCGAAACTTCAATTATTAATCTATATTTAATCTAAACCAATTAATTAAATCCTATGAACAAAAAAATCTTGACAGTAGCTACATCACTCATGATGGCTGCAACTCTCAGTGCACAACCACAGCTCACGCTGCAAGTCGACAAGGCTGAACGCGAAGTGAGCCCCATGCACTACGGTCTCATGACCGAGGAAATCAACTTCTCCTACGAAGGAGGTCTCTACTCACAACTCCTGCGCGACCCCACCATGCAAGAGAACGGTGGCGGCAACCAACGCCGCGGACAGGGACAAGGTCAGGGCTTCCAGGCACCACGTCCCCGTTACTGGAATCTCAACGACTCCACCGCAGGCACGGCACGTATCGTCAACACCGGGGGCATCAACTTCAAGCTGAAGAAGTACCTCGACATCGAACTGACCAAAGCTGCGTCGGTCGTAAACCCCGGATTCTGGGGCGTACCAGTAAAGCCATCGACTACATACAATGGCGATGCTTACTTCAAGGGTAACGGACGCGTAACCGTCGGCATACAGTCGCTCGACGGACAGACCACATTCGCCAGTCAGGACATCACCATCAACGCAACCAACTGGACGAAGTATTCATATAGTTTCCAGACTCTGTCCGACACGCAACCCAATATCAACACTCGTTTCTTCATTCAATTTCATGCAGCAGGCAAGTATGCACTGGCCTACCCCACCCTCTTCCCCAAAGCACCCAAGCAGTACACCGTGAAGTCCGACTGGTTCCGCACCGACATCATGGACCTCTTGCGCGACATGCGCCCTGCATTCCTGCGCTTCCCCGGCGGCAACTATCTTGAGGGACAACGCTTTGCAGAGCGTTTCGACTGGAAGCAGACCATAGGTCCGCTCACCGATCGTCCGGGACACCGCAGCCCATGGAACTATTGGTCGACCGACGGCATGGGACTCCTCGAGTTCCTTTGCTGGACCGAAGAGATGGGTGCTGAACCTGTCGTAGGTGTATTTGCCGGATATGTGCTCGGTGGCGACTATGTAGTGGGCGAAGCTCTCCAACCATTCATCCAGGATGCTCTCGACGAAATAGAGTATATCACCGGTCCTACCACCAGCAAGTGGGGTGCACAACGTGCCAAGGACGGACACCCCGAACCCTTCAAACTACATTATGTGGAAATCGGTAACGAAGACTTCTTCGACCGCAGCGGCAGCTACTCACAGCGCTACCGTCAGTTCTACGAGGCCATCAAAGCCCGTTATCCACAACTGCAAATCATCACCTCGCAAGACGAACGCGCACTGCGCAACAACGCCGAAGACCCCAACGCACTGAAGGTAGAAGTGGTCGACGAGCACTACTACCGCAATGCCGAGGCTATGTTCCGTGCCGCACAGCAATACGACTCCTACGACCGCAACGGTCCTAAGATCTTCTGCGGCGAATGGGCCACACGCGAAGGTACTCCTACCACCAACATGAATGCCGCACTGGGCGATGCTGCCTGGATGACATGCATGGAGCGCAATGCCGACATCGTAGTCATGCAGTGCTATGCACCTCTGTTGGTCAATGTCAACGAAGGTGGCAAACAATGGGATAGCGACCTCATCGGCTACAATGCCCTCACATCCTACGGCTCACCATCCTATCATGCCCAGTGTATGTTCGCACAGAATGTAGGCAACCGCGTCGTGCCCATCACCTCGGCCAACATCCCAACCATACCAATGGGACGCAACAACGACCCGCTGCCACAACTCTACTACAACGCCACTACCGATACTGCCACCGGCCATGTATACCTCAAGGTGGTCAATATAGGCAGCACCAGCCAGACTCTGACCGTCAACGTCGCAGGCGCCAAAGTCGGTGGTAAGGCAACCGTCACCACACTGAAGGCAGCAAGTCCAACCGAGACCAACACCATCGACAACCCACGCAACATCGTGCCTGTGAAGTCGACCCTGAAGGTATCGAAGAGCTTCAAACTCCCCATGGCTCCCTACTCCATCGTGGTAGTCGCTATGTAAACAAATGGTAGTTGGTACGCAAAAAAACATGTTAGC
>CAMVDC010000192.1 GCA_947166155.1 uncultured Prevotellaceae bacterium | reverse complement strand
GCCAGGGCGGCTGCGAGCGGTATGCGCACGAGCCAGATGCTTCCCAGTTGTATGAAGCTTGGGGTGAGTGTCTTGCCCATACCCACGAATATGCTGTAGCATACTATCGACGTGGCGAAGAGTGGTTCGGCCCATGCCTCGATTCGCAGCACGTCGGTTGTGAGTTGTCGCACTCCGAGGTCGGGGGTCATGAGTGTCATGAGTTCTGGCGCGAATATATACATCACAATGGCCAGCAGCGACATGGCACCCACTCCGAGTGCAAGGGCTATGACCGAGAAGCGGCGTATGAGGTCGGGCCGCTGTGCTCCGATACTTTGTCCCACGAGTGTGGTGGCAGCATCGCCGATACCGTATCCAGGCATGTAGCACAGGCTCTCGATAGTGATTCCGAATGCGTTGGCAGCGATGGCCACGGTGCCGAGCGGAGCCACAATCATGGTCGATGTGATTTGTGCGGCACACGATATGACACGCTCCATACCTATAGGCGAACCTATCTTCCATGCTTTCTTCAGCATACGGCGTTCGGGCCGGCAGCGTCCGCGGAAACTGAGTCGCAGCTCCTTTGAGCTGAAGCTGATGTAGTAGAACAGGATGAGTGTGCCGGTGAGCCATGCAAGCAGTGTGCCCCATGCTGCGCCCAGCACCCCGAGTCCCATGCCGGGACATGTGAAGGCAAGGCTTCCGATGCTGACCTGCCGTGTGGGGAAGATGAGGAAGAAGTTGAACACCACGTCGAGTATACACACCAGGATATACACCATGCTCGGGAACTTCATGTTGCCGCTGCATCGCAACATGCTCGACATGAGGAATGTGATGATATGTATTGGCAGTGCAACGGCGAAGAGCTGGAAATATCGGCGCGAGTCGTCGATGATGTCTTCACCGCCACCGAGCCATATCGGCAACTTCGCACTGATGGAGAGTGCAACGGCTCCGATGACGAGTCCGATGACGAGTGCCGCGATGAAAGCCTGCCTCACCACATCGTTTGCCCGTTCCTTGTCGCCGGCACCAAACAAGTGGGCCACCTGGACCGAAAAGCCCGATGCGATGGCGGCACACAATCCGCCGAAGAGCCACATGGAGGTCGACACGAGTCCGATGGATGCCGATGCATGTGCTCCGAGGCTGCCCACCATCGATGCGTCGATATAGCTCATGACTATATCGACCAGATTCGACATGATGGCTGGCAGGCTGAGCAGGAACACCAGCTTCACCTGTTCGCCCAGCCGCATGGGGCTGGTGCCGTGGATGGCTTGCTCGAGGCGTTCCTGTGTCGTCACTTCGCAGCTATGGCTTCAATCTCGATATTGGCACCCTTTGGCAATGCAGCCACGGCAAATGCCGAGCGGGCAGGATAAGGAGCTTCGAAAAACTCTGCATACACCTCGTTCACTGCGGCAAAGTTCTTGATGTCGGCCAGGAGAACCGTCACCTTCACCACATTCTGCATCCCGAGTCCAGCCTCGGCCAGGATGTTGCGGATGTTGGTCAGGCTCTGACGGGCCTCGGCCTGGATGCCACCCTCGGCAAACTCGCCTGTCGATGGGTCGATGGGCAGCTGGCCGCTTACATATACAAATCCGCCTGCCTCGATGCCCTGACTGTAAGGACCGATGGCGGCCGGTGCTTTCGTTGTAGATAATGCTTTCATTCGGTTGATTATTTATTGCTTAAATACTTATTCAGGCTACAAAGTTACGAAAAAATGGCTGGACCAACGTGCTATTTTACATTTATTAACGCAAAACGAGCCATAAGGAATTGCACGATGCTTGCATCGGAGTAAAAAGGCACTTGTTTTATCGCGTTTTTGCGAGTGCGCACTCGCGGGGCCGAGAGTGCGCACTCACAGGCCTGCGACCGCGCACTCACAGGGTCGCGAGTGCGCACTCATTTTCCGATACCAATACAGCCAGTCCTGCATTGGTGCAGAACTGGCTGTAAAAGTGGGTGCTTGATGAGGGCTTGAAGTTGCGACCTCATTACTTTACACAGTGTATATAGTGATAATATTTCAAAATGCAAAGGTAAGGAATCTGTGTCGAGAAATACAACGTATGCCATATTCTACATGGCATTTATCATTGAAATAATATCTTCTTTGCTTTCAAGGCGAGTAAATTTTGCATGAGGGGCATGTGCTTTGCTTATATCGTCTTCAACAGCCTTCACATTACGTTTATCTGCAAAAAAGGAATCACCCGACGGACTTATCTCGTAAGGATCGGCATCGTGGGTGGGCTGTAGCAGTTTGCCTGCCAGCCAACTACGGTCTCTCTTTGAAAGAGACAGGCTTTCAATATATGCCCAAAGTTTGTTTGCTGCGACAGTTGCCATAATACAATTGATTTGTTTCTGCTTGCAAAGTTACGAATTTCGCCCGACACCACAAAGAATATCACAAAAAGATTTGGCCGATTCGACGAAACATCATATATTTGCATCTCAAACGAACACAACCTAACCAAAAAGCAATAATTATGAAAAGATTGATGATTCTCGTGCTGATGGCAGCCACTGCTTTCGCTGCATCGGCACAGACAAAGAAAGTATCAGTACTCGGCGACTCCTATTCCACATTCCAAGGCGTAGGTCCTGCACACTATGCACCTTTCTACCCCAACAACCAAAACGACGTGAAGCAAGTGGAGCAGACATGGTGGAGTCTCTACATCAAGGCCAAAGGCTACCAACTCGAGAAAAACGACTCGTGGGGCGGCACCACCATCTGTGGCACAGGCTACGGACGTATGGACTCCTCGCGCAACAACTTCATATCGCGTGTCGATAGTCTCGGCAACCCCGACATCATCTTCGTATTCGGTGGCACCAACGATGCATGGGCCGGCTCACCTGTTGGCGAATACCAGTACTCCGACTGGACCAAAGACGACTGCAAAAACTTCCGTCCAGCCCTCGCCTGCCTTCTCGACATGCTGCAGAAACGCTATCCCAATGCCAAGATCTGCTCGCTCCTCAACTCCGAACTGCGCGAACCCATCAACGAATCCATGCGCGAAGTGTGCCGTCACTACAATGTCCAGCTCATCGAGCTTCACGACATCGAGAAACAAAACGGCCACCCATCAATCAACGGCATGAAAAGCATCTGCGACCAAATCATCGAGGCAGGGCTTTAGAGAAACGGCAACCGCACCCCATGCGGTTGCCTCTTTTTTTATGTACGTTGCAATATTTTATGATGTAACATGTCGTGAAGTCGATAAAATGTCGTATCTTTGCAGGTGAAACTAACTAATGATATTATGGCAGACAATAAACCTGGATATGTGTATATACTAACCAATCCCAGTTTCCGTGAGGACTGGGTGAAGATTGGTAAGACAAAGAATATGGAAGAGCGGCTGAAGACTCTTGATAACACGTCTGTGCCACTCCCGTTTGTGAAATATGCTACACTTCAGACAGTGAAATATGAGAAGGCAGAGAAGCATGTCCATCATTTCATCGAAATGTTTACAAAACTGCGAATACGCGACAAACGTGAGTTCTTCAATGTGAAGCCAGAGCAAGCATTAAAGATATTCTGCGAAGTGGCAGAATTGCTGGACGATGCAGTGGTTGTGAAATACGATGAAAACGAACACCCCATACCTGTATATCCGCCATGTCCCGATGGGCCAGAACGTACTGAACCGCTGAAACCCGCACCACGCAAACCATTTGATTACAGCATGGTCGGACTGAAGGATGGAGATATCATAATGTTCGACCCTCTCCAACTCTTAGTGCAAGTGAAAGGCAAGAACAAGGTGGAATATAAAGGTCACGAATACTCCCTCTCAGGATTCTGCAAAGCATACCTCCCCGCCACAATGCGCAACTCCTCCGGTGCCTATCAAGGTCCCAAATACTTCAGCCACGAAGGCATCACGCTGTGGAATTTGAGATTAAGAGACGAAGATAAAATGTGATAAAGCAGTTACAAGAAACAAACTGGAAACAAAAAATTGAGAAACTTCAAAATGAAAATATCTGCTTAACATATCTTAACGTGGCAAACAAAGGCAATTTTCCGATTTTGTCATTTAGAGATTGCATTGAAAATAGTGTGAGATGTATTAAATAGAGGCCATCAACATTTGTTCTTTTGCAATTCGTAAAGAAAAAAAACATAGTGAAAAGTGGGTGCTTTATATAGCTTTTCACCATTCTTTCAAAGAAATAATAGGGTGATTTGTGATTTAGTTGAAAATAAAATCGTTTATACCACAAAATTTTATTATCTTTGCACCAAAATTTATCTTTATATACTATCATGGCAAAGTTAAATCGTATAAAGGCAGTTCTTGCGGAGCAAGAGAAAACCAGCAAATGGTTGGCAGGACAAGTGGGCAAATCTGCTTGTACCGTTAGCAA
>CAMVDC010000191.1 GCA_947166155.1 uncultured Prevotellaceae bacterium | reverse complement strand
TGTCGCTCTGGATGTTGTGCTTATTGATAGGAGCCGTTACAAGCACGTCGATAAGTCCATCTTTCAGGTCGGCCACGGCACGCTCGAGGGCTACGAGTGCAGCTTTGCCGCCTTCGGCAGTCGACTTTCCAAACTCTATCTTCACTTCCTCCTCGCCGAAGCAGTTGATGATGGTCAGTGCCCCTTCCTCTGCTTTGGCAGCCGAGTCTTTCACGTAGAAGTTAGTCTGGCTGTCGAACGACTTGCGGTGGTATGTAGCAATCTTGGGCGAACCATATACCAACGGTGTACACAGTTCGAACATCTCGGGATTCTCGAATGTTTTCAGAATCACTTCGTATCCCACTCCGTTTATATCGCCGTGGGTAATACCTACTTTTATTTTCTTCATATATTGTTGTATATTGTTTGTGCGGAGCGATAAGAGAGAAGTCTGAGAAATCGGAGTGCTCGGAGCCATCGGAGAACCCATATATCTCGGATAGTTTGGAGTGCTCTGACCCCTCGGAGCCCACAGAGAACTAAGAAACCTCTGAGAGTGCTCGTACAGCTCCGCATGCTGTTTTATTCTTCCGTCTTGCCTGGTAGCCGCAGGGTGTATAGTGCAGCTTCGAGGCGACGTATCATGGTGCGTTTCATCTTTTCGGGTGCATATACGAATCCTTCAACCACTATGACACGCCCGTTGATGGTGTCGACCGATGAATGTGATACGAACGGGCCGCCCATCATGTCGTCGGTCATCTCCCAAAGGCCACGAGCTTCCATCACGTAACGACCTTGCACGGTGATTGGTCGGCACTGCACGTAGTCGTGGTTGGTAGCCATGTGTGACGTTGGTTTATCGCCCGGTATGTTGCGGCGCATGAATGTGTCGCGCAATGCCACAAAGGCTTTCTCGGTGAACACACGTTGCGACACGTAGGGATAGCTGTAGACACATATGTTTTGTATCGTTGTCAGTCCGTCGTTGGATGCCCAGAGGAAGTCGGTTCCTACCTTCAGCTTCAGCAGGTCCTGCGGAATGAAGAGTTCGATGCCAAACATCTCCTTGGCTTTTTTGTAGAAGTTGATGTTGTAGTCGCTCTCGAGCAGCATGGCGTTGCGGTTCAGTTCTTCGGCCGAGAAGTAGCGTATGATGCTCTGTGTGTGCTCGGTGATGTAGGTCGAAAGCTCCGGAGCCGATGGCCCTTGTATGGTCATGATGAGTTGCGGGTCGCTGTGCACGTTGCGTTCCACCGATATTGCAGGCTGAGTGGTGAGCGGATTGACCTTTAGCATCACTATGTTGCGGAATATGTTGGTGATTCGGTCGTAGTGTTTGGGTGTGATGTGGCTCACGTGGAAAGTGCTTTCGGGCTGTGGCAGCATGGGCAGGTCTTTGTTGAGCACACGATTGAGTGCACGGCCTGGATAGCCTTCCCACACCGAATCGTCGGCAACTACCATCACTTCGTAGGGATTGCCGCTCGACACGGGTGTGAGCAGCGCACGATGTATCTTGCGTCGTGGCAGTTCGCTCTTCTTGTTACACCCTACGGCAGTGGTCATAACGACGACGGCCAGCACTATCTGCAGGGCTTGGATGAAATGTCTCATATCGTTCTTGATTTGGAATTCAACAATGCATAGTTGTCTTCTACATCGGATTCAGCTGTCGGTCGTTGTCCGCGACTTTGAATTCAGCAATCCGCAAGCTGCGTCGATGTCTTGTCCGCGCGAGGTGCGTATGGTGGTGAATATGCCATGACGTGTGAGGTAGTCGCGGAATGCTGTCATGCGTTCCAGTGGTGTGTCGGCAAGTGGTACGCCTGGCACGCTGTGGTAGCGTATGAGGTTGACACGGCAGTCGAGTCCGCGCAGCAGTTTCACCACTTCCTTTGCCATGAGTGTGGTGTCGTTGATACCGTCGAACATGGTGTATTCCATCGACAGGCGTCGTTGATGGCTCCAGTCGTATCGGCGCAGAGTCTCGATGACATCGGCTATTGGCATCTGTCGTTCGGCTGGCATGTATTGTCCGCGCAGTTCGTGGATGGGGAAGTGTAGGCTCACAGCCAGGTGACATTCGCTGTCGCGCAGGAAACGTTCGAGGTTGCGACGCAGTCCTACGGTCGACACCGTGATGCGACGGGGGCTCCATGCCCATCCTTCTTCGCCTGTGATGATGCCTATGGCTGCCATCACGGCATCGTAGTTGTCGAGTGGTTCGCCTTGACCCATAAACACGATGTTGGTCAGACGTTCGGCATGTTCGACGGAATATATCTGGTTGAGGATGTCGGCCACACCGAGGTTGCCTTGGAATCCTTGCTTGCCTGTGTGGCAGAACATGCAGTTCATCTTGCATCCCACTTGCGACGACACGCATAGTGTTGCCCTGTCGCCTTCGGGTATGTAGACGGTCTCGACTGCTTTCCCGTCGATGGTTGGGAACAGATACTTCACCGTTCCGTCGGCCGACTCCTGACGTTCGATGTATGTGCTACGTCCGCAGGTGTAGTTGTCGGCCAGGCGTTGACGGTGGTTCTTGGATATGTTGGTCATTTCGTCGAACGTGGTGGCACCCTTCTGATGCAGCCACTGGGATATTTGCCGTGCGGTGAAGCGTGGCATGCCCAGTTCGGTCACTATGGTTTGCAGTTCGGCGACTGTCTTGCCCAACAAACATTCAGCATTTGTCATTGTATTGCCTTGAAAGCATTCAGCAGTTTATTTACCATGCAAACATTGGATAGTCCTTCATCGTGGCGTTCACCTTCTGGCGTACGGAGGTGATTACGCGTTCGTCCTCGGGTGCATTGAGCACGGTTTCGATCATGTCGGCTATTTCGAGCATGAGGTCTTCCTTGGCACCGCGTGTGGTGATTGCAGGTGTTCCGAGTCGTATGCCCGAAGTCTGGAATGCCGAGCGGTTGTCGTAGGGCACCATGTTTTTGTTGGCTGTGATGTCGGCAGCAACGAGTGCGCGCTCAGCCACCTTGCCTGTGAGGTCGGGGTACTTGGTTCGCAGGTCTACGAGCATGCTGTGGTTGTCGGTACCGCCTGAACAGATGGTGAATCCGCGTTCGATGAGTGCGTTGGCCAGTACGGCTGCGTTCTTCTTCACCTGTTGCTGATAGGTCTTGAACTCGGGTGTGAGTGCTTCGCCAAATGCCACGGCCTTGGCTGCGATGACGTGCTCGAGTGGTCCGCCTTGCTGTCCGGGGAATACTGCCGAGTTGAGTATTGCCGACATCATTTTCACTTCGCCCTTCGGAGTTGTGAGTCCCCATGGGTTTTCGAAGTCTTTGCCCATGAGGATGATACCTCCGCGTGGTCCGCGCAGTGTCTTGTGGGTGGTTGATGTCACGATGTGTGCATACTTCAGCGGGTTGTCGAGCAGGCCTGCGGCAATAAGTCCGGCAGGGTGAGCCATGTCGATCATGAGCAGTGCTCCCACTTCGTCGGCTATCTGGCGCATGCGCTTGTAGTCCCATTCACGGCTATATGCCGAGCCACCGCCGATGATGAGTTTGGGATGATGCTTGAGTGCGAGGCGCTCCATGGCGTCGTAGTCCACGCGCTGTGTTTCGCGGTTGAGTTCATAGCCCACGGGCTTGTAGAGTATGCCGCTTGTGTTGACGAGGCTTCCGTGACTGAGGTGACCTCCGTGGTCGAGGTTCAGTCCCATGAATGTGTCGCCAGGCTTGAGCACTGCGAGCAGTACGGCAGCGTTGGCTTGTGCGCCCGAGTGTGGCTGCACGTTGGCATATTCGGCTCCGAAGAGTTTCTTGATGCGCTCGATGGCCAGTGTCTCGACGATGTCGACCACCTCGCATCCGCCATAGTAGCGACGGCCGGGATATCCCTCGGCATATTTGTTGGTGAGGCACGACCCCATGGCCTGCATCACTTGTTCACTCACGAAGTTCTCACTTGCTATCAGCTCGATGCCTCGTTGCTGACGCTCGTGTTCGCGCTCAATCAGAGCAAAAATCTCGTTGTCTCGTTCCATTTGTGTTGTTTTTAAGTTTGTTTTGTGTGTATGCCAAAGGTGCGGCATGAGTACACCTTTTGCTTGAATTTTCGTGCAAAGGTACAAAAAAAGAACGATACTCGCAGCCGCAAACCTAAAGAATTTGTCTATATATATATAAATAAAGGTGTAGGACTGCGGATTTGCACAATGCAGCGAGTTGAAGCGGCCGACGATTGTCCTACGAGTTCATGGCTGAAATGCTACGAGTTTATGGATGAAATGCTACGAGTGCATGGCTGAAATGCTACGAGTGTAAGTGTGTTTTTCTACGAGTGCGCAGTCACAGGCCCGAGAGTGCGCAGTCGCAGGCCCGAGAGTGCGCGGTCGCAACCCCGAGAGTGCGCAGTCACAGCCCCGAGAGTGCGCAGTCGCAAGCCCGCGA
>CAMVDC010000190.1 GCA_947166155.1 uncultured Prevotellaceae bacterium | reverse complement strand
GACCCCTACGTCCCGAACGTAGTGCGCTACCAACTGCGCTACATCCCGATCTGTGCGTTTGCGGCTGCAAAGATACGAAATAATTCTGAATCGGTGGCTCTCGTTTGCCGATTATTTGCTGCCGGGGCGGTGTTTTTTGTGAAATATGTTTGTGCTTATGCCTGCCCGCCCTGATTTTATCTCTGCTATTTCTCTTTCGACTTGGCGAGCGTGTCGAGTGCTTTCTGCATCACTGGCGGCAGTGCCGGTATGTTGTGCTCGCGTTCGAATTGCTGGAGCGACTTATAGTTCATGTCGATGCGGTTCTTGCGTTTGTATTCTTTCGCTCCTTTCTTGTCTACGTATGCGCGATCGGTGGCATACACTTCGAGCCATATCGTGACGTGCACGTCTTTTTTCTCTGATTTCATGTATGAGTCGTGTGCGTTGTGGAATTGCAACATCATGAAGTCTTCCACGTTACACTCTCCGTCGCTGTCGAGTTGATATACAGAGCTCACTGTTTCCACTTCGTTTTTGTTTTTATCTTCGTTTTTGCTTGGTTTCTTGGCTTTTGCCTCGTTTTTGATTTGAGAAACCTTTTGGTTGTCGTACGACATGCGTCGCTCCATGTTGTCGTGGTCGTCGATCATCAGTCCTACGGGTTGTTGGCGGTAGAGCACGCGTTTGCGCTCGTCGGTTTCGTCGACTATGGTGAAGTTTCCTTTCTTCAGGTTGAGAACCAATCCGTCGGTTGGCAAGTTGGAGCGGTTGTCTATCAGTTTGCCTAAGAGGGAGTTGAGGGCAAACTTCAGCAAGCCCATGCTTGCGGTTGAAAAGTGTTCGTGGTCGGAGGTTACCTTGTTTTTGCGAATATCGTATACGTTGTCGGTGAGGCCCACACGATAGTATTCCACCGTGTCGTCCCACAGGTATATCATTCGGTAGTAGGTCTGTACGTATACGTAGTCGGTCTTTGTGATTGTCACTTCGGGCAGTGCAAAGCTTGCGTAGTCGAGGGTGACACGTCCGTTGGCTGGCAGCGATGCCACACTGACGTTCTTGTACTTGAATGCGACGTGGGATATGCTTATGTTTTTCGCGCCATAGAGGTTGTTGATTCTGCCCTCGATGTCGGTTTGACCAATGAATTTTCCGTCGTCGATATCCATGATGCTTGCATAGCTCACGGGGTTGCCGTCGATGTCTACAACCTGTATTTTCTGTGCCATTGCGGCGATGCTGCTGCCTATGATGAGGATGGCAGCAATGAGGAGTCGGATATTGTTTTTCATTGTTTTAAAGTGTTTGCAGTGTGGTCAGAGTTTTTTTCCCCACTTATGAATTCGTCGACAAAGTTACGTAATATATTTCACAAAAATGATATTTCGAACTACAAAACATGCTTTCCAATATAAAAAAGGGCTTATGGTGTCCAAAAAAGAATCGGGCGTGCAGGGTTTTGTATGGGATTGTGGCCGTATGTCGCAGTTATTTAGTATATTTGCATCGTGAAACAAAACCGATCAGACATGGCATCAAAAGTATATTTTACCAACCTGCGTGCCCACGAAGGCTCCAACCTGTTGCAGAAACTGGAGCGCATGGTGCGCCGCGCGGGCATCGAAGGGCTCGACGTGAAAGACAAGTATGTGGCCATCAAGATACACTTCGGAGAGTATGGCAACGTGGCATACATACGCCCCAACTATGCTGCAGTGATAGTGAGAATGTTGAAGGAGATGGGTGGCAAGCCGTTCCTCACCGACTGCAACACGCTGTATAGCGGCTATCGCAGCAATGCTGTCGACCATCTGCACACTGCTATGGTCAACGGTTTCAACCGCATAGTCACCGACTGCGACGTCATCATAGCCGACGGCCTTCGTGGCAACGATGAGCGCATAGTGGACATCGGCGGCACTTATTGCCCCCAACCCAAGATAGGCGCCGCACTGGCCGAGGCCGATGTGGTGGTGAGCATGTCGCACTTCAAGGGTCACGAGATGGCCGGATTTGGCGGCGCGCTCAAGAACCTGGGCATGGGAGGCGGCAGTGTGGCAGGCAAACGCGAGCAGCACTCCACTTCGCAGCCGCGGGTCATTGCCGACAAATGCATCGGCTGTAAGGCATGCGAGCGCAACTGCGCCCACGATGCCATACACGTAGTCGACCGCAAAGCCACCATCAACTACGACCACTGCATCGGCTGCGGACAGTGTGTGGCCCTGTGCCGGCAACAAGCGGTGGTGATGGGCGACGGTGAGAGCAGCAAGATTCTCAACTACAAGATAGCCGAATATGCCAAGGCAGTGCTACACGACAAGCCAAACTTCCACATCGCTTTCATCATGAACGTAAGCCCCGAGTGCGACTGCTGGGCACACAACGATGCAGCCGTGGTGCCCGACCTGGGCATGGCTGCCAGCTTCGACCCCGTGGCTCTCGACCAAGCATGCGCCGACCTGGTGAATGCCGCACCCACATTGCGCACCGACAACATGCTCACAGAGTGTGCAGAGAAGGCTGAGGGCACAGAGCACGACCATTGTTGCCACCATCACGAAGGCGCAGATGCAGACAAGTTCCACCTTCTGCACCCCGACACCGACTGGCAGGCAGGGCTGCAATATGCCGAGGAAATAGGCATCGGTACGCGCGCGTACGAATTAATAAAGGTGTGACACAGGGCATCTAATTAGTATCATATTTACAAAATCGCTGGCAAAATCAATCTGTTTTACCAGCGATTTTGCTTTTATGTCCCTAAATTATCGTAACTTTGCAGCAAAACTTTGATTACATGAAACTACGTAACATAATACTTTCCGCCTGCATCGCAACATGTGGCATACTGGCTTTTGCCGACAACATCATCGTGCTTACACTCACCAACGGCAACATCGTCGAGGAAACAATCGACCCCGACACCGACTCGCTCACCTTCAACGATGCCGCCGACTCGGTATTCTTCCCCAGCGGCAACCGATATGCACTGGCCGACATCGAGTACATCGAGTTGAAAGACTTCACAACCACAGCCGACACCATCATCTACATCACATGGAACGGCACCGACGCCCCCACCATTCGCTCGTCGGCATCCGATGTCACATTCACCGTCGAGGGTCAGGACGTGCTCGCCGAATATGACGGTACAGGCACCGAATACACCTATGTGCTCGATGGCGAAAGCTCGAGCGGCAGTTTCATCTTGAATTCAAACTACAAGAGCACCATACGCCTCAACGGCCTCAACCTGCAGTCGACCTTCGAGGAAGCACTCAACATAATGTGTGGCAAGCGTGTCAACCTCGAACTGGCCGACGGAACCACCAACACCCTGGCCGATGCCACGACCGACAACGGACAGAAAGGTGCCATATATTGCAAGGGACACCTCGAGGTGACAGGTGGCGGAACACTCAACATCACCGGCAACGTGAAGCACGGCATATCGACCAAGGAATACCTCCAGATAAAGAAAAAAGCCGGCACCATCAACATCCTCTCGGCTGTGAACGACGGCATTCATGCCGGTCAGTACTTCAAGATGAACGGCGGAACGGTCAGCATCAAGGGTGTAGGCGGCGATGGTATTCAAGCCGAGATAACCGACGACAGCACCGACGAGCTGAACGGACAACTCATCATCAACGGCGGAACAATCGACATCACAACAACTGCCGACGATGTGTCAGCACTCAAGAGCAACTCACTCCTCACAATCAGCGGCGGCAACATCAAGCTCAACTGCTCAGGCAACGGAAGTAAGGGCATAAAGTCGAAAACCACGGTCGACATCAGCGGCGGCGAACTCGACATAACACAAAGCGGAGGGCTTTACGACGACACACAGGCAACCGACGACGACACATCGACCGACGCAACCAAGAGCTACAAAGTCTTCGTCTCGATTCCGGGTTCTACCAGCCAAGGCGGATGGGGCGGAAGCGGCCGCTCGGCATGGAGCACCGTATATCTCTACAAGAGCGACGGCACACTCGTCGCCACCCTATCCAACAGCGTGAGCATCACGAGCGGATACACAACCACCAAGTTCTTCTATTACGACTTCGGAGCCGCAACGTCCGACACCTACTACTTCAAGAGCGACAACTACACATCGCGCGGAATGGGAGGCACGACATACGCAATACAGAGTGCCACATTCACCGGCCCCACCAGCGGCAGCGATGTATACTACAGCATCACCAACAGCTATCAGACCAGCGGCACCACCCGCACCTACAGCATCAACAACGTGACCAGCACCTACAGCGGTGGCGGCACATCAACCACCGAGGGCGACCTCTCGTCGGCACATGCCATCAAGGGCGACAGCGGTGTCAGCATCAGCGGTGGCAACATCGACATAACACAGAGCGGAACAGCAGGCAAATCAATCAGCACCGACTACGACATCA
>CAMVDC010000189.1 GCA_947166155.1 uncultured Prevotellaceae bacterium | reverse complement strand
CGGAAACCATGTAAACAGGCCGGCGGAACCGGCCTGCACTAACGGGGGATGGGAGCGCTTGTGTTTTTTTGTGTGGTATTATTCTGTTTTTTGGGGGGTATATTATGAATGAGTTTGGTATGGGTATTCTTGGTGACGTATACTTTTTTTTTAAGTTCCCAAAGTAAAACTGGTTGTACTTACGCATAAATTTATGCTGGTACTTCTTTTTTTAGTCTTGAATGTTGCTTATTTAAGAAAAAAGTCGTAAGTTTGCAATGTTAAATGTAAACCATGCTAACAATGAAAACGATTTGTGTTCTGTTTATTGCAGCTTTGTGCGGCAGTATGAGTGTCAGTGCTGTCGACTTACCAAAGGATAGTATTATATCACTTCCTTCGATTCAGCTCGGACGTATTTACCAATCTTCCAAACCATCGCGAGTGGGTGTACACGACCCTTCGATTGTGCCTTACACTGATAGCAATGGTGTGCGAACTTATTACATTTTTGGTACGCATCGTGGCTGTGCCCGTTCCAATGACTTACGTAGTTGGTCGAATCAGGGTTGGACGTATGGAATTGTCCAACCGGGAGGAAATGTCACCTCAACAAATGATTTTTCTGGCGTTTTTGTGACTAACCAAACAAAGACAGTTCCTGTTTTACAGAATGGGGAAGTTGTTAATGTTCCCTTCGGCCCATTTGATACTGAGAAGTGGCGTTATACTTCTAATAATGCAAGTCTTGCTGGCAACCAATGGGCACCAGACGTGATATGGAATCCTCATATGCGAAAATGGTGTATGTATATGAGTCTTAATGGTGATAATTGGCGTTCGTCTATTGCATTGTTGACGTCCAACAACATAACAGGACCGTACATATATCAAGGTCCAGTTGTGTACAGCGGATTCCAATGGGGTGAGCCTGCAGGTCAAACCTATAAGGAAACCGATTTGGAACTTGTTTTGGGTAAGCTTTCAGCAGTGCCCAGCCGTTACTTGGTTGGAGGCAATTGGGGAAAACGATGGCCTAACAACATCGATCCTTGTACGTTCTTTGACGAAGAAGGTGAGTTGTGGATGTGTTATGGTTCATGGAGTGGTGGTATCTTCATTTTGCGCTTGAACAAGGAAAACGGTCTGCGCGACTATACTTACACATTTCCAGGTATCAATAATAACAGTGATGCATCTACTTCCGATCCTTATTTTGGTAAGAAGATAGCTGGTGGTTATTATTCATCGGGTGAGGGTTCATATATTGAGCATATTGGTGATTACTACTATCTTTTTATTACAAATGGAGGTCTGGAAGCAAAGCGTGGCTACGAGATGCACTATTTCAGAAGCAAATCACCTGATGGTCCCTATGTAGATGCAAGTGGGCAAAGTGCCATCTATTCACGTTATGAGATGAATTATGGTCCCAGAGCCGGTACCACTGCTGGCATGAGGATTCTTGGTACATATAAGTGGGAGACTATGAATCTTGCCGAATTGGCTCAGGGACATAACTCTGTGTTGCTCGATGACGATGGACGTGCTTATCTCATATATCACACTCGTTTCAACTCGGGTAACGAAGCTTTTGAGGATCGTGTTCATCAGCTATTCGTAAATGAAAAGGGTTGGCTCGTTGCATCGCCATTTGAGTTTAACGGACGTAGTGCTGCTAATTCTAAATTTACACAGGGAGATATCGATACAACATCGATATGTACCACCAACGACATTGTAGGTTCATATGAGATCATGTTCCATCCTTACAAGGTAGACTATGAAAATAGTGCGTATTCCACTCCTAAGAACGTGGTATTCAAGGCGAATGGAACTATAACTGGTGACTACTATGGTACATGGAAAGTGAAACGTGGAACATCTTATATCACGCTTCACATCAGGCCTCGCGGCGCATCAGAGTTCACCGACTATTATGGTGTAGTGCTTCCTCAGACGGTGAGCATGAGCAATATGAACTCCATAGCCATTTCGGCTATTGCCAGCAACGGAGTGAGTGTGTGGGCATGTAATGTGGATGGCAATTACGCAATCGACTATACTTATCAGAAAGGATTTGTACAACCTGTGACTTCGCGTCAGATCATAACTGAAGATGTAGACTTAAGTGCTCCCAGCACTATGTATTGGGGTACTACCTTGTCGTGGAAGTCCAACCATCCAGAACTTCTGTCGGATGATGGAAAGTTGCAGGTGCCCTATGAGGCCAAG
Source organism: uncultured Prevotellaceae bacterium (assembly GCA_947166155.1). Lineage (GTDB taxonomy): Bacteria > Bacteroidota > Bacteroidia > Bacteroidales > Bacteroidaceae > Colivivens. Next base: position 2,208 of record CAMVDC010000189.1, on the reverse strand, counting down.
GGTGATACAACCACACTCGTTGAACTGACCTATACATTTCAGAAAGACAATTATGCATGTTCGGGCATGCGTATTGTCCGTGTCAGGACAATGAAGTCGAATTTGCATAAGAGCGGCGATATAAACAGCGATGGAGCTATCGACACTCAGGATGTATTGCAGATTTACGAGTATATGCAGCAGAATGGTAATGATGCATCAAAGGCTCAATATGAGGATGTGAATCATGATGGCTCTGTTGATACTCAGGATGTGTTGCAGGTCTATGAATTGTTGCAAAATGCGTGATTATACGTGTATACCAGGTTGCTTATATAACATTTGACAGATAGAATAGGTTGGGGCGCAAGTTGTGTAGTTATTACAACTTGCGCCCCTCTTTATTTATGATGGTTTTCTGTGGCTTAGTACACTTTGAAACCTATGATACGTCGTACTTCATTGAGGGTTTTGCGTGCACTTTCGCGTGCCTTTTCAGCTCCGAGTCGTGCTATGCGGTCCAGCCCTTCTTGGTCGGACGATATTTCGATGATTCGCTCGCGTATTGGTGCCAGAGTCTGTACGATGTCTTCAGCCAGTTGCTTCTTCATATCGCCATATCGCAGTGTGCAGTCGTTCCATTTCGAGTCGAAATAGTCGTATGTGTCTTTGGCCGACACAATCTGCATCAGTGTAAAGAGGTTTTGAATCACCTCGGGCTTTGGACTGTTCATTGCCTGTGGCCCGTTGTCGGTCACTGCACGCATCACCTTCTTGCGTATCGATTTTTCATCTTCAAACAGGTATATGCAGTTGCCGTTGCTTTTTCCCATCTTGCCCGTTCCGTCGAGTCCAGGTACTTTGATTGCCGTTTCGCCGAAGTAATAGTTTTGTGGTTCGGGGAAGAATTCCACGCCGTAGATGTTGTTGAATCGACGTGCACAGCGTCGTGCCATTTCCATGTTCTGCTCTTGGTCTTTTCCTACCGGCACTTTGGCCGCACGGTGTTGCAGGATGTCGGCAGCCATGAGTGTGGGGTATGTGAGCAGGCCTGCGTTCACGTTGTCGGGCTGCTGTCGTGCTTTTTCCTTGAATGTGGTTACTCGCTCCAGTTCACCGAGGTAGCAGTTCATGTTTAGGTATAGGTAGAGCTCGATTGTCTCGGGCACATCGCTCTGTATGTATATGGTAGCCTTCTCGGGGTCTATTCCGCATGCCAGGTATTCGGCAAGTATGGTACGTGCGCTGCGTTGTATGTCTTCGGGCTTGGGGTGTGTTGTGAGCGAGTGCCAGTCGGCTATGAAGAAATAGCAGTTGTACTCGTCTTGCATCTTCACGAAGCTGCGTGCAGCTCCATAGTAGTTGCCCAAATGTAGGTTGCCGGTCGGGCGCATTCCACTTAATACTGTTTCCATCTTGTTTATTTATGTTTTAACTATTTACTAATTACTAATTACTATTTATGTACTATTGGATTATTTGATTATTTCCATTGTGGTGGGTTGGGAGTGGCTTTACTGTTTGCAGTTTTCATGAATCCCGGCCTTCGCTCTCAAACTTTCCGTTGATGGCTTCCATTTGTTCGGGTGCAAACTGCAGTGCTTCTTCTGCCAGTTGTGTGGCCTCGTCGGTTCGTCCTTGTTGCATGAGCAGTTGTCCCAGATGCAGGTATGCCTCGGCATTGAATGGATTGAGTTCTATGATGTTTCGATATATTTGTTCTGCTTCGTCGTTGTGTTGGCTGGCTTGTCGGCATTGTGCTTTTATGATGAGAGCCTCGTCGTTGTTGGGTTGTGTTTCGAGCACTTGGTCGATGTCGGCTTCAGCTTCGGCGTATTGTTGCATCTCGGCCAGTATTGTTGCCCGTAGCATGAGTGTCATGGTGTGGTCGGGTTGCTTGCTGAGGGCTATGGTAGCCTCGGCCACTGCGTTGATCGGGTTGCCTTGTGCCTTGTGTATCTTTGCCTTGATATAGTGTGGTTGTGGTGTGTCGGGAAATTGTGCTGTGATGGCATCGCATGTGTCGATTGCCTGTTGGTATTGTTCTTGTTGATAGTATAGTTCGGCAAGCGATATGGCCATTTGCATGTCTTGGGGCTCCTGCTTTGTGAGGTGTTCCATGTGCATGATAGCTTCGTCGTAGTCTTCGTTGCGTAGCAATGCGTTGACCAGGTGTCTGCGTGCCTCGTTGTCGTCGTGGATGTCGAGTGCATGTTTCAGACATGCTAT
>CAMVDC010000188.1 GCA_947166155.1 uncultured Prevotellaceae bacterium | reverse complement strand
TTCCAAACAAGTTTCATAGGCGTAGGGTTTTATCGTAGTTCAACTGCATGTGTTTGCCTATGCTTGTCACCACCACTGCGGCTCCTTGCCTGTGGGCCTCGTCGGTGAGTATCTGCCCCACGATGGCCGAGTTGGTGTCGTCGAGATGGCTTATGGGTTCGTCGACAAAGATGAAACTGAATGGTTGACACAAGGCTCGGATGAGCGCCACACGTTGCTGCTGTCCGAACGACATGCGGCCGACAAGTGTGTGCTTGCGGTCGGCTATTCCAAGGGCTTCAAACCATTGATTGATTTTGTTTTCCGACTGATAGTGGGTGAGTTGGTTCTTTATGGCGATATTCTCCCATGCGGTGAGTTCGCTGAATAGGCGCAGCTCTTGCCACAGCAGCGACAGGCACTGCAACCTCATCGTGGTCCATTCGGCCACGCCAAGGGTCTTGATGTCGGTTGAGTCGAAGCTGATGGTGCCTTCATAGTCGCTGCGATAGCCGTAGATATAGCTGCATAGCGACGACTTTCCGGTGCCTGAGTTAGCTTCGACAAGGTAGAGGCGTCCGCGCTCGAAGTTCACGTCGTGTTGCCATACATCGCTCTGCGGATGTATGTCGGCGTTAGCAAACACCTGGGGTATCACGGCGTTAAGCGATATGCGGTCAATATGGTTCAGTATGTCGGGCATTGTATGGTTTTTACGATTTACTGATTTACACATTTATTTATCAGAGCTCTGATTGTTACTTTTCCTACATTTTTGTCATGCCCATCAACACGATGGATGGCAGCTGTTTCAGGAAGTTCTCATTCTTGTTCTTCATGTTGATCTCGAGTTGCAGCTGTCCGCTGCCTGCCGAACTGATAGTGAGTGTCGATATCTCGGGCTCCACAGTCGACAAATCGGCCATGATGAATAGTTTCTGTCCCTCCACACGACTTGCAAACGCGTTTTTGCCCTCTACTTGCAGTGGGCGATATGCCGATGTGCCAAGATATAGTGTGTGGTTGTCGACAGCCCAATAGGCATCGATATTGTCGGCATGCAGGCGATATTGGTCGTTGCCTACCGATTGGAAATCAATGCCATAGTCTTTTGCCGACTGCTTCCAGTAGTCGACATCGGCCATGAAGTCGGTATTAGCCAGCCGTGCATACAAGCCTACCGAAGCAGTCTCGGCTTGCCCGGCATCGGTGGCGGCTTTCAGGTCGTTCATAGCTATCAGCACGTCGCCATCCACGGCACGTAGCATCTGCTCTACATCAATGCCCAAGCCCATGGCTATCAGCTGTTCCTTTATGCCTGGCAGCGATTTCATCACTTCGAGCAGACGTGGACCGTCGGCTCCCATCAGCATCCACAGCGCCGAGCCTCGCGGCACCATGTTCACCATGTCGGGGCCTATGGGTTTCAGTGCCTCGCCGTAGCGGTCGATTTCCGACTGAATCTTGGGGTTTGTGCTCGATATCAAGGCATTGATGGTTGTACGTCCTGCCTCGAAAGCAATGCCTGCCGTCAGTTCCATGTCGTTCCATCGGGCTCCTGCCGGCATCTTGCTTTTTACGGTGCTTTTCATCTCGTCGGTCATCACCGAGGCATTGGCATACAGCACGATATCGTCGCCACTGTGCTCGCTCATATTATTGAAGGCATTGGTAGCTGCAAACGAGTCGTCGAACGTGCAGCTCATGCATGCGGCAGCCAGTCGGTTATCGGCTGGATAAGTGATCAGCAGTGTGCCGTCGTTCCACACCATGGTCGCCTCTTGCATGATGGTGCTCCAGGTCATGCCGTCACGTTCACGCGAGCGAGTGCATATACCTTTATCTACCAGCATATCAACAAATGTGTCGAGCATCGACTCGTCGTCCACTTTCAGGGTGAGACACATACTTTCGCCTCGTTTGAACAGGTATGCAGGGCTCGAGAAGTCCAACCCCGACACCGATGGATTGCTGGCAAACTGAGCCAAGGCTTCGCCTGCACCGCCAAGGGCTGAACTATTCTTCAGTGCCGACAGCTGCATCTTCATCAGCAGCGAGTTGGTGAGTGCTGCTTTCTGGGCTATGTGGTCGAGGCGCACGGCAGCCACAGCCTCGGCATCAGCCGGAATGGTCATCACATAATCGTCGACTGTCGACCGGCTACAGCCCGAGAGCAAGGCTGCCGCCATAAGGAGGAATGTGAATATGTTTTGTTTCATATCTGTCTTTATTTTATTTCCGACTGCAAATTTACGAAAAAAACTTCAAACCACAAAATCACTATACAACTTTCATTAAACCCATACCATATATTTTCACTCACGAGCACCAACTCGCTCACATCCCCGACACGATGCATGTCGCCATGCATCATTTCACCTCTTTTACTACATCCGACATACAAAATTGTGTACCGTGTATTTGTGTACCGTGTATTTGTGTACCGTGTATTTTGTGTACCGTGTATTTGTGTACCGTGTATTTGTGTACCGTGTATTTGTGTACCGTGTTTTTTGCTCCGCAATGGCAACGATGCAGGTTGCACTTGTTAGGAATTAGTGTGTCAGGTAGCTTTGCTGTTAGTGGAAAATAGTGAAAAAGAGCCTGAATATAGACCAAAAACAAAAATATAAAAAATAATATAATAATATATAATATATTATATATTATTATATTATTTTCAAATAGGCATTGGAAAACACAAATACACGGTACACAAATACACGCTCAACAAAATGCGCGGGCGATTTGGTAGTTTCAGAAAAATTTCGTACCTTTGCATTGTCGGAAAGAAAACAGACCGCTGGCGAGCGGCTGCATCACCGACCGAAAGCGGTGTCACGGCCGATGAAACGGGCAGGAAACACATGAGGCGCAACGTGGAGAGCCTATGCGCGCAGGCAGGAACCACAGAGTACGCATCATGGAAAGCAAGCGACATGATCACACTTTAACTCCCTCTTTTTCAAATCACATAAATTATGCATGCATAGATTTGGCTTGCTATGATGAGTAGGGGTAGCAATGGCAGCAGCAGGCGTGGGATGGCGATACAGGCACGTGTGACATCAGCAATGTTGGCAAACCGACCCGAAGCAAGTCCGTAGACAGTGCCTAAGATGATGGCTGCCAGGCATAATGCACCGAAAAGACCGCGAAGCAGCGGCGAACGTGCCACGGTGCCGAACGGGCTGAGCAGCACTCCATAGGGTGGTACAACGAGGGCAAGTATCACAAGGACAATGAGCAGGAGTACGAACATGGTGAGCGAGAGGGCACGACGTTGCTTGAGGGTGGCATGGGCACGGAGGGAATTGAGGAGCCCCGACCGCCATACGACACTGACAGCCACGAGGGCGATGATCAGTTCGCCCCATGGCATTGCATTGATGTTGGATATGAAATGTGTGTACATCCACCTCAGTGCGTCGGCACTGACAAGCGAATGTATTTGCATGCCGCAGGCACTGCCTATAGCACTGAAAACGAGGAGCAACAAGAAGGCTGCAACTGCTGCTGCACTACACACTGCGCTCCACCACTCGAGAGATTTACGCATGGTTTTCGTGGTTGATGAATTAGGAATTATAGACTTTGCATCACGGATTATGCATTACGGATTCACGGATTATGCATTACGGATTATGCATTACTCCTCGTCGGGTTCGAGGTCGTCGACATCGAGTATGCGCAGCTCGAAAGCGCGGGTCACGAGTCGCGGCACATTGATTCGTTGGCTGTCGGCCGTGGGGAACAAGCGCGAGATGAGTTCTGCCTGTCGCTTTTCGAGGCTCTTGGTGCCGAAAGGCATGGAACGCAGGTTGGCAATCATATCCTTGGTGTAGCCCAGGGCCAGATGGCGCAGGAATATCTCGTCGTATTCGTCGATATCGTATTTCACAAATGCTTCCTGGCGGCGATATTCGCCCATCACCGACTGGCGGAAACGCTTCACTATCTTCTTCAGGATGGGTTGGTTGAACACATAGTGTTTTCCGCTCAACACGCTCGCCACATCGCCAGGGGTGAGCAGTTCGCCACTCTTGAGGATGATGCCGTCGGCCCCTGCATCGAGGGCATCGACCCATAGTTTCTCGTTGAGCACTTCGCCGGTGAAGATGAGCACCTTGATTTGTGGCGACTGCTGTTTCAGACGCTTGCAGATGTCGACACCCACAGTGGTCGACCCGCCCAATCCGAGGTCGAGGAGCACGAGGTCGGGGGTGTGGTCGGCTATCAGTTTCCAAAATTCCGCTTCGGTTTGAGCCGTTCCTATGATGTTGGCTTCGGGTATCTCGTTGCGGAATATCTCGATGGTGCCGCGCAGTTCGAGCATCACATCTTCAACGATAATTACATTAAACTTGTCCATAGTCTTATTTACTATTTACGAATTTACTATTTACTATTTATTATTATTTGATTATTTATTATTTGTTCATTTATTCACTACAGCACTATCTCAATCTTATATCCCGGGTTGGTCTTGATGGCGTTGATGCGGCATCCGCGACGTGTGGCATACTGGTCGTGGAGGCGCACTATCTGGCGGCAGATGATGTATTCGATAC
>CAMVDC010000187.1 GCA_947166155.1 uncultured Prevotellaceae bacterium | reverse complement strand
TGAACAGCAACTCATAATCCTCGCCGCCATTGAGAGCACAAGTAGTCACATTCATGTTAAACTCCTCTGCCTGCGATGCCGTCTCGTAGTCGAGGGGCAGATGCTCCTCATAAATCCTGCATCCGCAACCGCTCTGCTCGCAAATATGCATCAACTCGCTCGAAAGGCCGTCGGATATGTCCATCATGGCTGTCGGTTGTATGCCCAACTCGCGCAGTCGCATCACCACATCGCGACGTGCCTCGGGCTTCAACTGCCGCTCCAACAGGTATTCCTTGCCTGCAAAATCAGGTTGCGCTGCTTCCAGAGTCTCATGTCCGTGGTTCTCTTCCAGTTGCTGATAGTACACGCTCTTTTCACGCTCAAGCAGCTGCAAGCCCATATATGCAGCACCCAGGTTGCCACTCACACAAACGATGTCGGTGGGTCGTGCCCCATTTCTGTACACAGCCTTGCCACGCTCCACATCGCCAATACATGTGATACTGATGGTCAAACCAGTCATCGAACTGGATGTATCGCCGCCCACGATGTCAACTCCATATTTCTCGCATGCCAGACGCAAGCCTGCATATAGTTCATCAATATCTTCAACCGAAAAACGTTGGCTCAATCCCAGGCTCACTGTTATCTGTCGCGGCTCACCACCCATGGCATACACATCACTGAAGTTCACCACTGCCGACTTGTAACCCAAGTGTTTCAGTGGCACATAAGTGAGGTCGAAGTGTACGCCTTCGAGTAGCAAATCGGTAGTTACCAGCACTTCGCGGTCGGCATCGTAGCGCAACACTGCACAATCATCGCCCACACCTTTCACCGACGATTGGTTTTTCAGTTCAATCGTCTCAGTCACATGGTGGATGAGTCCAAACTCACCCAACTCCTCTATCTTCATGCTTATCTGTTTTGTCAAAGCAGTGGCACCCACATAGTCTGCCGGTGCCACTGTCAGTTTTGTTTATACTTTCTTTATCAGTTCCTTCATCAGCGCCGTCATGCGTGGCTGAGCTGCATTGGCAGCAATCTGCACTTCCTCATGACTCACCTTCACAGCTTCGGCAAATCCACCGAGGTCGGTTATGACTGATATGCCGAACACGCGGATGCCGCAGTGTACTGCCACAATCACCTCGGGCACTGTCGACATGCCCACTGCGTCGGCACCGAATATTCTGAACATCTTGTACTCGGCTGGGGTCTCGAATGTAGGACCAGGCGTACCAAGATACACTCCCTTGAATATCTTTATGTCGAGTTTCTTGGCTGCATCTTCCACGATCTTGATGAATTCTTGATCGTAGGCCTGGTGCATACTTGGGAAGCGCGGACCGGTTGGGAAGTTCTTGCCTCGCAACGGATTCTCGGGGAACATATTAATGTGATCGGTCAGCACCATGAGGTCACCCACATGGAATTCGGGGTTCATTCCGCCGGCTGCATTGCTCACGAACAGGTTCTTGATTCCCAACTCATACATAACCCTGATGGGGAAAGTCACCTCCTTCATCGAGTATCCCTCGTAGTAATGGAAACGTCCTTCCATGGCCATGATTTCCTTTCCGCCCAACTTGCCAAAGAGCAGTTTGCCGCTATGGCCTTCCACGGTCGAAATGGGCATGTTGGGAATCTCGCTGTATGGTATTTCTTTCTCTATGTCTATCTCGTCTACCAATCGTCCGAGTCCAGAGCCAAGGATGATTGCAGTCTCAGGCTTGCCCGTCATCAACGGCTTGAGATACTTTGCTGTTTCTTGAATTTTCTCGTACATAGTCAATTATTTGTTGGTTAAACATGTCCTTACCGTCATGAACGACCTCAACTTCAATCGGCAGTGCATACAAAGCGCCGTGGGGCAGAATGCTGTCGAGATGCAGGCGTGTCATGTCTTTCTCGGTGGTTACCACGATGCGAGGCTTATCGTCGGGCATCGACTCATAGGCATCGTGAATCGTCATGTAGTCGCGGTGCGTAAAGTCGTGATGGTCGCCAAAGCGTATCACACTTATGTCAGCATGTTTGCTGAGCTCGCGCTCCATGGTTTCGGGCGACGCTATACCTGTCACCACCAACACGTTGTAGCGATCTACCTCGTTCAGAGGTATACTGCCTGCAGGGTTGTATAAGTCACCATATCGATATCGGGTGAAATACAGGGTTTGGTGCTCTTCGATTCTCAACTTACGGGCATATTCGCTTGCTGTGTCGTCATCGACTTCTGTAGTCAGTTTGGTCACCACCACGATGTCAGCCCTCTTGCTTCCACGTTTGTTTTCCCTCAGTCTGCCAGCAGGCATGAGATAATCGTCGGCATAGGTATGGTGGCTGTCGGTCAGCAGCAGCGACAATCCGGGAGTCACCCTTCGGTGTTGGAACGCATCGTCGAGCAGTATTACGTCCACATCATGTGTGTCTGCTCCAGCCATCAGATGGTCAATTCCGTCGCATCTATCCTCGTCGACGGCTACCACCAGCGATGGGAACTTGCTTTTCATCTGCTTCGGTTCATCGCCTATATCCGCAGCGGTCGATTCGGTCGATGCCAGGACATATCCCCGGGTCTTGCGTTTATACCCTCGGCTCAACACTGCAACCTTATAGCCGGCGGATTGTAACAGGCGTATGAGGTATTCCGTATGCGGTGTCTTGCCTGTGCCTCCCACCGCCAGATTGCCTACGCATATCACCGGTACATCGTATGACCTTGAACTTATCACCCCATAATCGTACATGAAGTTACGTATGGCGGTCACCACATCATACAAGCATGCAAATGGCAGCAGTGGGTATATCATCTCCCTACAGGTTGAACTTGATGATACTTCGATTCCTTACAGGTTGAACTTGATGAGATATGGCATCGCAGCTTGCATATTGTCCTGACTCATCACGTTGCGAATGGTTTTCACGTCGTTGTAGTATTCGCCCAACATGAGTCGCAACTGTTCGTCGGCATACGAAGATTTATTGGTGCCCTGCTCCATCAACTGTTCGAAGAATGTCTTCTGTGCTGGATATTCAGCAATTGTGCATTCCTCGATTCCGGCAAGTTCCTTAGCCTTTGCTATAGCGTCGTCAAGGCTGCCAAGTTGGTCGACAAGTCCGAGGTCGATGGCATGTACGCCGGTCCATACACGTCCTTCACCAATCACCTTGATTGAGTCTTGCGACAGTCCTCGGCCCTCGGCACAGCGGCGTGTGAAGAGGTCGTAGCCGTGATTTATGTATTCCTGCATGAGGTCTTTCTCTTTTGCCGAGAAGGGTCGGAACGGTGTAGCGAAGTCGGAGAGGTCGTTGGTCTTGACAGTAGCTACATTGCCTCCCACTTTGTCGTTTCCCAGGTTGCTCGCATCGGGGAATGTGCCGAAGATACCTATCGAACCTGTCAGTGTGGTTGGCTGTGCCACAATCCAGTTTGCAGCACACGAGATGTAGTAACCACCGCTGGCAGCATATCCGCCCATCGACACCACGATTGGTTTCTTTGCCTTGATGTTCATTACCTGATGCCATATTTGTTCTGAAGCATAGGCAGAGCCTCCAGGCGAGTTGACACGCATTACGACGGCTTTCACATCATCGTCGTCGGCCAGTTTCTTGAGGTCGCGAATCACTTGTTCGCCTACGATTCCGTCTTCGTTCATAAACGAGTACTGCGATGGTGACTGCACAATCTCACCCTCAGCATAGTATACAGCAATTTTGTCGCCGCTCATGCTCTTCGGTGTGTTGGTTGCATTTGCTGCCACATTCTGTATGGTCGTGGTCTTGTAGTCGTCCTTGTTCACTCCCATCATGTTAGCAATCATCTGCGGTATTTCGTCGTAGTATGCCACTTTGTCGACCAGTTTTTCAGCTTTCAGGTATTCGGTCGACTTCACTACGATTCCGCTATCGGTCAGTGCATTGAGTTTCTCGGCTGTGATGCCTCTCGACTTGGCTACATCGGCCAGCATCTTGCCCCATATCTCGCCGCTGAAGGTCTCGATCTGTTCGCGGTTGGCATCGCTGATGTCGTCGAGCATGAATGGTTCTACAGCCGACTTGTATGTTCCGACCTTCACCACTTGCATGTTGACACCCACCTTCTCAAGTATTTTCTTGTAGTACATTGTCTGGACGGCCATACCGACCCATTCCACCATTCCTTCCGGATTGATGACGAGTGAATCGGCCACCGAACTCAGATAGTATTCGCCCTGGGTGTAGTTGTCGCCGTATGCCAAGATGAATTTGTCTGTGGTCTTGAAATCGACGAGTGCATCGCGCAGTTCGGTGAGCAATGCCGGTGTGGTTCCTGCGAAGTTGCCTGTTTCTATATATATACCTTTGATTTTGTCGTTTTCCTTGGCATTCTTGATGGCAGCAATCATTTCCTTGAGTCCAAGTGTTTGGTCGGCCTGCCCAGTCAGTTGTGATATGGGGTCGGCTTCGGATGCACGATCGGTAAGTTCACCATCGAGTTTTATCACCATTACTGAGTTGTCGTCAATCGATTCGGCCACTGTTCCCATCGATGCCATTCCTGCCATGGTGAGAAGTGAGAAGATTGTGATTACGACGCAAACCACGACAATACCTGTGATTGTCGCAAGT
>CAMVDC010000186.1 GCA_947166155.1 uncultured Prevotellaceae bacterium | reverse complement strand
GTTGATGGTTTATTGTTGATGGTTTATTGTTGATGGTTTATTGTTGATGGTTTATTGTTGAATGTTGAATGTTGATGGTTTATTGTTGAATGTCTGTTGTTGAGTTTTATCATTATCTTGCGATTGCAAATATACGAAGTTTTTTGCTTTGGTATGCACTGATTGTCTGATTTTTGTTGGTTTTCGCATGTATTTTCTTCTTCTACATTCATTTTTATCGTTGTACGATGAATTATTATTAAATCAGAAATCGGTCATCAGGCAGTTACGCGCTAATGACCGATTTACGTGTGTGTGTGTCACCCTACACTTACTTTGTCTTTATACGCAGTATGGTGTAGGACATTGGTTTGAACTCGTAGGTGAACTGCTTGCCAAACCTGGCATAGGTGCTCTCCACGGGTGCTATGAGTTTGGGTTGCTCGAACGAGTTCTCGGCATTGGCATCGCCGCTGAGGGTGATGACCTTACCCTGTGGTGTCACCGTACCGGCACCTGCGATGTTGAAGGTGCGGGTGTAGGGTTGGTCGGTTCCGTTCACTACCTTCACTATGAGTTCGCCGCTCTTGGTGTCGTAGCCTGTCTGGCAGAACTGACGTGTAGAGCCTTGGGGACGTACGCTGAGGACGTCTTTGCCATCGACACTGACTGTCACTTGCTCGGGTTTCACAACAATCTTCACGTCATACCATTTGTTGTTTTCCACCGTATGGCGCACCTGGCGTCCCAGCACGTCGTTGGTGCGTCCGCCACGTATGGGCTGGATGGCCGATGTCTGGTTGTTCCATCCTGCCAGGTTGGCTGCATAGCCGTTGCGTCCCTGGGCATCCATGCCGTAGTAGATGAAGAATCCCTCGAGGCCGCCGGTCTTGCGTGCTTGCAGGCTGAGTGTGTAGTCGTTGCTGCTGAATCCGTTGAGCAATGCCATGGTGAGTTGTTCGTTGGATGTCTGGCTTATCACCCCACCTTCGGCCTTCCATGTACCGCGCAGTTGGTTGAGTTGGCTGAGGTCCACGGTCTGGGTCTTGCCGTCGGCTGTGGTGATGGTCACATTGCGGTAGTCACACTGTGTTGCGTAGCTTCCCAGTCCGATGGTTCCGGCTGCAAATGGTGCTGCCTTGGCTGCTGTGGCTGTCTCGCTCACATACACGTTGTATGTAGGTAGGTTCATGGCCGACATCTGCTGCACGTAGTATGAAGCACGTCCGAATACGTCGGAGCTGTTGATGTGTATGAGGTTGCAGGGCCAGTCGCGGCGGTTTTCGTTTTCAAACAGTGGTGCATACGACGACATCTTCACCACGTCGCTGTTGCGCTCCATGCCGAGGATGAATGCAGCTTCGCTTATGGCTGCCATCATATTGCCGGCTCCCACTCCTGCGTTGCAGGCATATTCACCCACATAGATGTCGTGGGTGCGTGGTGCATCGTCGAACAGGCCGTTGTTGTTGAAGAAGAAGTCGGGATTGCGATACCAGTGGGGGTCGACCATGTATTTGCCTGGTATTTGGTTGAGCAGGCGGTCGGTGTGTCCCAGGGTGTTGATGAATATGATGTTGGGGTATTCGGCCGACAGCTTGCTGAATATGTAGTTGAAGTGCTTCACATATACTGGTCCTACGTTTTCGTTTCCTATCTCCACATACTTCAGCGGGAATGGCTTGGGGTGTCCGGCGTCGGCGCGCATCTTGGCCCACTTGTTGGTAGCAGGGTCGGCCAGCGCGTAGTCGATGGCATCGCGGAAGTTCTGGATGACTCCGTCGAGCTCGGCATCGGTGTGTACGTAGTCGCCATTACGAACCGAGCACGACATACCTGCGTTGTTTACAAACATGGCATCCATGTTGAGGTCCTCACAGAACTGCAGGAACTCGTGATAGCCCATGCCCCATGTGGCACGATAGCCCCACACGTCCCATTCGCCACGACGGGTCATGGGGTCGCCCAGGGTTTCCTTCCACTGCACACGGTTGGCATAGGTTGCACCCTCGACAATACATCCGCCTGGCCAGCGCATGAATTGCGGATGTAGGTCGACGAGCATCTGTGCCACGTCGGGACGCAGTCCGTTCTTGCGGCCTTTGAATGTCTTCTGTGGGAAGAGCGATACGTAGTCAATGAGCACTGTGCCGGCTGCATCGAGTTCGATCGACAGTTGTCCCTTGCCGGTGGTGCCGCTCGAGGTGAGGGTGGCTGTCAGTTCGGTCCAGTCGTCGATCGACTTGGGTTTGAGCACTGCCGAGCCAAAGGATGCACCGGTGGCAGAGTCGCTGATGCGTGCCATGATGCCGCCCTTGTAGTCGGAGCTCTTGATGTAGAAGCGCAGGTCGTATTTCTCGCCGGCCTTCAGTCCCATGCCCCAGTAGCCGGTGTTGGTGAGCACGGCCTTGGCGCCCTGGCTGGCACCGGTGATGGTGAGTTGCATGGCATGCGGTGTGTTGACGTGCAGTGGCTTGGCGGCTTCGACCACCTCGTGCTTCACTTCACAGTTGGCACCGCTCACCTTCCATCCCAGCATGGTTTTCTGTGCCAGGTTCCACCCCACTGCCCAGCGGCGGTTGTTGCCGTGTTCGTAGTTGGGGCTGTCGATGGCTACGGCACGGCCGTTTTCGTAGGTCATGCTCGATGGCAGTACTTGCTCCTCAAAACCGCGGTTCTGAACCAGTTCGGCATAGAGGCCGCCGTCGCCGGCGTGGTTGATTTCCTCGAAGAAGATGCCATAGAGCGTGGGCGATACGTCGGCGCCTTTCTTGCTCAGGTCGATCTGGATGGCATCGCTCTGTGCATAGCCTGCCAGTGCAGCAAGCCACGACACACATGTCATTACTGTTTTAGTCATAGTTGGTGATAGCTTGATTTTATGTTTCTTATTGTGTTTATTCTTGGTTATGCTGGCTTACCATGCCGGGTTGCTCAGTTTCATGAGGTCGTCGTCGAGGCTGCTCACGGCTTCACACTTGTTGTCGATGACCATGGTCACACGGCTTTCGCTGTCGAATGGTTTCCATGTCGGGATGCCCTTCACGTTGGGGTTGCCGGTCTTGATAAACGACAGCCAGATGGATGCCACGACCTTCTCGAGCTGGTAGGCATCGTCGGACGCTCCGGTCATCTCGCGCTGCAGGCTCACGTTGTGGAGCATGAAGGGGAGTTCCATGCCGTGTGATGCTCCGAGGGCATTGCTCTTCGGGCGCCAGTTAAACATATATAGGTATGCAGGTGCACCTCCTTGCTTATATTTTGCTTCGGCCTGACGCACGGCACTGGCACGGAAACCGGTGTCGATATATGTCATGTCGCGTGCCTCGGCCTTGGGGTATGCCTTGCGGAAGGCGTTGTAGAACTGCTCGCCGCGCTCGGCTCCCATGCGCTGTGTGACGCGTGCCTTGGCCTCATCCTCGGTGAGGGGCTTACCTATGTCGAAGGTGAATTCGTTGAAGTTGGTACCGATGAGCATGGGCACGTCGCGGCTCAGCTCGGATGCCGGTGCAAATGGATGCTGGGGCAGTATGACTCCGTCGACCACGGGTCCGAATCCGGCCCTGATGCCACGACGTCCTACCCGACTGCTGGCTGCGTTGAGTTCGTCGTAGGTGAATCGCGAGAAGTCGGCAGAAGCGTCGGCAGTGAGTCCCAGTTCCTCGGCCAGTGCCACACCAAACTTACGCGATGCCTCGGCATCACCCTGGCGCAGCGTTGAACCGCTCTGCACGATGGCGCGCTTGAACAATCCCTTGGCGCTTGGCATGGCCAACAGTGTTGACACCTTGCCGCCACCGCCCGACTGTCCGGCTATGGTCACCTCGTCGGGGTTACCGCCAAAGCGGCTTATGTTGTCGCGAATCCACTCGAGGGCCTTCACTATGTCTTGCATACCCAGGTTGACCGACTGAGAATACTTGCCTCCCAAACCGCGCATGTCGGTAAAGCCCAAGATGTTGAGACGGTGGTTGAGGTTCACCACCACGATATCGCCAAATTCGGCCATAGCACGTCCTTCATAGCATGGAAGGTCGTGACCCGAACCGGTGGCATATCCTCCACCATGTATCCACACAAACACGGGTCGGCGCTTTGAGTCGTTGATGCTGGGGGTCCACACATTGAGCACCAGGCACTCCTTCTCGTCCATAGGCTCGAGCACAAACTGGTTGCCAAATGCATAGTCGCTCTGGTTGTTGCCGTTCCATCTGAGCGACTCGCTCTGCGGTGCCTGAGGTCCGTAGAGCTTACACTGGCGTATGCCTTCGAAGTGGTCGGGAGCCACAGGCGGCATAAACCGCTCGGCATTGGCATACTTTATACCCTTAAACGTGTAGATTGAGCCGTCTTTGTAGCCTTCGATGGTGCCATAGATGGTTTGCACCCGTGTGTCGGCTCCGGCAGTGATAGGTTGAGCCGTGGCATAAGTGGTCCACATGCCCAGCGCTAAAATCAGCAGTTGTAGTTTTTTCATAATTCAGATGAGTTAAAAAGGTTTGATGTTTGGTGTTGCAAATTTAGCGTTTTATTTTTATATCTGTTCACACATCAAAAGAAAAAAACAGCACCATGTCCGTTTTGTGTCACACAAATGGATGTTTTCTTTCTTGCCCCCGCGACATGATGCGACGAGCATCCTCTCCGATTTTTCTCTAAGGAGTATTATGAGAAAAGGAGAACAAATCACACCCATGCGGATGCACTCCCCAACTCGTATGACTCCTTAGAACCAAATTCTATAATTCTCTAAGGAGTATTATGAG
>CAMVDC010000185.1 GCA_947166155.1 uncultured Prevotellaceae bacterium | reverse complement strand
CATTAGAATCTGTAATTAACATTGAGGAAGAAGTTGAACGCATTGGCGTAGTAGTACTTAGCGTTGCGCGAGAACTTGTAGGCACGAGCCACACCTGTGCTGTAGAGGTCGTCGCGGTTTTGCTCAAATCCTCCGGTGCGCAGGTTGCGGTTGTTGGTTATGTTTTGCAGTGAGAGGTTGATGCTTATGGCGCGTCCTTCTTTCAGTCGGATGAACTTACCGATTGATGCGTCGAGCATGAATCCGCCGTTGTATTTCTCGAGGCGCGGGCTGTAGGTGGCAACCTGCTTGCCTTCGGTGTCGAAGAGCACGCCTCCGTCTTCATTCAGTATCTGCTGTGCCGTGCGTCCGCTCTCGTCTTCGATGTTGAAGATGGGGTGTCCTTGGTCAGAGCCTGTTGCTGTGTAGTTGGTCAGGATGTTGCTCAGTCGGCGATAGGCTGAATAGCCTACATACACGCGGTTGTAGTAGTTGAGGTTCAGTTCGAGGAACCAGCTGTTGATGTTGTAGTTGGCTCCGAGGCTCAGGGCTGTGAGTGGAGTGCTGCCTACCTTTATGTCTTTCATGATGACTCGCAGTGGCATGCTTTCGCCGGTGATGGGGTTCACCCATTCGTTGAGTGCCTCGTTGGTTTGCGAGTTCATTCCCTCGTAGTTTACTTGTGCGTTGGGGTTGTTGGTATATTTGGCATCGCTCACAGTTCCCATGAGGTTGAACGACAGTTCGCTGTTGACTTGATATACGAGTGCTCCCTCGATGCCGTAGTGTGCTTTGTCGATGTGCGACATGGTGAGGTAGGTGAATCGGTTTTCCTGGTCGTTGTAGAATGCAGTTTGTTCCACTTGATTATTGAACTTGGTGTAGAATCCTGTGAACTTACCTGTGAGGTTTCCGAATCTGAACTGCCATGAGAGCTCGCTGCTGAATATGCCTTCGAGTTTGAGGTTGTCGACAAAGTTGTTTTGCATGCGTGGTGCCACGAATGAGTTGCGTGCCAATGGTGCCTGTGAATCCCATCCTGCGCCGAGTGTCACGATGTTGTTAGCGATGGGTCGCAGTGTGAAGAGCGCCTTGGCTCCGCCGCCCATAAACTTGGCCGTGCCGCTCTTGCCGTATGAGTTTTCGGGTGCACGTCCGTTTTGCATTTTGCCGTCGCGCTCGATGGTAGTTCCTTCGCCGTAGGCTCCGACCATGGCGTTGAGGCGTCCTGTGGTGTATTGGTATTGTCCCCACAACTTGGCCTTGTTGACTATGATGTTGTAGTCGTAGCCGAATTTGTCGCCCTTGCCTATGCGGCGGTATGGGTTGCGCAGGTCGTTGGCTGCCTCGGTGGGGTTGTCGATGGTTCCGCGTCCGTATTCGTTGGCCGAGAATTTATCGTAGTCGTAGTATGTCTCGCCACCCAGCAGGTCGGCCATGGTCTTATAGTGCATGCCCTTGGTGTGGTTGAGTTGGAGTCCGAGGCTGTACTTGTTGTTGAGGTCGATGTTGTGGTTCCAGGTCGAGTTGATGACTAATGCCAGCTGGTTGTTGTGGCGGCGTTCCTGGTAGTAGAGTGCTTCGCCTCCGTTTTGGTTCTGGATTGCGTTGACATAGTACATGCGGTCCCAGTTTATCTGGCGGTTGGGCTTGCCTGCTGTCCAGAAGTCGTAGAGGTCTTGCCACTGTGACAGGAAGTATGGGTTTTCGGCCAGGTACTGTGGGTTGTTCTTATCCATGTCGTAGACGTCGAATATGCTCGATGGCAGGTTCTTGTAGTAGTCGGGTCGTGGGTCGTAGGCATCGCCGTTCCATCCCAGTGCCGTGCTGCTGTATCGGCTGTACTTCAGTCCTGCCGAGGTTATGAGCTTCTTGTTTTCGTCGACCTTCCAGTCCCATGTGGCTATGGTTGTGGGTTCGAAGTCGTGTACCACTCGCGAGTTGCGTTTCTCGCCGTTCTGATAACCCCAGTATGGGTTGTAGTAGTGTGAGTTTGCCAGCCAGTATGCTTCTTCGGTCGATGCACCCTGCTGCGAGCGCTCGGTTGGTGAACCGAATGTGACGAGCGAGATGCTGTGCTGGTCGTTCAGTTTCTTTTCTGCGGCCAGAAAATATGCGAACGAGTTGTAGAATGTACCTTCGATTACACCTTCGCCGGCTCCTCGGTATCCGATGGTACCGGCAAACGCCCATCCGTTGTCCATGAGGCCAGTGGCGTATGTAAACATGGCTCGACCCACATAGTTGCGGTTACAAGCCGAGAGGGTCACCTTCTTGCCGGCAACGAATGCCGATGCGCGGGTGTTGATGTTCGACGCACCGCCCACGGGTGCCAGTCCGAAGTTGTTGTACTCGAAGCCCACCACGCCTTCTTGGTTGCGTGTGGCATCGTTCATGCCGCCAATCATGCTGTAGGAGAATCGTCCCAGTTCAAGGTCGTTGAGCATGAGGCCGTTCATGTAGACATGGTTGTACATGTTGTCGTAGGCACGTGTGCGGAATCGCATAGCGCTGAACCGATATCCCACTTCACTCTGATAGGGGTCGCTCGCCGATGCAGTGACCGACGAAACGGTCTGAGCCGCATCGTTGTCGTCGTCGAGCTGACTTTCGGTAAAGGTGAAATCGGCGTTGTCTTGCTGTACGAGCGAGTCGACAGCCACCTGAGCCCACACTGCCTGGTGCATGCCAAGCAGCAGTGCCACGAGTGTTACACTTTTACTCATAGTTTGATTGTATTGATTTTGATTATTCTTAATTCCTTTTTGGGTACGAGAGTGTCGTTGTATAAATGTTGTGCAAGAGAAACGAAATAATACGTATCTTTGCAGCCGCAAAGTTACGAATTTTATTATAATCACACAACTTCGGGAGTGAATATTTAAGCAAGATACATGTTTTTTCTTGCTTTATGCCGATTGGTTAATCTTTTTTCCTTATATTTGCAGCGTCGATATCAGTCTTTGTGTCTCGACATTATTAACAAATAACATTT
Organism: uncultured Prevotellaceae bacterium; assembly: GCA_947166155.1. Classification (GTDB taxonomy): domain Bacteria; phylum Bacteroidota; class Bacteroidia; order Bacteroidales; family Bacteroidaceae; genus Colivivens. The sequence continues at coordinate 1,861 of CAMVDC010000185.1, read as the reverse complement.
GTACTGATGAAAACAATTTTTATTACTAAAGCCTATCTCATGTCTGTCATCTTTGCGATGGCGATGACTGCTTCTGCCCACGATTTTGAATACGAAGGCAAGTTCTTCAATATAGTGTCGGCTGCTGATCATACCTGCGAAGTCACGGCCGATGCCGACGGAAGCAAGTATGCTGGGTTTGTGTTTATCGATGAAATAGCTGTATGGGACGACCAGGAATACACTGTGGTGGGAATATCCGATGAGGCATTCCTTGGTTGTAGCGAACTGACTTCGGTCGAGACACCGTCGACGCTTCAGTATGTGGGTCGCAGGGCATTTGTCAATTCACACAAGCTGTCGGTCGTCGACTTTGCTGACGGTCTGTTGCGTATAGGCGATTCTGCTTTCAGCGGATGCCGTGGATTGATAAACATTACGTTGCCTGCTTCCCTGCGACAAATCGGCAGTTCGGTCTTTGCGTCGAGCAGCCTGCATTGGGTCAAATTCAGAGGAGCGGTAGATGAAATGGGTGCGAGCGTGTTTTCCAAATGTATGAATCTGGAAACCGTGGAGTTCCATCCATCGCAGCGTATATTGCCAGCCAACACATTTGCTGACTGCCAGAATATGCAAGGCATTGCTTTGCCCGACTCGCTCGAGTCGGTTGGCTCCAGTTGCTTCAAGGGATGTATCAACTTGCAGTCAATCACCATCCCCGACCGTGTCCACTCTATCGGTAGCGAGGCATTCTATGGCTGCACCTGGTTGCTCAGCGTGTCGATAGGCGCATCGGTGGCAGAAGTCGGAACGCTGGCTTTTGCTAATTGCCTATTGACGGAAAGCATAAAGGTTGATGAGCGCAATCCTTATCTCGATTCGCGCAACAACTGTAACGCCATCATACGTACCTCAACCAACGAATTGCTGGCAGGATGTAAGGAGACCCGGTGCCCGCCACGTGTGGAGCGCATAGCCGATAAGGCATTCTATCAGTGCAAACGCTTGCAAACCATAAAACTACCATCGACCGTTACCTACATAGGTCGTGAGGCATTCAAGGACTGCCTTTGGTTGCGTCGCGCTTATATTGACAACCGCGATTGCCAGATAGGTGGTGCCGCTTTCGAGGGATGCCGGTACTTGTACGAGGAAGATGGACTAAGATATGCTGACTGGGATTTGCTCACGGTCGACACTATGCGCACATCTTATGTAATAAAAGAAGGTACGAGGCGCATTGCTCCCTATGCTTTTAGTTCCTTGGATATATTAGATGATCGTAGTGCTGACTATAAAATAGAGACAATAAATATCCCTAATTCTGTGGTAGATATAGGTGCTGCAGCATTTATGAAGTGTGCCATGCTCAGGCGTGTGACGTTAGGCGACTCGATAACAGCAATCCCTGATTATGCGTTCGCTTATTGCTATCGTTTGCGCGATGTGAACATCAACGAAAATATTATTTCAATAGGCCGTGAGGCATTCAATACCTGTCCACTCCTGCGCTCCATATATATTCCCTCACGGGTTACTAACATAACCGACATGACTTTCATCGGCTGCAACTCAGTTGAGTCGATTGTGGTGCATCCCGATAATCCTGTTTTCGATTCGCGCGACAGTTGCAACGCAATCATACGTACTGCTACCGACGAACTGATTTTTGGCGGCCCAAACACCACCGTGCCATACGGAGTGAAACGCATCGGCAGCCGAGCATTGGCCGGTCGTGAGGGGCTCACATCCATCGACCTGCCCGAGAGTGTCACCCGTATAGGCTACGGAGCCTTCCGTGAGTGCCACAACCTGCTCTCGGTCACCATGACCAATTCGGTGACAACTATTGGTTCAGAAGCATTCAAAGAGTGCTGGCACA
>CAMVDC010000184.1 GCA_947166155.1 uncultured Prevotellaceae bacterium | reverse complement strand
GCCAGGGACGAGCGGGGAAAGGGCAGCGGGGTGCTGATGAAGTACTTCATGGTGACCGACAGCAACGATGGCACAGAGAATGGAATTGCATGCTACGAATACTGGATAGACAGCAACTTCGACAATCGAGTGAAGGTGGAAGCAACTAATAACGATGCAATGAGCCTGGACCTCGATATCGAAGGACTGAAACGAGGAATGCACACCTTCAACTGTCGCAGCATCGACGATGCAGGACAGGTGTGTGGCGTATATAAGAAGGTGTTTATGGTCAACGATGAGGAGCAACCGATGCTGGCAGCATGCGGCTACTGGCTAAACGACGGCCTACGCACCGATACCTCTATCGACCCGCAAACCACGCTCGATGCCGACCTTGCGATAGATATCGACAGCTTGCGCCCGCAGGAGATACGGCAGGATTACACATTCGATGTTGCAACGGGGCTCATACATACCGGTGCCGACATCACGTTGGGCACGCAGGTGTTCAATGCTGGCGGTGTGGGCTCGGTGGCAGTGGTGGACACCATCAAGGATGTGACGCTGAGCGTAGATCCACACATACTGACTGCCGATGTGGGTCAGACTTACTTGCTGCCGGCAATGAAGGGCGGCGAGGCTCAGGGCTACCGACTCGAAGCAGTGGAGGGCGATTCGATACGCCTGCAAGTGAGTGGCAAGGAACTCTCGGTAGACTTCTATGATGCCGACGGGAAACCGATCGTGCCCGATGTGATGACCGACGATGCCACACGCATGTTTGCCATAAAGCCCGAGGGTACATATATCTACGCACTGGCATACGGTGTGCTGGCCAATGAGGGCGATTGCAGCTTGCTGGTCGTAGGACGTTCCGACCCGGCCGACGTGAACCGCGATGGTAGCATAGATACGCAGGATGTGCTTGCCATATATGGATATATGCAAGACACAACGGGCGATAAATCGACCTTCGATGTGAATCACGACGGAAGTGTGGACACTCAGGATGTGCTACAAGTGTATAGCGTGATGCAAGCTAATGTGAAGAAACGCGTGGATACACCCGATGCGTCAGAAGACGTCAGCGAGTGATGTCAAACCGCACCATCACTGGCAGATGGTCGCTTGTGCCGCCATTGTAGGAATAGCCGATGAAGGTGCGGCGTGGTTTCACACCGCCGTAGCGCTCGTCGGGCTCGAGCAAGAAGGGTGGGGCGATGATTTCGGCCGAACGAAGCAACGGCAAGAGCGGTTGTGAAATGATGAATTGGTCGATGCAGTCCCATGCTCCTTGATACTTATATGTACCTCTGACGAGGTTACCGTTTTTTGATTGTTGTCCGCCTCGCACTGAATAGTGTGGGGCGGTTTTCTGTTTCATATCGGCCAGGTTGACGAACGATGAGAATTGACGGCGTATGAGCCGGGAGCGTGGACGGTCGTTGAAGTCGCCCAGGATGACGATGTTGGGAGTGTGGCGCACGTGGCGAAGCGAATCGACCGAAAGAAGCAGGGCATCCAAGACCGATGTGCGGTTGCGTGTGGCTTCGCGACCACCGAGGCGCGAGGGTAGATGCAGCGCATAGATGTCGAGCGTGTCGGCCCCGTGTACCAGAAACGAGGCATAGAGAATGTCGCGAGTGGGTTGTGACGTGACGGCACGGATGGGGTGATGATGTAGTAGACGGGTGGTAAAGGGTGAGTAGATGATGGCTACATCGACACCACGCGTGTCGGCCGAGTGGGTCATGATGTAGTTATAGGCTATGGAGTTGAGGGCGGTGCGGCGTGTGAGGTAGGTGAGCGCCGTGTCGTTCTCCACTTCTTCGAGGCATACGATGTCGACAGGCCGCAGTGTGTCGGCCGCCATGATGACCTGATTGATGCCGCGCAACTTCTGATACATGCGCCACCGACTCCAGTGATGTGTGCCGGTAGGCAGGAAGTCGAAATCGTCGAATGTGCTGTCGTGGATGGTATCGAACAGGTTTTCACAATTGTAGGACATGATGGTGACAGGTTGTGCCACCACATGTCCTACCAGTAGAGATAATATCAAAGCGAATGCAAGTCGCATCAGAAGAGCTTCTCTGGATATTCACCTGCATCGATGAGTGCCTTGATGCGAGCCACGGTGTCGGGACGGTCGGCAGCATAGGTCACACCAAACCACTTGCTGGTGGTGTCGAGCACTTCTACGGTTGCGGTGCCGTCGTTGATGAGCTTGTTGACCATGAGCGGGATGAAGAATTCGGCTTTGAGGTTCTCCATGTTCTTCGGGTCGGAGAGGAACTCCTTGAAATATGCCTCGGAATACTCGAAGTAGTCGGGGGTGAAGCCCCACATGTTCATTGATACTGGTGAGTTCTCGGGAATCTCGACCCACTTGTCGCCTTCCTTGTAGCATATCTTACCGTCGACACGCATGATTTCGGTGCGCTCCACCACGTCGGTGAGGTGGTGTTTGTCGTTGGTTGCACATACACCACGAGCCACGGTTCCGTTTTCGCTCAGCGTGTTGCATACGCGGAATCCCACCATGGCATATTGGTTTTTGGCTCCTTCGGGCAGGTTGGCGAGGTAGCGGCCAATCTGTGCAAATGCATCGCGGCCATAGAAGTCGTCGCAGTTGATGACGCAGAAGGGTTCCTTGATGACATCTTTGCCCATAAGTACGGCGTGGTTCGTACCCCACGGCTTTACTCGGCCTTCAGGACAGTGGAAGCCTTCGGGCAGTGAGTCGAGAGCCTGGAAGCAAAGTTCGCAAGCCACCTTGCCTTCATACTTTGAGAGGATTTGTGTGCGGAACTGCTCTTCGAAGTCGCGACGGATGACCCACACGATTTTGCCGAATCCTGCGCGGATGGCATCGAAGATACTGTAGTCCATGATGGTCTCGCCGTTGGGGCCCAGACCGTCGAGCTGCTTCAGGCCGCCGTATCGGCTACCCATGCCTGCAGCAAGTAGGAATAGTGTTGGTTTCATAATCTCATTTTTACGATTTAATGATTGACTATTTATTATTTATTTTATTTACTATTTGACGATTTACTATTTACTATTTATTTTCGATTTAATTATTTGTCTATTTCCTTCCGGATGGCATCTTCTCCCCTTGGGGGAGATAAGAGAGGGGTTTGGGAGATAAGAGAGGGGTTTCCCCTTTAATTCCCGCTAATATACTCATAGAGTGCCAGCACATCTTGTGTGTCGACCACTCCGTCGTGGTTCACGTCCTGGGGTACGTCGGTTCCGCCGGTGCTGCCATTCTCCTGCATGTATTCGTAGATGCTCAGGATGTCTTGAGTGTCGACAGATTCGTCGCCGTTGATATCAATACCGTATCCGGTGATGAAGATGAGACCTTCGCTGATGCGGCTGGTGTCCCATGTGTATCGCAGTGGCAGGATGAACTTAGGCTTTCCTGCAAACGACTGTGAGTCGAACACGAGAATTGAATCGCCTATGTTGAGGGTGCTGCTGTTGGTGATGAACACCTCGATGGTGCCGTTGATGGTCATGCGACCGATGTTGGTAATTGATGTGCATCCAGTACTCTTTTCTGTGGCACAGCGGCGGGCACCGATGCGGTAGATGCCGTTGGTACCGATGGTCACGTTGGCTCCGCTCATGTCGATTGAGCCGGTGAGCGATGTGGTTAATATTCCTGCCTGGATGGTGCCGTTGATGGTGTAGGATGAGTTGGTGAGTGTACCGGTGCCGTAGAGTGTAGCTCCGGTTCCGACGGTGAGTGTACCCGTTCCGAGCGATGCTGAGTTGGACAAGTAGGTGGTACCCTCCGAGAGGTTGACTGCTCCGCTCATTGTCCATGCTCCCTTGACCGACATCTTGCCGCTACCCATCTTGGTGAATGCATCTTTCGATGTCACGATGCCTTCGAAGGTGAAGTCCTCATCGTTGCCTACCTGCCATGTGTTAGCGCCTACTGTCGAGTTGTTGTCGAATGTGCAACTGCCGCCCAGGGTGCCTTTACCTGTGAGGTGACCGATGCGCAGGGTCTTGCCCGAGTTCTGCACGATGATGCCCTCGGGGATGTTGAGTGTGAACTTATCGCCTCCGCTTGATGTGTCGAGTGTGAAACGTCCGTCGGCTGTGTATGTGGCTTGTGGCAGCAGTGTGCCTTCGAACGAAGCGAGTTTGAGGCGGAGTGGTGTGCGTGTGGCATACCAGCTGCTGCCTTTCTCGGTGGCACAATATACGGTCACTTCGCCTTCGCCGGTGAGGGTGTTGGTGTAGGTGGCGCGGTTGGCTGTGGTCCACGAGCCTTTCTTGCTCTTATCGACGAAGATGGTGTTGCTTGTTCCAACCACATCGCGCAGTGCACCGCCTTGCAGTTCGACGGTTTGTGCTGCATTGCCTGCATAGTTTTCGACCGTACCGCCGGCAATCACCATGCGTGTGAGGCTGCTGCCTGCTGTGTAGGTCTTGAGCCATCCGTTGCCGCGCTTGGTGAGTTTGGTGCCGCTGAATGCTTTGTCCATGATGAAGTCGGCCGAGTTGTTGATAACACCTCCCTCGTCGGTCATGAGGCGGATGGGGCTGCCCATCTGGACGGCGGCTGTGGTGTTGAGTGTAGCTCCGTTTTCGATTATGAATCGGGTGTTGAGGGTCGACACGGCGCCCAGGTTGCCTGCTTCCTTGTATTGGTTGCTGAGGGTGCTGACCTTCACCGTACCGCCGCTGATGCGTGTGCCGCCAGTGTAGGTGTTGTTGTTTTCGATGGTGAGGGTACCTGTGCCTTGCTTCACGAGCTTTGTCTTTCCGCTCAGGAATCCGACTCCGTTCAGTGTGTAGTTCTTTGTGCTGTTGATGATGACCGAGTCGGCCACGAGTTCGCTTTGCAGCGATACGGTGAATGTCTTGGC
>CAMVDC010000183.1 GCA_947166155.1 uncultured Prevotellaceae bacterium | reverse complement strand
CGATGTACTATTGACGATTTGACGATGTACTATTGACGATTTGACGATGTACTATCTACGATTTATGTACTTTTTGTCAATTTAAAGTCTCAATGGATTTTACGGCACCAGCACTGGATTTTCGTTCACTTGCCATGGCAGACCCCACTTGTTCAGTGCATCCATATATGGATCGGGGTCAAACTCCTCGACGGTGAATACGCCCGGACGTTTCCACAATCCTGTCATCACCATCGCCGTACCTATCATGGCAGGCACACCGGTTGTATATGAAATGGCTTGCGAACCGACCTCGCGATAGCACTCTTGGTGGTCACACACATTATATATATATATATGGCGCTCCTTGCCGTCCTTCACTCCCGTGAAGATGCAACCGATATTGGTCTTACCCACGGTGCGAGGACCGAGCGAAGCAGGGTCGGGCAGCAGTCGGCGCAAGAACTGGATAGGCACAATCTCATGTCCCTCAAACTCAACAGGCTCGGTGCCAAGCATTCCCACATTTTCCAGACACTTCATGTGTGTGAGGTAGCTCTGACCGAAGGTCATGAAGAAACGGATGCGCTTCACACCCGGTATGTTTTGTGCCAGCGACTCAATCTCCTCGTGGTGCAGCAGATACATGTCCTTCTCCCCTACTCCATCGAAGTTGTATGTGCGGTGGATGGCCATCGGTTCGGTCTCAACCCAGTGTCCGTTCTCCCAATACGAACCGTTGGCGCTCACCTCGCGCAGGTTGATTTCGGGATTGAAGTTGGTGGCAAACGGGTAACCGTGGTCGCCTCCGTTGCAGTCGAGGATGTCGATGGTGTGTATCTCGTCGAAATAATGCTTCAATGCGTATGCAGTAAACACACTTGTCACTCCCGGGTCGAAACCAGTTCCGAGCAATGCAGTGATGCCTGCTTTCTCGAAACGCTCGCGGTATGCCCACTGCCATGAATAGTCGAAGTAAGCCGTGAAGCCTTTCTCCTTGCAACGCTTCTCGTAGATAGCACGCCATTCAGGGTCATTGGTGTCTTCACACTCATAGTTGGCAGTATCCACGTAATGCACTTTGGTCTTCAGACATGCCTCCATAATCGTGAGGTCCTGATAAGGCAGTGCAAGGTTGAGCACTATGTCGGGTTTCACCTCATTTATAAGTGCCACAAGTTCATCAACCTTGTCGGCATCGACCTTTGCAGTTGTTATCACAGCCGAGGTCTTGCCTTCAAGTTTCTGCTTCAATGCCTCACACTTGCTCACCGTGCGGCTTGCAATGCATATCTCGTTAAACACTTCGGAGTTCTGAGCGCATTTCTGTATTGCCACTCCGGCCACACCTCCACAGCCGATTACGAGTACCTTTCCCATTTTATTTATGTATGATTTTGTTTGTTATTATTTCCGTTGTTTATTTTTTGCATCTTCGCTTCACATTATATGTGACCTCTTCTTCCTGTACAAACCCTATAGGCTGACGCGGAGTCTGCATTGGTTTTGCCTGCAATTCAGCCAAAGCTGTACTTAAAGCATCCAGTTGCGCACGTGTATCCTCATTTATGTCGTTTTGTTCACGAAGCGTTTCTTCCATGTCATAACGCAGCTGCATCAGTTCCGACCGCATCTGTTCTATCTTCAGTTGTGTACTATTCAATTCAAGCAAAGTATGGCGCATCTGCACGAAAGCGCGCATTATATTGATGTTGACCTCAATGGAAACATCACTGTTCAAAATACCAGACAACATTGCAAGTCCTTGTTCTGTAAATGCGTATGGTAGCTTGCGCGTACCACCCCAACTTGATATTCCAAATTGGAATTTCAAGTCTTGTTTCAGTCGTTCGAACTCTGACTTGGTAAGCTGAAACATAAAGTCAGGCGGAAAGCGCTTGATATTCCTCTTTACAGCTTTATTGAGATTACCAGTTGTCACTTGATACAATTCCGCCAAATCGCGGTCAAGCATCACTCGTTGCCCACGAATCTCGTAAATCTTGCTTTGTATGAGCTGTATATCTGTCATATCTTGCTTCGGTCGAAAAAGTAAAAAGCTGTAATGTTATGGTACATTGATGAAGTTCTATTTACTCATTGCCAATAACAACTCGCGCACCACCTTGCATGCCACGGCAGTGGATGAGCCACTGGGGTCGAGCATCGGTGCCAGTTCGTTGACATCGCAGGCAACGATGTTGAGATGTTGTGCCACGAGAGTGAGTGCTTCGCGCAGTTGGTTGAACGATACTCCGCCTGCCTCCGGTGTGCCGGTTCCCGGGAAGATTGATGGGTCGAGCACATCGAGGTCGATGGTAAAATAGACGGGTACATGTTCTTTTTCCATCTGTTTTACGATTTCACTGAGGCCGTCGAATGTGAACGGATGCATGTCGGTGTGTCCTTCGCGCGACCAACGGAACTCTGTCTGCTCGCCCGAACGTATGCCAAACTGGTGGATACGGCCATCGCCAATGAGGTCGTGACAGCGACGAAGCACACATGCATGAGACAGTTGAACACCCAGATAGTCGTTGCGCAGGTCGGCATGTGCGTCGAAATGAACGATGTGCAGGTCGGGATATTTCTTCACAACCTCGCGCACGGCACCCAGTGTCACAAGGTGTTCGCCTCCAAGCATGAATGGAATCTTGCCTGCATCGAGTATTTCGGCTGTGCGTTGGGATATAGCATCGAGTGCCATCTCAGCCGAACCCATAGGCAGTTCTATATCGCCCGAATCGAACACGCTGATGTCTTCGAGGTCACGATCGAGGTATGGCGAATAGGTCTCGAGTCCATACGACTCATGACGTATGGCCGCACTACCGAATCGTGCACCTGGCCGATAGCTGGTTGTGGAATCGAATGGAGCACCAAACAATACAATGCGGGCATCATCGAAGTTGGCATCACAGCCAATGAAAGTCTCTATATTTGGTTTCATCACTCTACCTTAGCAAGCATTTTCTCCACGTATGCAGGCAGTGCAAAGCATCCGCGGTGGAGGTGGGTTGTGTAATAATTCGTCTCAATGCCACGGGCATCCCAACGCTCTGCATTCATGTCGTTGACAGGGTGATACTTCTTCGAAGCAAATCCGAAGAGCCAATATCCCGAAGGATATGATGGTATGTGTGCTTGGTATACACGGCTAATGGGGAAGCACTCCACGATTCGCTTGTGTGCTTTTTGCGTTTCTGTACGGTCGTCGGCATAGAAAGGCGACTGATGCTGATTGACCATGATGCCGTCTTCTTTCAGGGCTTTGTAGCACGAGCCATAGAATTCGCGTGAAAGAAGACTCTCGCCAGGACCGTAGAATCCAGCCGAGTCGACGATGATGACATCGTATTCACCCACAATGTGTCGCACGTATCGCAGTGCATTCTGCGTGTAGATAGTCACTTTGGGGTCGTCGAGTCCGCTTGCCGAGAATGGCAGATAACGCTTTGCGGCTTCCACCACTCCCACATTGACTTCCACCATGTCTATACGTTCCACTTCAGGATATTTGAGCAACTCGCGCACTACACCGCCATCGCCTGCACCAAACACCAGAATCTTCTGCGGGTTAGGATGCACAGCCATCGGTATGTGGGTCATCATTTCGTGATATATAAACTCGTCGCGCTCGGTCATGACTATATATCCGTCGGCTGTCAGTACCCTGCCATATTCGGGCGACTCGAAGATGTCGATGCGGTTGTGGTCGTTTTCTTCAGAGAAGATGTGTTTGTCCACCTTTACTGAGAACTTCACATTCTCGGTGTGGGGTTCAGAAAACCATAAATCCATCTGATAAGTATATAATAGTTAATTGATAATATAATAGCCATCGGGCATTGTGAAATATATGAAAGCCATCCGGCACTTATGTCCACTGGTATATGTGGTCCTTAGTATATCGTTGCTTCTTTAATCACATTCAGTCGCTCTATCTTGGGGTCTTCAGGACCAGTCATCGAGCATCCCTTCTCCTTGGCATAGAGTATGTAGTCGATGATTTCCTGTGTGATTCGCTCGCCAGGTGCCAGTATAGGTATGCCTGGAGGATAGCTCATCACAAACTCCGTACAGATACGGCCATTGGTTTCACGTATCGGTATCATCTCTTCTTTCGGAGCATAGAATGCCTCTTGTGGGCTCATCACAACCGACGGGTTGATATATTCATGGTCGAACAGGCCACTACGCGAGCGCTTGAAGCGGCGGCGTATGTCGTAGAGTGCGCTCACCAGGCGCTCTATCTCGCGCATGCGGTCGCCTATGGATATATATGCCAGTGTGTTGCCTATATCTCCGAGTTCCATCTGTATGTCGTATTCATCGCGCAGCAGGTCGTAGACCTCGATGCCAGCCAATCCTACGTCGAGGGTGAAAACGGTTAGCTTTGTCTTGTCGAAGTCGTAGATGGAGTCGCCGTTGATGAGTTCGGGACCATAAGCATAGTAGTCGCCTATGTTGTTGATCTCGGTGCGGGCATATTCTGCCATGGCGAGCACCTCCTTGAATGCCTCGCGACCTCGCAGCGCCAGGTTGCGACGGGATATATCGAGCGATGCCAGCAGGAGGTATGATGCACTGGTGGTTTGTGTGAGGTTGATTACCTGACGCACATATCCTGGACCAACGGTTGAGTTTGTGAGCAGTATGCTGCTTTGGGTGAGGCTACCGCCCGATTTGTGCATCGACACACACGACATGTCGGCCCCGGCAGCCATGGCGCTCAACGGCATGTCGTCGCTGAAGTAGAAGTGTGTACCGTGAGCTTCGTCGACCAACACCAGCATGTTGTGCTCGTGTGCCAGTTCCACGATGCGTTTCAAGTTGGAACAGATACCATAGTATGTCGGGTTATTGACAAGTATGGCCACTGCATCGGGGTTCTCTTCTATTGCTTTTTCCACCTGCGATATCTTCATGCCGAGGGCTATACCCAGACGGTTATCGACATCGG
>CAMVDC010000182.1 GCA_947166155.1 uncultured Prevotellaceae bacterium | reverse complement strand
ATTGTTATTGGTTTTTTGTTGGTTTGTTGTTTTTTTTTCGTGCGGCCAAACCGCACGACACTAACTCGAGCGGGAGGGCTGCATGACACCGACGCGAGCGTGGCGGAACCGCACGACACTGACGCGAGCGGGAGGGGCCGCACGACACCGACGCGCGATTGTGGCTGGCGCCTGGGGATGGGGCTGTGCGGGTTATTTGGTCAGGCGTTTGTACTGCTCGCATGCTGCAAGGAGCCATGCACCAGTGCCGAATGGGTGCTCAGAGCGTGCATCGGCAATGCGGTTGGGGTCGGGGCGTTCGCCTATGGGTTGTACGTAGCCGATGGAGCCATTGGGTTGCAGGGCCTTGGTTGTGAGGTATTCCCACGCGCGGTCGATGGTTGTCTTAAATTCGGCTTCCTTCAGCAGGCCGTTGTTCACACCCCACAGTATGCCGTAGGTGAAGAATGCCGTACCGCTGGTTTCATATCCTGGTGCATCGTCGGGGCAGAGCATGGAGCGTGTCCAGTAGCCCTCGGGTTGCTGACATTTGGCCACTGCCTTCGCCAGTTGTTGGAAGCGTTGCACGTAGAAGGGGCGGTATTTGTGGTCCTTTGGCAGGTCTTGCAACACCTTGGCCAGTCCTGCCAGCACCCATCCGTCGCCTCGTGCCCAGAAGCTCTTGCCGTCGTTGCACTTGGTTTTCACTTTGGGATATACATACTTGCCATCGCGATAGTAGAGGTGGTCCTCCTTGTCAAACAGCAAGCTGTCGGTCCATCGGTAACATTCGTATTGTTTGTCGAGCAGCCGCTCGTTGTGGGTTACGGTGTATAGCTTCGAGAATATCGGCATACCCATATACAGTGCATCCGACCACCACCAGTAGTCGGCCTTGTCGGTCTTGGCCTGATACATCATCACCTCCAGTGTGCGTTGCAGTCTTTCTGCACGGTGTTCCAGTTTATATAGGTCGATATATACTTGGAAGCATATCTGCCAGTCGGCAAACAGCACATGGTTCATGTCTTCGCCATAGGTTGCATACTCCCATTTCGACTTGTCGGTCTGAGTCGCACCCTTCCAGTTATTATATTCGGCCCATGCCACAGCATAGTCGAGGTACTGTTGCTTTCCTGTCAGTTCATACACTGCCTGGTTGCCTGTAAAATAGGCTGCATTGTCCCAGAATCCTCGACACTGGGCCTTGTGGCGCGCCTGCCACGAGTCGTTCACCTTCTCAATCATGCCTTTCACTTCGGCAGCCGTCTGTGCATACGACGCAGCAGAGAGTGCAAAAGCTACAGCAAAACACATAATTTTATTCATAGTACTATTTTTTTATTCGCCCACAAAATTACATACTATTTGCGATATGACCAAACATTTATATATAAATATAAGGTGTAAATCGTGGTTTTTGCACCTCAAACGTCGAGAATGACCTCCACGCATGGCACAAAAAGTGAGCTTCATCTACACCCCGCCTCCAGCACCACTGTAGAGGGGGTAAAAAATGAGTGCGCACTCGCGGCCCTGTGAGTGCGCACTCGCGGGGCTGTGAGTGCGCGGTCGCGGGGTCGCGAGTGCGCACTCTCAAACGGGCGTCCTCACAGGCGTTTGTGTCCAATGTGTGAGTAAAAACAAAAATAATGGGTCGGCACCGATGCTCGATTGGTATTTATTTACTATCTTTGCAGCATGAAACTGTATTCAGATGCCGAATTGGCTCATTTACTCGACCATCCACTGTTCCGGCTCGTGGCTCAGACAGCCGACGAACTGGAGTTGGAATGCTATGTGGTCGGCGGATTCGTGCGCGACCTCTTCCTCGAGCGCCCCAGCAAGGATATCGACATCGTGGTCACAGGGCGTCACACCATTGGTGGCAACATCGACACCAAGGGCAACACCCGCAACTCCATCCTCCTGGCTCAGGCCTTGAAGAAGAAGTTGGGACGTCACACCACCCTGAGCGTGTTCAAGAACTTCGGCACCGCACAACTCAAAGCCGGAAACACCGAGATAGAGTTGGTGGGTGCACGAAAGGAAAGCTATAGCCACGACTCGCGCAAACCCATTGTGGAGGATGGCACCATCGACGACGATCAGCGCCGGCGCGACTTCACCATCAACGCCATGGCCATATGCCTCAACTCGGCCCGCTTCGGCACCCTGGTCGACCCCTTCGACGGTATCTACGACCTGGAAGACAAAATCATACGCACACCACTCGACCCCGACATCACCTTCAGCGACGACCCACTGCGCATGATGCGGTGCGTGAGGTTTGCCACACAACTGTCGTTCCAAATCGACGACAAGACATTCGACGCACTCTCGCGCAACCGCGAGCGAATCAAGATTGTGTCGGGCGAACGGATAATCGACGAACTGAACAAAATCATCATGGCCGACACACCGTCACGCGGAATCATCGACCTGCATCGCTGCGGACTCCTTGGCATCATATTCCCCGAACTCACAGCCCTCGAAGGGGTAGAAGTACGCAACGGTCGCGGACATAAAGACAACTTCTACCACACCCTCGAAGTGCTCGACAATGTGGCACGTGCAGGAGGCGACCTATGGCTCAGGTGGGCAGCACTGATGCACGACATCGGGAAACCTCGCAGCAAGCGATGGGACCCCGCCGGTGGCTGGACCTTCCACAACCACAACTTCCTGGGCGAGAAGATGGTAGCCCCCATCTTCCGACGCATGAAACTACCCATGGACGAGCGCATGAAATATGTGGAAAAACTCGTGAGCCTGCACATGCGCCCCATCGCCATTGCCGACGACGAGGTGACCGACTCGGCGGTAAGGCGCCTGCTGTTCGAGGCCGGCGACGACATCGACGACCTCATGACCCTCTGCAACGCCGATGTGACCTCGAAAAACGAGGAGCGACGCCGGCAGTTCCACCAGAACTTCGAGTTGGTGAAGGAGAAGTTGGTAGCCATCGAAGAGAAAGACCGCATCCGCAACATGAAGTTCGCTGTCGACGGCGACGAAATCATGCAGATGTTCGGCCTCCCACCAAGCCGCGAAGTGGGCGTGCTGAAAAATGCGATGAAAGAAGCCATCCTCGACGGCATCATACCAAACGAACACGATGCCTGCGTCGAGTTTTTGAAAAAGATGGCCGCCTCACTGAATAATTAAAGGGAAGTTAAAAGGAAGTTAAAAGGAAGTTAAAGGGAAGTTAAAGGGACGAATGTTGCCTCGGGACAGGTATCGTCTTCTAACTCCTAAGCGAAGCAAAAGCCACCCTCTCCTTCGGGGAGGGGCTGGGGGTGGGGCCTTCTTTTCCATTCCTTTCCATTCCAAATAATTAAATCGTAAATTGTCAAATAGTAAATTAATTAGGTTTTCGCTATTCATTATTCATTATTAATTATTCATTAATAAAAGAATGCTCATATATCTCATCATATATTTCCTGATACTCTACATCATTTCGCGCCTCGTGGGTAGTGGCAGCAACGATGCCTTCTTCCGTGCAGGGCGGCAGTCGCCGTGGCCCGTGGTAGCCTTCGGAATGATAGGCGCCAGCATCAGCGGAGTATCGTTTATCGGTGTGCCGGGATGGGTCACCACCACGGGCATGACCTACCTGCAGATGTGTCTCGGCTTCATCGTGGGATATATCGTCGTGGCATTCGTGCTACTGCCTATATACTATCGCTACAACCTCACATCCATCTACACCTACCTGTCGCACCGCCTGGGGCGCACCAGCTACAAGACCGGGGCTTCGTTCTTCATCGTGTCGAAACTGCTGGGTGCTGCAGCCAAGTTCTATGTCGTGGTGCAGATTCTCCAACTGTGCATTGCCGACAACTACGGCATCCCATACGTCGTGACAGCCACCCTGTCGCTCCTGTTCATCTGGCTCTACACCCACCGCAGCGGCATCAAGTCGCTGGTATGGACCGACGCCCTCCAGACCCTCGTGTTGCTCGTGGCCCTCGTCCTGATAATATGGCAGACATGTCATCTGCTGGGCATCAGCGGCAGCGAGGCCATCGCAGCCGTGTGGAACGACCCGAAATCGCAGATATTCGAGTTCGACAGCTGGGCTTCACGCCAAAACTTCTGGAAACAATTCCTCAGCGGAGCATTCGTCGTTATCGTCATGACAGGACTCGACCAAGACATGATGCAGAAAAACCTGACATGCAAGGATCTGCGATCGGCACAGAAGGACATGTGTTCGTATGGCATCATGTTCGTTCCTGTCAACCTGCTGTTGCTCTCGCTGGGCATTCTGCTGGTGATTCTCTACGGCCATCTTGGCATCCCACTGCCAGCCAAAGGCGACTCGCTGCTCACCGACATCGTGCTATCGGGACAGATGGGCCAGGCTGTCATCACATGCTTCGTCATCGGCATGGTGGCCAGCACATTCTCCACAGCCGACTCAGCACTCACGGCACTCACCACGTCGGTATGCGTCGATATCATCGGTCGCGACAACGACACACGCCTCCGCCGCTGGGTACACATAGCCGTCATGGCCGTGTTTCTGCTGTGCACACTCGCCTTTCATTATTTAGGGAATGTAGGTGTGATGGACCTCATCTACACCCTTGTAAGCTATACCTACGGTCCGCTACTTGGTCTTTTTGCATTCTGCCTGTTCACCCGTCGCAAAGTTCGAGAGAGGGCAGTGCCCTACATCTGCATCATGTCGCCACTCATCTGCCTGGCCTTCGACCACATCGAGTACCAGGTATTCGGCAACCATTTCGGCTACGAGATGCTTATGTTCAACGGGATGCTCACATTTGCAGGATTGTGGATGGTGAGTAGGAGGGAGAAGGTTTAGTTTTTGAGTTCTTAAGTTCGAACCCTCCTTGCAATCCGGATGGAGCTCCTCCACGTCGCACTCTTTTTCTCTAAGGAGTATTGTGAGTATAGGAGTTTTTTTCTCGTTTCTCCTTTTCTCTTTCTACTCCTTAGA
>CAMVDC010000181.1 GCA_947166155.1 uncultured Prevotellaceae bacterium | reverse complement strand
GATATTATCTTTCTGTTCATATATATTATATATAATAATGTGTATGATCGATTAGTTATCGACGGCAAATTTACGAATAAAAATTGATTCCGTCGCTTTTTCATGCGGTCTTTTTGCATAAATCAATCGGAATCGTCGACTGCGGTCGGCCATTTGGCGCGGCAGTGCCCCTGTAACTACCTGTAGAGGGGTGTGAAAATGAGTGCGCACTCACAGGCCCGAGAGTGCGCGCTCGCGACCCTGTGAGTGCGCACTCGCGAGCCCGAAAGTGCGCACTCGCAAACACACCCTTCGACCATCACGTGAAAATGCCCCTTGAAAAGCAAAAAAACACGTGCCTTAAACCTAAATAGTGCACTTTGATGGATAGAAAAACGCATAAAGACTAAAAAAATGAAAATCGTAAAACGTAAATCGTAAATTATTCTTATCTTTGCAGTCGAATCAAATTACGACGATGAAAATAACGGCGCAGCAGATAGCTGCATATATAAACGGCACAGTGGACGGAAATCCCGATGCGGAGGTAACGACATTTGCCAAAATTGAAGAAGGAGTGCCCGGAGCTATTTCGTTCCTCGCCAACCCTCAGTACGAACATTATATCTACGACACGCGCTCGTCGGTGGTGCTGGTCAATGCCGGTTTCCAACCCTCGCAGCCCGTGGCGCCTACGCTCATACGTGTGGCCAATGCCTACGAGGCAGTGAGCCGCCTGCTGCAACTCTACGAGTCGATGAAACCACGGCCCACGGGCATCAGCTCCATGGCCTTTGTCGACCCCACGGCCAAAGTGGGCAAAGATGTGTATATCGCACCCTTTGCGGTGGTAGAGGCAGGTGCCGAAGTGGCCGACGGAGTGCAACTACACCCACATGCCACCGTGGGAGCCAACGCCAAGATAGGCGCTGGTACCGTGTTGTATGCCGGAGTCGTGGTGTATCACGACTGCCGCATAGGGGCCAACTGCATACTGCATGCCGGTAGTGTGGTGGGAGCCGACGGATTCGGCTTCGCACCCACAGCCGAGGGCTACGAAAAGATACCGCAGATAGGCATCGTGACCATCGAGGACAATGTGGAAATAGGAGCCAACACATGTATCGACCGTTCGACCATGGGCTCAACCATCATCCGCAAAGGCGTGAAACTCGACAACCTGGTGCAGATAGCCCACAACGTAGAGGTGGGAGCCAACACCGTGATGTCGGCACAGGTGGGAGTGGCAGGCAGCTGCAAAGTGGGCCAGTGGTGCATGCTCGGCGGACAAGTGGGTGTGGCAGGACACATCACACTGGGCGACCGGGTCAATGCCGCAGCACAATCGGGACTCGCAGGCGGACGCATGCTCAAGCAAGGCAACTGCACCGTGATGGGATACCCCGCCATCGAGCACAGCAACTTTGCACGCAGCACCGCAGTATATAAAAACCTGCCCGAACTGCAAAACCGAGTGAACCAACTCGAGCGCGAACTTGAAGAACTAAAAACATTATGCCAAAACAAATAACACTGAGCCAGCCATTCACCCTGGCAGGAAAAGGACTGCACACCGGACTACATATCACAGCCACATTCAGCCCTGCCCCCGAGAATCACGGATACATACTGCGCCGCACCGATGTTGAAGGACAGCCCTGCATACTCTGTTCGGCACAAAACGTGGTGGAAACCACACGCGGAACCGTCGTAGCACAAGGCGACGTGAAGGTGAGCACCATCGAACACGCAATGGCAGCACTCTATGCATCGGGCATCGACAACTGCATCATCGACATCGACGGCCCCGAGATGCCAATACTCGACGGCAGCGCACTGCCATTCATCCAGGCCATACAGCAGGTAGGAGTGAAAGAACAAGCAGCCGAGAAATGTTACATCACCATCGACCACGAAATCGTAATCGACGGCAGCAAGGGCGAACACATAGTCGTTGAACCAGCCGACCACTTCAGCCTCGACATCACAATAGCATTCGAGTCAAAAATGCTGGCCAACCAGCAAGCAACACTCGACAATATCGACGACTTCCCAACCGACGTGGCATCAGCACGCACATTCGTCTTCGTGCGCGACATTCAGCCACTGCTCGAACTGGGGTACATACGCGGAGGCGACCTCGACAACGCAATCGTAATCTACGAAAACCAACTGCCGCAAGACAAACTCGACAAACTGGCCGACACGATGAACGTGCCACGAATGGACGCCACAAAACTGGGATACCTCAACCGCAAGCCACTCACATGGCCAAACGAGATGGCACGCCACAAACTGCTCGACCTCGTTGGCGACCTGGCACTCACCGGAAACCAACTGCGAGCACACATCACCGCATTCAAGCCAGGACATACAATAAACAATAAGGTGGCACGCGAGATAATCAACGCAATTCAGAACAAAACCAAATAAACAAATATGAACATCAGTCCGTTAGCATACGTACACCCCGAAGCCCAGATAGGCGAAGGCTGCAAGATAGGTCCATTCTGCTACATCGACAAAGGTGTGGTCATTGGCGACAACAACGAACTCATGAACAGTGTGACTCTGCTCAGCGGAACCACCATAGGTAACGAAAACGTCATCTTCCCAGGAGCAGTCATCGGAGCAATACCGCAAGACCTCAAGTTCCGTGGCGAAGACTCGACAGTAGTGATAGGCTCGGGCAACCGCATACGCGAAAACGTGACCATACACCGAGGCACCGCAAGCAAGGGCACAACCATTGTGGGCAACAACAACCTCATCATGGAGAACGCCCACATAGCCCACGACTGCGTGTTCGGCAACGGCATCATCATGGGCAACTCAACCAAGCTGGCAGGCGAGGTCATAGTCGACGACAACGCAATCATCAGTGCCGTGGTGCTCGTCCACCAGTTCTGCCGCATAGGCGGATACACCATGGTGCAAGGCGGAACACGCACCAGCATGGACATCCCGCCATTCGTCATTGCAGCACGTGAGCCTGTTGCATACTGCGTGGGACTGCGACGCCGAAACTTCTCGGTCGAAGTCATCAACGACATCCACAATGCCTACCGAATACTCTACAACAGCAACCTGCGAGTGGCTGACGCCCTGCAGCAGATAAGAGAAACCATAACGATGGGCAAGGAAGTGCAGTACATCGTAGACTTCGTGGCAAACTCCACCCGAGGCATAATCCGATGAACCATGCAATAGCTTCTATAGCTCCTTTAGCATCTATAGTTTCTATAGTAACTATAGTTCCTATAGCTCCTATAACCCCATTAACCCCAATAACTCCATCAACCCCATGATATACCGACTCATAATGATATCCGATGAAGTAGAAGACTTCATGCGCGAAATACAAATCGACTCAGAATCCACATTCCTCGACCTACACAAGACTATACTCGAGGCATGCCACTATCCCGACGATCAGCTCACATCGTTCACCATGTGTGAAAACGGATGGGAGAAAGGACAGGAAGTGACACTCGAAGAGATGGACACATCGTCCGACCAAGACTCATACGTGATGGCCGACACACGCCTCTCCGAACTCATCGAGGAAGAGAAACAACACCTCATCTACACCTTCGACCCACTGGCCGACCGCTGTTTCTTCATCCAAGTGTCGGAGATAATCACGGGCAAAACCCTTGACACACCAAAAGTGACACGCAGCCAAGGCAACGCCCCAAAGCAGACCATCGACTTCGACGAACTCATGGCACGCAATCCGGTAGGCAATGCCTCGACCGATGGAGGCATATACGACGATGACGACCTCTACGGCGACGGAATCGACGACGAGGAAATAGGCCTCGAAGGACTTGAGATAAGCGATGGCAACCCATTCGAATAACACAAAGACACTGTTATCAGATTGACGAACCAACCATCACAACCCACACTCATCGTACTGCTCGGACCTACGGCAGTAGGAAAAACAGAGCTTAGCATCCGCCTTGCTAAGCTCTTGTCGTGTGATATCATATCGGCCGATTCACGACAAATATACCGCGACATAAACATCGGAACTGCAAAGCCGACGAAGGAAGAGCAGGGTATGTGACCTCACACTGCCATGCACTCATGGTGGGAGGCAGCATGATGTATATCGATGCTGTATGTCGTGGCATAGATGACATCCCGACCGTAAACGACGAGACGCGTATGCTTATGAAGCAACGGCTGGCCGACGAAGGCATCGAACGCCTGCTTGCTGAGCTACGGTTGCTCGACCCCGAGTACTATGATATTGTAGATCATCGCAACACGCAACGCATCGTGCATGCACTCGAGATATGCTATCAATCGGGGCGCACCTACACATCCTTCCGCATAGGGCAAACCAAGCCACGGCCTTTTCGCATCGTGAAGATAGGACTCCGTCGCGAGCGTGCCAACCTCTTCGACCGCATCAACCGTCGTGTCGACCAGATGATGGCCGACGGATTCCTCGACGAAGCCCGTCGACTCTACCCCCAGCGTCACCTCAACTCACTCAACACCGTAGGCTACAAAGAACTCTTCAACGTCATCGACGGCACATGGCCACTCACCATGGCCGTGGAGCGCATCAAGAAAAACACACGAGTATATGCCAAGAAACAGATGACATGGTTCCAACGCGACCCCGACATCAAATGGATAGATATCGACTCGCTCACAATCGACCAACAAATTGCAAAGGTGGTTGACATCATACAAAACAAAATTGACACCATGTCATGACTTTAACTTCATACCATGACTTTAACTTCATACCATGACTTTAACTTCATACCATGACTTTAACCCCACGTCATGACTTTAACTCTACGTCATGACTTTAACCCCACGTCATGACTTTAACACCAAGTCATTTATTTGATTCACTACCAACTGCACTTCGCTATCCTCAAATGAATAATACAACGCACCACCCCCTGGTTCTTTACCCTCAATAACTAATAAAAAAAGTTAAATATCGGTGTTTTGCAGAAAATAGTTCCACATTCGTTTGTACTTAC
>CAMVDC010000180.1 GCA_947166155.1 uncultured Prevotellaceae bacterium | reverse complement strand
CGCCGGTCTTGGTGCTGTAGTAGTAGGTCGAACCGGCCTCTTCGAGTGTGGCTATTGCCATGCGACCTTCGGTTGTGCCACCGAAGAGGAGAAGCCCATCTTTTATTTCTTCTTCCATACTGTTTCTGATTACTTCATTCTTCACTCATCTATCAACATTCAACTCTCATCTCTCAACTCTCAACTCTCATCAATTACTATGAGCAGTTCTGAACAGGTGAGTGAATTCTTTTGAATATAACTCCGAAAGTCCACTGCGGTTGTCGATAGCATCGCCGACAACGAGCATGGTGGTGAGTGTGAGGTTGTTGTCGTGAACGATGCGTGCCAGGTCCTTCAGTTGTCCGCGGTAGATGCGCTGGTCGGACCAAGTGAGGTGGTAACATGCGGCGACTGGTGTTTCGGGTGGGTATTCGGTCAGCAACTGCTGCTGCACGTCATCGACTATTGCTGCAGAAAGGAATATGCACATGGTACTCTGGCTGCGAGCGAGCAGATGCAGTTTTTCGCGCTCAGGCATTGGAGTACGGCCTTCGCCGCGTGTCAGTATGATGGTTTGGCATCGTTCGGGGATTGTGAACTGCGAACGCAATTCGGCTGCAGCTGCAAGGAAGGAGGAGATGCCAGGAGTGATGTGGTAGGACATGTGGTGATGGTCGAAGAATGCCATCTGCTCCTGTATGGCTCCGAAGATGCACGGGTCGCCGGTATGGAGTCGCACGATGAGGCATCCGCGGTCGTAGAACTCCTTCATGAGCAGGCATTGTTCTTCGAGTGTCATCGATGCCGACGAGCGCACCACGGCTCCCGGCTTGGCACAAAGTGTGAGCTGACGCGGCACGAGCGACCCGGCATAGAGTATGAGGTCGGCCTGCTCAAGGAACTTACGTCCGCGCACCGACACGAGGTCGGGGTCGCCCGGTCCTGCACCCACAATCTCGATGTGCCCGCCATCAGGGCGGCGCTGATAACGCCGGTCGATACACAATGCAATGGTATAGTTTGTTCCCTTCTCCTTGGGGATGACGAGTGTACCATAATTGGAACCGAGCAGAGCTGCAGCCTCGCACACACTTGGTGTACCTACGTGGTGTGCCACGGTGTCGCTGGGATTGGGCACATCGACTGCCGAAAGCTCGTCGGCTGTAAAGAAACGCACCCTGCAACCTGCACTCTGCAACGACTGCACGAATGGTTCGTCGGCTTTCACGTCGATGGTGCAATAGTCGTTCACACACCAATGGAGGCCGTGAGCCGTGAGGTGGGAGGCGAGTTTGGCATGAAGGTCGGGGTCGGTCACATGATGAGCAAGACCTATACCCATAGTTGCGATATGTGGGACATACTGCAATACAGCGATGCCTGCGGGTGTTTCGAGTATGCGATGTGATACGATGATGAGGAGTGAATAGCGACTTGCCGACACATCTGACAAGTCGTTTACAAGGGTCACATGGCCTGGCAACGTGCGCTCCATGTAGTCGGTTCCTTCGTCGCGTATGTCGAGATAGAGTGCAGTCGGTTTCTTTGCCACAAAAGTGTAGATGCAGTCTTGCATCTGGCCTGGATTGAGCACTGACCATCCGAATCGTCGGGCCAGTGTGTCGAGCGGCCACAGCCCTGCCCTGTCGCTCTGGGTCGTCACCACGGGCATGGCACCCAGTGCCGATGCAATGCGGTTGGTGAGGTCGTTGGCTCCGCCTATATGTCCCGAAAGTACCGATACGGCGTACTCGCCGGTCGAATCGACACACACCACGGCGGGGTCGGTGTGCTTGTCGGCCACCAGCGGAGCTATGGTGCGTACACAGATGCCCATGGCTCCCACAAACACGAAGGCATCGAAGTCGGTCCATAGTGCTGCAACGTCGCTGCGCTCTATCCGTTCGGCTCCCAACTCCTGTGCAAGCACATTGCCCACATGTCGTCCGGCTTCGTTTATGGTTATTATTGCTGTTTTGTGCATAACAATATGTCTATTGGGTTATAATCGTTGAGTGCCACATGTATCGGAGGGTCCATCGTCAGGCCAAGACGCCTACATGCCTCGACAAACATCTCCCGACTCGCGGCCGTGACGCTGTTCATACATATACATCCGCCTGGCTGCAGGTGTCGCGCCACACGTTCCATCATCTCGCCGAGGCGTCCTCCGTGTCCGCCTATAAATACTGCATCGGGGTTGAGGATTGTTGATTGAGGATTGTTGATTGTTGATTGAGGATTGTTGATTGTTGATTGAGGATTGTTGATTGAGGATTGAGGATTGAGGATTGAAGATTGACTATCGTCGGTGCCGATGAAGTCGCCGATGTGGAGTTCGATGCCTGGAGCCGAGAAGCGGCGGCTGTTGATGTCCATGAGCCGTCGGCCTTCGGGCCTGACCTCGAAAGCGGTGACATGCAGGTGCGGGTACATAAGCCGTGCCTCGATGCTGATACTGCCTGTGCATGAGCCGATGTCCCACATGGTGTGACGACGCTCGAGGTGCATGGCGTGTAGCGACATGAGCCTTATCGGCATTTTGGTTATCATGCGTTCGCGACCGTCGAGCAGTTCAAACTCGTTGTCGGGTATGCCCATGCGACGCTCGTGATTGCCACACACTATCAGGCAGTTGGGCTGGGATACATCTGTCGCACATGCTTCGTCGAGTGTCAGTGTGCTTACATGCTCCGCTTCTTTGTTGCCAAGATGTTCGCCCACATACATGGTGTAATCCGTGAAGCCGTAATCCATCATGCGTTGCGCTATCGCGGCCGGGGTGTGGCGACCGTCGGTCAGGATGCCTATCTTGGTCCTTCCCTCAATCAATGCCTTGTCGAGTTCGTGCCACGGGCGTCCGGTGAGCGACACCATGGTCATGTCGTGATATGGCATCAAGAGCCTGTGTGCCAACATCTGCAACGAGTTGAACGAGGGGTATAGCTGTATCTCGACATCGGGCATCTCACGTCTCACAGTGTTTGCAAACCCATAGAACAGGGGGTCGCCCGATGCAAAGATGACAAGCCCGTTGCCATCCTCGGCGTCCATCTCCTGCATCGCTTCCCGATACTGGTTGAAGACATTCTGCAACGGCACCGTTATGTCGATCCACTCATAGTCGGCTGGCAGCAGGTGTGCCACGAGTTCGTGGTGGCGCTTGCCTCCGGAAAAGACGGGTCAGAGTGTGATGGCGTCCGTCACCTCGGGCGGAAACCACTGCTGCTTGTCGTCGGATATTCCTATTATTACAAGTTTCATAAGTCTCTTCCCGGTTTCAGTTCGGCGGCATCGTCGAAGGTGAGTATAGCGTTACAGAGAGTTGCAGCGAGGTTGCTGCCTCCCTTGCGTCCCTCGATGATGATTTTCGGTATGTTGGTAAAGGGTTTAACCATGTGTTTCGATTCTTTGACATGTACGAAACCGACAGGAGCTGCGATGATGCCTGCCGGATGAGCCTTGCCGCGACGTACGAGGTCGCACAATTCCATGAGTGCTGTGGGTGCGTTGCCGAAAGCAAAGAGGGCATCGGGATGTTCGGCTACAGCCAGACGTATGCCCGCTTGGGTGCGTGTGATGCCTTCCTGATGTGCCATCTCGGCCACACGCGGGTCGCTCAGATAGCATTTGGCTTCGATGCCGAGACGTTGCAGGGCCCCCTTGCGTATGCCGCTCGTCACCATTGTTACGTCGGTGACGATGGTGGTGAGGGTGCCGTCCTTCACCTTATTATATAATGTCTCTACTGCATGCGGGTCGACTCGCAGCAGGTGTTCCATCTCGAAATCGGCCGTGGTGTGTATGGCATGAAGCAATGCCCACTTGTGGCCGAGCGGTATGTCGGGGTGCTGCAGTTCGCCCTCGATGGTACGGAAAGACTGCATCATGATTTGCTGGCCTGGCAGTAGCTGCGTGTTCTCCTGCTTGTTCATATATCCTCGCGGGGTTATGATATGTCGGTCGCTTATATACGATTGTGAGTTGCCGATGATGACTACAGTAAACATGTCGACCTCGTCGGGATTGAAGTCGGCCAATGTGGTTACTACCGCCTGTTCGTCGTCGCGTCCTGCCTGTCGCACATATCCCACAGGAGTGTCGCCGCGTCGCACTTCGAGAAACAGTTCACGGAGTCGGTAGAGCTGCCAGTAGCGTTCGTGTGAGCGCGGATTATATATTGCAGTCACGAAGTCGGCCACCGCGACGGCATGTATGCGGCGTTCGATTACCTCCCACGGGGTCATGAGGTCGGATAGCGAAATGACACAGAAGTCGTGACCGACGGGGGCTCCGAGCAGCGAGGCAGCTTTTTGGAACGCCGATATGCCTGGCAAAACTGTCACCTCGACCCGGGACTTACGCTCTGCCTGCATCTCACACACCAACGGAGCCATGCCGTATATGCCTGCATCGCCCGACGATATGACAACCACTCGCCTACCCTCTTCGGCCAGTCGGAATGCCTCGGCAGCACGTTCGCGCTCGCGTCGCATGCCGGTATCCACACATTGGCAGTTGGGGGCCAGGTAGGGTTTCACAAACTGGAAGTAATACTTATACCCCACCACGACTTCTGCCTCGTGTAGCGCAGTCGTGACGGCGGGAGTGATGTCGGCAGCCGAACCGGGACCTATGCCGACCACCGTGATTTGTCCGTTTGCTTCTTGTTTCATGGTGCAAATATACGCTTTTTTTCTCAATAAACTGTCTTCGTCATGCAAATGTTTTATATATGCCCACACATACCTGTGGAAGGGGTAAAAAATGAGTGCGCGCTCGCGGGGTCGCGAGTCCGCACTCGCAGGGTTGTGAGCGCGCAGTCGCAGGGCCGCGAGTGCGCACTCGTAGAAACAGGTGTTTGTAGTTATTGCTTGAAGCGCACTTTCAGCCCAACGACGAGCATGCGTCCGGGAGAGTAGAGCGCAAACTTGCGTGCCGACGAGTCGATGCGACGGTCGACGCGGTCGAACAGGTTGTCGACCCCGATGCTTGGCTCGATGAGCAGTGAGCGCAGGTGGTCGAACGTGGGTGTAGTGTTGATGTTCCAAAGTCCGTAACCCGGGGCGTCCTCATACGAG
>CAMVDC010000179.1 GCA_947166155.1 uncultured Prevotellaceae bacterium | reverse complement strand
CTCAGACTACTCAGATAAGAAGTTGAGTAAATTGATAGGATGGGTGGCTGTTTTGGCAATTATGTCGCTTACTTCGTGCGACATTTATTTGGACAATAAGTATAGCGATATCCCTGTAACAGCTCGAGAGCGTGAGTTGGCATATCAGATGGCTCAAGACTGGGCTTGGAGAGATATAGGTAGAGTGGGATTGATTGCAGCTATATTGGTTGGCGTTGTTGTGGTTGTGGCATGGGTGGTTGTGACATTGAATGGTTTCAAAACGAAAAAGGCTTATATGAATTTGGAGGAACGTCATACCATTGAAGTAGATGATATGAGATCTATGATGGAAGCCGAGCAGCAGAAACGTGAGAAGATGACTCTTGATTATAAGCAGGGCATGGATAAAATGGAACGTGAATTGGCTGCGAAGGATAGGTCGATGACTGCGATGCAAAGTTACATCTACGACCATCTGTCGATAGCCTCGAAATTGCTTGCTATAAATGACGAGACGATGAACGTGCCGATGACTGCTGCCGAGTGGACAGAGCTGGAGGTATATCTCAACACCACGAGCGATGACTTTGTAAAGCGTCTTCGCAATGTTCATCCCGATATCGACAAAATGGTGTTACGTTTCTGCATGTTGCTACGTCTTAAGCTCACCAACCGCCAGATTGCGGTTGTGTATGGCATTGCTGAGAAGTCGGTGAAGCAGAGGGCATACACCTATAAGAACAAATTGAATAGTGTGCCGCATGGTGTGTCGCTGCGCGATTATATCGAAAAACTGTAGGGAGAGGATTGAATGACTGACGATTGAAACCAAATAAACTCAAAGATAGGAAGTAAATCATTTTGAGAGTGTCACAACACTGCAAAGTGATGCAGAGACATGCGGATGCCTCTCTGTGCACTCCCCAAAATGCACCGCATTTCTCAAGATGCGACCTTGAATTACTTCATTTCTTGGCGTTCAGAAGATTGAAGAATTGAAAGATAGGAGGGAAGAATTGTGGGGATTGTTGGGTACGTGTGATGCATGTTTGTGGCCGTAAATGTGAATTTCTTTGCATGTTTGTGGCCGTAAATGTGAATTTCTCTGCATGTTTGTGGCCGGAAATGTGATTTTCTCTGCATGTTTGTGGCCGGAAATGTGATTTTCTTTGTATCTTTGTGGCCTAATTGTTATATTGGTATGGAAGTGCATAAATCAGGTTTTGTAAATATAGTAGGAAATCCGAATGTGGGCAAATCGACGCTCATGAACCTCTTTGTGGGCGAGCGCATATCGATTGCTACGTTTAAGGCTCAGACAACTCGTCACCGCATCATGGGCATCATCAACGACGACGATTGTCAGATTGTGTTCAGCGACACGCCGGGTGTGCTGAAACCCAACTACAAGCTGCAAGAGTCGATGCTGGCGTTCTCGGAGAGTGCGCTCACCGATGCCGACGTGTTGCTCTATGTTACCGACCCCATCGAGTCGGTCGACAAGAACAGCGAGTTCTTGCAGAAGGTGGCAAAGATGTCAATTCCTGTGCTGGTGCTCATCAACAAGATTGACCTTACGACCCAGGACAAGCTCATCGAACTGGTGGATCAGTGGCATGCCACCCTTCCAAATGCCGAGATAGTGCCTGTATCTGCCACTTCGCGGTTTAATGTCGATGCAGTGCTGCGCCGAGTGAAGGAACTCCTGCCCGAGTGTCCGCCTTATTTCGACAAAGACCAGCTCACCGACAAGCCGGCACGTTTCTTCGTGAGTGAAATCATACGCGAGAAGATACTCCTCTACTACGACAAGGAGATACCCTACAGCGTGGAGGTGGGTGTTGAGAGTTTCAAGGAAGAACCGAAACTCATACGCATAGGAGCCGTGATATACGTTGAGCGCGACAGCCAGAAGGGCATCATCATAGGTCATCAGGGCAAGGCGTTGAAGAAAGTGGCCACCGAGGCGCGCAAGAGCCTCGAACGCTTTTTTGGTAAGAAAATCTACCTCGAAACCTACGTCAAGGTCGATAAAGACTGGCGCAATTCCGACAAAGAACTCAACATCTTCGGGTATAACGACATATGATTGTGAGATTACGAGGGTGTGTCAGAATGGGAGAATCCACATTTTGACACACCCTCATTTTTTTGTTTATGGGGGGTGGGGTCTTCGGCCCTCAGTCTTTCCCTGAAGAGGCAAAAAGGTCTTTCTTGGAAAGACACAAGCCTTGGTGATAAAATAGGTTCAGATAAGGATGAAAAATGAGTGCGCACTCACGGGCCTGCGAGTGCGCACTCTCAGGTTTGCGAGCGCGCACTCTCGGCCTCGAAAGTGCGCACTCGCATTCACACATGGAAATGTCGATTCTCTGTCATGTTGGATGAAAAGCATGAAATAAATATAAAAATGTGGTTAAACACTTGCTCGAAAATATAATTTTCCGTAACTTTGGGGTCGTGATATACTTTCAGACAATAACATTTGTTTAACCTATCAAACAATACGATTATGCAAAAACTTGGCTTATTCATCATTGCGATTTGCTTGTCACAATGTGTGACATTGCGCGCCCAGCAATATGTATCGGGCGCTATAGGCACCGAACTACGCTCCGCAGAACCAGGCAACAAACCCGACGGCATGGCTTATCAGCTGGCGAGAGACTCTGAACACTATTTCCTGACGCTACATGTATATGACCCTAAAAATCATTACATCATAGACAAGGACAAGAACTATTTGGTTCTTTATCAGACCAATGGCGATTCACTCGTGTTGCATGCATCACATGATTGCGACACAGGTTTCTTCTCGAAAGACCAATACTTCAGTCCTATAAGCGCTCCGCTGATATCATATTTCATGACATCCTACACTTATCTCATCCCTGATATTGATAAATTCCTCTCGAATGAATATCGCAGTTACTGCATTGCAGGATGGAGGAATATAGAGCTTGACAGCGATGGCTCGAAATTCTACAAGACATTCAGTAAAAGCCTGAAATCGGCATACAAGGCACTCGAGCGCCGATATATCAAGGCCAAGAATGACAAGATAACTGGTGAACCACACTCTGATATAGACCGTTGGGAGGTGTTGGGCCATTCTTGATTGGCCGGCCGAGACGATGACAAACAGACACCACATCCTTTCGGAATATGAAACAACAGGCTGATACTCCGACCCGTATGATGTGTGTGTCGTGAAGCCTCTTTTCACGGGTGTGCAGGTGTGTTGACCGATAGTGTTTTTGATCGCGCCACATAGGCGCGATTTTTTTTATCGTGCTACCGTGTTTCCACTTGCAAAGATATGCTTTTTCGTTGCTTCTTTGGCTCCTTGGCGATGAGAAACCAACTGAACGCAAAGATAGTATTGGAATCTTTTTTTTGAGAGTGTCACAACACAGCAAAGTGACGCAGAGGCATGCGGATGCCTCTCTGTGCACTCCTGCAAATGCACCGCATTTCTCAAGACGTAAACTCGAATTACTTCAATACTTTGCGTTCAGAAATTTGCTTTTTCGTCATTTCTTTGGCTCCTTGGCGATGAGAAAAGGGCGTAAGACATAAATAATTGACAATTGAGAATTGACATTTGACAATTATTTCGTACCTTTGTACGCCAGAATGGGCACAGAGAGCACAGAGAAGACAGAGAACACAGAGGAGACGGAACTGTCCCATCCGCTATTCATTATTCATTATTCATTATACATTATTCATTGATAGAAACATGGCAAATCTCTTAGCGATAGTAGGATGCCCGAATGTGGGCAAATCGACACTGTTTAACCGCCTGACCAAGACTCGTCACGCCATTGTGAGCGAGGAGGCCGGCACCACGCGCGACCGCCAGTATGGCAAGTGTGAGTGGGGCAACAAGGAGTTTTCGGTGGTCGATACCGGTGGATGGGTAGTAAACTCCGACGACATCTTCGAGGAGGAAATACGCAAACAGGTGCTCATAGCCATCGAGGAGTGTGATGTCATCCTGTTTATGGTCGACGTCATGACGGGTGTGACCGACCTCGACATGCAGGTGGCCAACATCCTGCGTCGCTCGAAGGTGCCTACAATCCTCTGTTGCAACAAGACCGACAGCAACGAGTTGCGCTACGGTGCGGCCGAATTCTATTCGCTCGGACTTGGCGACCCTGTGTGCATATCGGCTCAGACGGGTAGCGGCACGGGCGATTTGCTCGACCTCGTGGTGAGCAAGTTCCGCAAAGAGATGTCGGACATCATGGAGGAAGACATCCCTCGCATCGCTGTCGTGGGGCGTCCGAATGCAGGCAAGTCGTCGATCATCAATGCTTTCCTCGACGACGACCGCAACGTGGTGACCGACCTCGCAGGCACTACGCGCGACTCCATCTATACCAAATACGACAAGTTCGGGTTCGACTTCTATCTGGTCGACACGGCAGGCATCCGCAAGAAGAACAAGGTGAGCGAAGACCTGGAGTTCTATAGCGTGATGCGAGCCATACGTGCCATCGAAAACAGCGATGTGTGCATACTCATGATCGATGCCACACGTGGTATCGAGGGGCAGGACCTTAACATCTTCCAGGTGATACAGAGGAACCAGAAGGGACTTGTGGTAGTGGTCAACAAGTGGGACCTCGTGGAAGACAAGAGCAAGGAAGCCGTGAAATTCTTCGAAGACACCATACATCAGCGCTTTGCACCCTTCACCGATTTCAAGATTGTGTTTGCTTCGGCAGTTACGAAACAACGCATTTTCAAGGTGCTCGAAGAGGCAAAGAACACCTACAAGAGCCGCACCAACCGCGTTTCGACCCATGCGCTCAACGAGGTGATGCTCCCCATCATCGAAGCCACTCCGCCACCATCGCTCAAGGGTAAGTACATCAAGATAAAGTATTGCATGCAACTGCCGGCAACTTATGTGCCGTCGTTTGTGTTCTATGCCAACCTGCCGCAATATGTGAAGGAGCCCTACAAGCGTTTCCTCGAAAACCAGATACGAGAGCACTGGAACTTCACCGGCACACCTATTAATATATTTATAAGGCAAAAATAATGGCATTTACTATTTAGCCATTTACTATTTACCATTTACG
>CAMVDC010000178.1 GCA_947166155.1 uncultured Prevotellaceae bacterium | reverse complement strand
GCACTCGCGGCCCTGAGAGTGCGCACTCGCAGGCCTGTGACTGCGCACTCGCGACCCCGCGAGTGCGCACTCTCCGACACCCCCCTCCACACATGCCTGTGGGCGGGGTGGCTGGCACCATCGGTTTGCACCCTCGGAAAACACTTCATCCAGCCATTTTGCCACACGTTTTGACCACATAAAATCATATTTATTACACTAAATATACCCATCACTACCATTATTCCGTATTTTTATGACAAGCAATTGAAAAATTTTTACTAACTTTGCACGCTGATACCTATATTATATATAATAAGGTATGTGTGCGCCACACGCACACAACGCACAGGAAGCAACAACAAAAACAAAAAATATACAACAAAGATATGTACAGAACTCACACATGCGGCGAACTCCGCATAGAACATGCAGGTCAGACAGTGACCCTGGCCGGATGGGTGCAGCGCACCCGCAAGATGGGCGGTATGACATTCGTAGATTTACGCGACCGCTACGGCATCACACAGTTAGTATTCAACGAAGAAAAAGACGCACAGCTGACCGAAGAGGCCAACCGCCTCGGTCGCGAATATGTGATACAAGTCACAGGCGTGGTGAGCGAGCGCTACAGCAAGAACAAGAACCTGCCTACAGGCGATATAGAAATAGAAGTGAGCAAACTGAACGTGCTCAACAAGTCGATTACACCTCCATTTACCATCGAAGAAGAAACCGACGGCGGCGACGACCTCCGCATGAAATATCGCTACCTCGACCTGCGCCGCCCCAACGTACGCAAGAACCTCGAACTGCGCCACCGCATGTGCATCGAAGTACGCAACTACCTCAGCAACCTCGGATTCATCGAAGTAGAGACACCAGTGCTCATCGGCAGCACACCAGAGGGCGCACGCGACTTCGTAGTGCCATCGCGCATGAACAAAGGACAATTCTATGCACTGCCGCAAAGTCCGCAGACACTGAAGCAACTGCTCATGGTGTCGGGATTCGACCGCTACTTCCAGATAGCCAAATGCTTCCGCGACGAAGACCTCCGCGCCGACCGCCAGCCGGAATTCACACAAATCGACTGCGAGATGTCGTTCGTAACACAGGAAGACATCATACAGACATTCGAAGGAATGGCAAAACACCTGTTCAAGACCCTGCGCGGCGTAGAACTCAACGAACCATTCCTGCGTATGCCATGGGCCGAGGCCATGCGACGCTTCGGCAGCGACAAGCCCGACATGCGTTTCGGCATGGAATTCGTCGAACTGATGGACACACTCAAGTGTGGCACATTCCCAGTATTCGACGATGCAGCATACATCGGAGGTATCTGTGCACCAGGCTGCGCCTCATATACACGCAAGCAACTCGACCAACTCACCGACTTCGTGAAACGCCCGCAAATCGGAGCCAAGGGACTCGTTTACGCACGAGTACAGGAAGACGGCAGCGTGAAGTCGAGCGTAGATAAATTCTACACACCCGAACAACTCAACACACTGAAAGAAAAGATGCAAGCCAACCCAGGCGACCTCATACTCATCCTCTCGGGCGACGATGCCATGAAGACACGCAAGCAACTCTGCGAACTGCGCCTCGAAATGGGCGGACGCCTCGGACTGCGCGACAAAAACAAGTTCGCACTACTGTGGGTAACCGAGTTCCCAATGTTTGAATGGAGCGACGAAGAAGGCCGACTCATGGCAATGCACCACCCATTCACACACCCTATGGACGAAGACATCTACCTGCTCGACACACGGCCGGAAGACGTACGCGCCGACGCATACGACATGGTATGCAACGGAATCGAAGTAGGCGGAGGCTCAATCCGTATCCACGACCCGAAACTGCAAGCCAAGATGTTCGAGATACTGGGCTTCACACCCGAGAAAGCCGAAGAACAATTCGGATTCCTCATGAACGCCTTCAAGTACGGAGCACCACCTCACGGAGGACTCGCATACGGACTCGACCGTTGGGTGAGCATCTTTGCCGGGCTCGACTCAATACGCGACTGCATCGCATTCCCTAAGAACAATAGCGGACGCGACGTCATGCTCGATGCACCAGCACCAATCGACCAGAAACAACTCGACGAACTGGAAATCAAGCTCGACCTGAAACAATAAGAAACAAAACAACCCAACTATATTCTACAAAACATAGACAATATAGAAGAACTGTCAGCCAGCACACAGTTGCTGACAAACATAGAAATACAAGTAATTAAGCCAAACAACGAATGAACTTTGACAAAAATACCATCATAGGCTTCATACTTATGGCTGCCGTATTGTTCGGATTCATGTGGTATGAGAATACCAGCCGGCAAAAACGAGCCGCAGAACTGCGGAAGGAGCAAGCCATAGAAGCCGTGGCACAACAAAAAGCCGACAGCATAAGCGCAATAGAAGAAGAGAAAGAGGCACGGAAAGTGATGGAAACACTGGCCGACTCATCGAGCACACTCTTTGCTGCACGACAAGCAAACGAAGGTACGACTGTGATTGAGAACGAGCTGATCCGACTCACCATCAACAACCGCGGCGGACAACTATGTCGCGCCGAGCTGCTCGACCCCACCTACAAGAACCAGCAAGGCGGACAAGTCATTCTATTCGACAACGACGACTCGAACATGCAGTTCAACATCGACGGCAAAGACGAGAACATAAGCACCGGCGAACTCTACTTCACACCAAAAGACGTGAAGAAAGACGCCGTCACCATGAGCTTGCCAGTAGCATCAGGCACAATCGACATACAATACCGACTGCTGCCCGACTCTTACATACTCTGCATGGACGTCGCAGCCAAGGACCTCGGTGGTTTCTTCTCAACCAAAACCAAGACGATGGACATAGTGTGGACCGAACGCATGCGCCAGCAAGAGAAAGGATTCGACTTCGAAAACCGCTACAGCACCATCACCTATCGAACCACCGACGATGACACCGACGAACTCTCGTCGGCAGGAGCCGACCAGACGAAGAGCGATTTCGACGAACAACTCGAATGGATTGCATTCAAGACTCAGTTCTTTGCTCAAGTGCTGATAGCCGGCGACGATTTCACTGCCACAAACATGGAATCGAAGCAATACAAACGCGACGACAAGCAAAACAAGGGATACCTCAAGACCTACAAGGCCGAACTCACCACACCATTCGACCCCACAGGCAAGCAGCCGACACAGCTGAAGATGTACCTCGGCCCGAACAAGTTCTCAACACTGAGAGAAAACGAAAAACTGTGTGAGAGCGACAAAGACCTCGACCTCCAGAGCCTCGTTTACCTCGGATGGCCAATCATAAAGTACATCAACCGCTTCGTCATGCTCTACATCTTCGACTTCATGACAGGACTCGGCATCAACATGGGTATCGTGCTGTTGCTCATCACCATCATACTGAAGATAGCCGTCTATCCACTTCAGCGCAAGAGCTACCTCTCGTCGGCACGCATGCGAGTGCTGAAACCAAAGATCGAGGAAGTGACCAAGAAGTATCCAGGTCAGGACCAAGCCATGCAGCGCCAGCAGGAAACCATGAAGTTATACTCCGAATACGGTGTAAGCCCCATGGGCGGATGCCTCCCTATGCTGATACAGATGCCTATATGGGTGGCAATGTTCAACTTTGTGCCAGCAGCCATCGAACTGCGCGGACAATCATTCCTTTGGGCAAACGACCTCAGTGCATACGACGACGTGATACATTGGGACACATGGATATGGGGCATCGGCGACCACCTCAGCCTCTTCTGCGTGCTCTGGTGTCTCTCCACAATTGCAAACACATGGATAAGCATGCGCCAGCAACGCGACACCATGTCGCCCGAGCAGGCACAGCAGATGAAGATGATGCAATGGATGTCATACCTCATGCCGCTCGTGTTCTTCTTCACATTCAACGACTACTCATCGGGCCTCAACTACTACTACTTCGTGTCAGGTCTCATCAGCATCCTCACCATGTGGTACCTGCGTAAGACCACCGACGACAAGAAACTCCTTGCACAGCTCGAACGCCGCCATGCAGAGCGCAAAGCCGCAGGCAGCGGAGTGCAGAAAACCTCGTCGATGATGGGACGCCTGCAGGCAATGGCCGAGAAGCAACAAGAGATGATGCGTAAGCAGCAGGAGGCTCAGAACCGAAGGAAATAAGAAGATTGAAAATTGAAGATTGAAGTAGCATCCGCTATTCATTATTCATTATCCATTATTCATTAAATACACACATCATGAACAAAGCAACACTTGGATTAGTTATTACAGCTATGGCAATAACAGAAGCATGCACCAAGGTGGACGAGCCCGAGATAATTGGCCGTCAGGACCCAAAGATTGAAGACGGGCGGATGACACCCGAGGTGCTTTGGGCCATGGGACGCATCGGAAGCTACTCTGTCTCGCCCGACGGCAAGCAAGTGGCATATCAGGTGTCATACTACAGTGTGGAAGAAAACCGCAGCAACACGGTGATATATGTAGGACCGGTTGACAACAGCCAGGACGAACCTGCACAGCCCACCCTGCTCGGACTTGGAAGCGACCCGACATGGCTCGACAACGAGACACTGGCCTTTGCACATAAAGGCGAAGTATGGACCATGAATGCCGAAGGGAAAGCACGCAAGCAACTGACACAGACCGACGGCGAGGTGGAAGGATTCCTCTTCTCGCCTGACCAGAAGAAAGTCATTGTCATAAAGCAAGTGCCGTTCCACGACATCATCAAGGAACGCCCTGCCGACCTGCCACAATCGACCGGCCGTGTCATCACCGACCTCATGTATCGCCACTGGGATCACTATGTGGAATCAATACCACATCCGTTTGTGCTCGACCTGCAGAGCGGCGAACAGCACGACATACTCGACGGCGAGCCATACGAATGTCCGATGGAACCATTCGGAGGCATCGAGCAACTGGCTTGGAGTCCCGACTCGAAACACATCGCATTCACATGCCGCACAAAGACAGGATTGGCATATAGCATAAGCACCGACAGCGACATATTCCTCTATGATGTGGAAAGCGGAAGCCTCGACAACACTGTAAATCTTTGCAAAGGCTGTGAGTTTGGTGTCGTGCCCGACGGATGTCGGCCATACGAGATTGACAACATGCTCG
>CAMVDC010000177.1 GCA_947166155.1 uncultured Prevotellaceae bacterium | reverse complement strand
ACACGGTCTGGTCGCCGGTGTTGGATGTCCCGATGCGGTCTTTCATGTCGATGGTCTTGTGGCAGAGGAATGGTCCCTTGGGGCTGTCGGATGTGGCAACGAGCACGTGAGAGTCTTGCTGGATGAACAGCGCATAAGTGCCGTTGGCCATCCTACATACTCCCATGCGGCCCACCCATCCCGAAAAACCTTTCTTGCGGGTCTCTTCGAGGGTGAGTACCGGTCCTACGGTCTGCCAGTTCATGAGGTCGGTTGAGCGGTAGCAGGTCACGTCGGAGAAGCCTGTACCGTTTTGGGTGACAGAGGGGTCGGCCCTGTAGCGCTCGGCCAGTCGATAGTGTACCCCATACCAAAAGTAGTATTGCCGGCCGTCGTCGGGGTCGGTGAAGCGGAAGATGCCGCCGCCCTGGCTGTAGATGGGCTGGCCGTCGGCGGTGTCCCAAAACTGGTCGTTGGTGATATACTTGTTCTGGCTGCTGGCGGGGAGCAGCGAAAAGCACACGGTAAATGTGGCAACGATTGTCTTGATAACTTTTCTGTTCATGGTTAGATAGTTTTTGTTTGTTTGATTGATATTAGCTGGTTAATGATTCATGTGTCTCGTTTTCTATGTCGTAGTCTGTTGCAGTTTGGCTGTATCGCTTGCGTCGGCGTAGTATCACAACTATGTTGCCAACGATGGCAATGATGAGTAAGAGGGTGAAGAGCAGGTGATGGTGATAGGGCAGGGCGTGATACCAATCGTAGGGCTGCGGACATCCGGCCCATCGCAGCAAGCGCAACACGATGCTCACCACGAGTTGGCCACCCACCTCGAGGAAGAAGAAACTGACGATAAACTGCTCAATTGCACGACGATTGCTCATATTAGCTTGTTGCTTGTTAATTTCACCTGCAAAGATACAAATAATAGGTAATAGAACGGAAACAAAATGAAAAAAAATGTCTATCTTTGCATCGATTATCTAACTGTAAAGACGTAAATTGTGATGAGAGTACACATAAGCAAAGCATTTGCATCCATGTTGCTGATACTTGGAATAACGGTTCAGACATTGGGACAAACCGCATCGGCCTTGACTGCCGACCTCGGTACGAACCATGAGCAAGGCTCACGGGTTGCCGACACAAGGCATCAGGGCAAACGCCCACGTGTGGGACTGGTGCTTGGTGGTGGCGGAGCTAAGGGCGCGGCCGAAATCGGAGTGCTGAAAGTGCTTGAGCAGGAGGGCATCACGGTCGACTATATCGCAGGGACAAGTATAGGCTCAATAATCGGCGGACTCTACTCGGTGGGCTATCGCGCCGCCGACCTCGATTCGCTGTTCATGCAGCAGGAATGGCTCGACTTGCTTTCCGACCGAAAGAACGAGTTGGCAGGCAAACTGTATGAGGAAATCGACGGAGTGTCGTATGTATTCGGATTTCCCATACTGCGCAGGAATAAAGGCGAGAGCGATGAGAGCAGAGTGGGCATAGACGACCGCAAGCACAAGGAAGACGAAGCAGATGAAGATAACGACGAAAACCTGGAACCGGGCAAAAGGCGCACTCGCACCGTAGGACTCATCCATGGCGACAACGTGATAGCGTTGCTCGACAGCATGACAGGCAAGCGTGGCGAGGTGGATTTCAACCGTCTGCCAATACCGTTCAGGGCTGTGGCGGTCGACATTCGCAAGATGGAGGAGGTGGTGATTGACCGTGGAAGCCTGCCCCATGCCATGCGCGCCAGCATGGCAATTCCTGGTGCATTCAAGCCCGTGGAGGTCGACAGCATGTTGCTCGTCGACGGGGGTGTACTCAACAATTTGCCGGTCGACGTAGTGAGGGAGATGGGTGCCGACCTGGTTATCGCAATCGACCTCACGCAAAACAAGCGCGAACCGCGCGAGGACTACGACCGTGCTGCCGGCAACACCCTGCAACGCATCATTGGGTGGCTGGCTCATCGGCCCGACCTTCAGAAGTATGACGTGAACCGACGCGATGCCGACGTGTATATCAATCCCGACCTTCATGGATTTGATGCTGCCAGCTTCACCTCGAAAAAGATTGCATCGATGATAGAGCGTGGCACCGAGGCTGCCCTCGAAGCAGTGCCTCAACTGAGGGAACTGAAGAAAAAGATTGTGAAGAACTGAGTAGGTGCAAGTCATATTGAAGAAAAAGATTGCGAAGAACTGAGTAGGTGCAAGTCATATTCCCTAAGCTGCATCGTCCACACAAAAGCAACATCCGCAATATCCTGATTGGGGGATATTGCGGATGTTGAGTTTCTGGTTGGGGTCTTGGGTGGAGGTGATGGTGTTTAGAACATCATCATCATGCCGCCCATGCCTCCGCCGCCCATGTTGCGGAACATGC
Organism: uncultured Prevotellaceae bacterium; assembly: GCA_947166155.1. Classification (GTDB taxonomy): domain Bacteria; phylum Bacteroidota; class Bacteroidia; order Bacteroidales; family Bacteroidaceae; genus Colivivens. The sequence continues at coordinate 2,803 of CAMVDC010000177.1, read as the reverse complement.
CCATCATGCCTGCTGCGCGGTTGCGTTGCTGCACTATCACTTGTGCGGCATGTGGTGTGGTTATTATTTCCTTAAACTTGGCATAGTATTCCTTGTCGATGGCGGCTTGCTGCTTCAGGCGGTCGAAGTCTTCCTTTACCATTTTTTCAGCTTCCTCTTCGGTCAGTTTCTTGAAGTTTACGTCTTCACCTGCCTTTTGCTCTATGCCGTATTTGTCGATGATGTTCATGCGTTTCTCCTGCCATTCCACATAGAGGGTGATGAATTTGGCTCCGGTTTCGGGCGTGAGGTCCCATTGCTCTACATATTGCTCGGCACGCTGGGTGTAGACCTCGTTTTCGGTTTTCACCTCACGTGATGCACCTTGGCGGTTGCCACCGTTACGGTTGTTGCGCTGAGCTTGCGAACTCATTGCTACCATGACCAATAGTAGCGTAAATAGTATCTTGTTCATAGTGTGTGTATGCTTTTTTAAGATGGTTTATATCACATGTTGACTGATGGTGTGTGGGTATCAGAAGCCGCCGAAACCGCCGCCGAAACCGCCACCGCCGAATCCGCCGCCACCGAATCCGCCACCTCCGAAGTCTCCGCCTCCGAAGTTGCTGAAGTCCATGTTGCGGAAGTTACGCATCATGTTTGACATGCTGAATGCACCTGCGCGTTCTTGCAGGAATATCTGTGCTGCCTGTTGTGTGGTACACATGCTCTTGAAGTTCTCGTAGTACTGCTCGTCGACCTCGATTTGCTTAAGCTGTCGGCCTATGCTCTGCTCCACGAGTGCGTCGGCTTCTTCATCGGTGATGCTTTCGAAGTCGATCGACGACTCTTCGCTTTCCTGGTCGCCGCCGGTTGGGTTCACGGCATTGAAGCGGTCGGTTTGCCAGTTGAGGTAGAGCACTGTAAACATGTCACGGTTTGCCTTCTTGATTTTGGATTTCTTGGCCGGTTGCTTGGCTTGGTCTTCATAGCTTTCAGCTTTCTGCTGTGTGGCACGAAGGGAGCTGTTGCCGCCTCCGAAACCGCCAAAACCACCGCCAAAGCCTCCGAAGCCGCCTCCGAAGCCGCCACCGAAGCCGCCACCACGTTGTGCACTTATTGACAATGAGATGAACAAAGCGCTGGTGAGGATGATGAGTTGTTTCATTCGTTTCATACTGCTTAGTTTTTATTTGGTTATTCTGCTGTTATATCTGATAGGTTGTTTCGTCATTATGACTATTGTTGGGGCAAAAGGTTTAACTCCCATGTGTCGTAGCATACGCCGCGCCCGCCAAACGATTCTTTCTGGAAGGTGAGCCCGGGGTTGAGGCAGTGGCCGTCGTGTTCGGTCGAGATGCCGAAATCGAAGTACTCGCGGTCGGCATAGGTTTGGCTGATGAGGTGGGTCACTACGTGGTCGAGGGCCCCGGTGGCGCGTCCGCGCTCGGATGCTGCGAGATACTGTGTGTGTACCACGCGTCCGCAGTCGTAGACGATGACTCCTGCCAGCACTTCGTCGTCGCTGCCGAGTGTGGCATAGAGTTTTATCTGGTCGGGAAATCGGCTCATGAGCAGGTGCAGTTCGTCGATGCTGTGTACGGGTCGCACGTTGTGGCGGCTCTGCAATGTGTGGTCGAGTATGTGCCAGAAGGCGGTCACGTCGGTGAGTTGGCACACGTGGTTGCCTGCGTTGAGCGATGTTTTCAGTTTGCGGCGGCGCAGGGTGTTGGGCTTGATGGGGTGGGGCAGGTAGATGGTTTGCGACAATCCGCGCGCCACGAGTCGTGCCCCGTGGGTGTAGAGGTAGTAGAGGTCTTCCTGCGACGGATACCTATTATATATATAAGGTATGGGTTTGTACACAAGTCGCTGCGCCCCCATCTGCCGGTAGTGGTCGATGGCTTGCGTCAGGGCTTCGGTCACATCGTCCGTGTGAATGTCGTAGGACATAATCAATCCGCCGTAGGTGAGGCCTTGATGTGAGTAGACGGTGTGGGTCGATGCGTCGTAGTTGGCGGGCAAGAGGGCAACGAAGTGGCTGTGGTCGTCGACAAACACGAGCGATGCATCGACGAAGCGGTCGGCATGATAGTCCATATACTGCCGCTGCATCATGAATGTGGCGTTGCGCGACTGGCTCACAAGCTCGTCCCAGTGTCGCGCATAGCTCTTGCAATATTCCACACACTTCGTCATCTTGCCAAAAACTCGTTATAGTCGTTGATATATCCGTCGGCCAGGTAGGGATGCGACGCCAGCACTACACACACGGTGTTGGGCCTGAAGTTGCGCAACTCGCACCACACGTTGGGGCCTATGTATATGCCTTCACACGGGTTGCTCATGCTTATGGTGCGTTCGCCCTCGTCGTCGCTCACAAAGATGTCGAATCCGCCCTGCACCGGAAATATAATCTCGGCACACTCGCGATGTGCATGCTTGCCTCGCGTCTGGCCCTCGGGCACATGGGCAATCCAGAACACCCGCTTCACGTCGAACGGCAGTTCGTCGTTCTCCGTAAAACACAGTTGTCCGCGCTCGTCTCTGATGCCTTTAATCGTGAGCATCGATGCACATTGAGGCAACTGTAAAGCCTTACTTTCGCTCATTATCCAATTATTTTTAGGCAAAGATATAAATTTTTTCTTAAAACATTTGGCTCATTCGGAAAAAAAGCATAAATTTGCACTCGCTTTTGGGCACGACGCCTGCATAAAGGCCATGCCGGATAGCAAATTCAGACAGTAAACTTGTCTTGAGGAAGGATGGGTGAGTGGCTGAAACCAGCAGTTTGCTAAACTGCCGTACGGGTAACCGTACC
>CAMVDC010000176.1 GCA_947166155.1 uncultured Prevotellaceae bacterium | reverse complement strand
AAGGAGAAAGAGCCACAACTATGCGGATGCACTCCTTATCTCCCATGACTCCTTAGAGAAAGAAAACGAGAGAATTTATGATTGGATGTCTTTGCTGATTCTGTAGTGCCATATGTTGGGAAACCATTTGTATTGCAAACTGGTGGCGCCAAAGTTGAAAATGACGCCAAGTTTATGATTGCTAACATGCAAGTAGTTTATTATTTGTGCTTCATGCTCTCCTATGATACAATCCATTGCCTTTATTTCAACTCCAATCTTATCCCAGCAGAGAAAATCATAATAGAAATCATGGGCCAGGATTTTGCCGTGATATGTGAGGCTTATATGTTGTTCGCGTGTATATGGGATATTGTTTTCGTTAAGAAGAATTTCAAATGCATCTTGATATATTTTCTCTTTGAAACCGCATCCTAATTCTTTATGCAGCTGCATTGCCAATCCTAACAGAAAGCGGCTTTCTTCTTTATACACCAATTCCATCTTACTATGTTTATTATTCTCTAATTCTCTAATTCTTGATAAAATATAAATACAACTACCAATTCTCAAATTCTCTAATTCTTGATAAATAATACGAACAGAGTTATCTTGTCACATCCTTCACTCCTTTCACTGTCTTGATTTTCGAAATGAGCTGGTTGAGGCGTGTGTCGCCGCTGACCATGATGGTGAGTGTGCCTGAGAAGAGCCCGTCTTCCGACGAACGGATGTCGATGCCTCGTAGCAGTACATCTTTCTCTTTTGTGATGATGCTGGTAATGTTGTTTACGATACCTACATCGTCGTTACCAACAATTTGCAGAGTGATGGCATATTGTCCGTTTGTCTTTTTAGCCCATGTTACGTCAATAGCCCTGTATGGCATCTGTTCGATGAGATGTCGGCAGTTGACACACCCCTTACGATGAATCGTAATACCTCGGCTGACTGTCACAAATCCGATGACCGGATCGCCATAAATGGGGTTGCAGCAACGCGCAAGTGTGTATTCCACCCCTTTGATGCCTTCGCCGATAGTCAGTACGTCGCGCATGGATGCCGATTGGTTTTGGACATCGGGATTGAGCTTATAAGTCGAGGCACTGATAGTTTCGGCTGGCGGCAGTTCGCCTGCCTCCCGTTTCTGTTCCTCGATATAAACATCGATGATGCGCTCGATGCTCAACGCTTCCTCCGATATCGCCTTATAGAATTCCATGACGTGCTTGTAGCCAAGTCGTTTCACGGTCTTCATCATCACGGGTTCGCTGTATTCTATCTTCTTGTTGTGGAACTTGCGCTCGATGCTTTCCTTGGCAAATGTGGCCGACTGCATCTCCTGCTCGTTGATGCTTTGGCGTATCTTGCTGCGGGCTTTCGATGTGACGGCATAGCTGAGCCAGTCTTGCTTGGGTAGCTGATTGGGGTTGGTGAGTATCTCGACCTGATCGCCTGTCTGCAACTTGGTGCGTACCGACACGTTCTTTCCGTTGACGATACCGCCACTGCAGTGAGCTCCGATGTTGGTGTGGATGGCATAGGCAAAGTCGAGCACGGTGGCACCTTTGGGCAGTTTGAAGAGGTCGCCCTTGGGTGTGAATACAAAGATGTCGTCGCTGTAGAGGTCGACCTTGAACTGCTGTGTCAGTCCCTCGTCGGACGAAGGTCCTGCCTCGAGTGCACTGCGGATGTCGGCAAGCCACTCTTCGAGTCGTGCCCCCGTGTCTTTCACTCCCTTGTAGCGCCAGTGGGCGGCAAGTCCGTGTTCGGCTATGTTGTCCATGCGCTCGGTGCGTATCTGCACCTCCACCCACTTGCCTTCGGGTCCCATGACGGTGGTGTGCAGGCTCTCGTATCCGTTGCTTTTGGGCATGCTGAGCCAGTCGCGCAGGCGTTTGGGGTTGGGACGATACATGTCGGTCACGATGCTATAGACTTGCCAGCAGTCTTGCTTCTCGCGCTCGGGTGGCGAGTCGAGAATGATGCGTATGGCAAAGAGGTCGTAGATGCCCTCGAACTGACACTTCTGTTTCTTCATCTTCTGCCAGATGGAGTGTATGCTCTTGGTGCGCCCCTTGATGTGGAAATGGAGTCCGGCAGCCTTGAGTTTGTCGGATATAGGGGTGATGAATGTCCTGATATATGCGTCGCGTGCAGCCTTGGTGGCGTTGAGCTTCTCTTTTATCATATAGAACACATCGGTCTCGAGATATTTGAGCGAGAGGTCTTCGAGTTCCGACTTTATGAGATACAGTCCCAACTTGTGAGCCAATGGTGCATATAGGGTTGCGGCCTCGGTGGCTATGTGTCGGCGTGCCTGGTCGGTGCCCCGCTCCTTTATCTGGCGCATGAGGTTGACGCGGTCGGCTATGATGATGAAGATGACCCTCATGTCCTCGGCAAATGCGAGCATGAGGTCGCGGAAGTTGTCGGACTCAATGCTCGGGGTGCGTGCATTGAGTTGGTTGACACGCATCAGACCATGAATGATTTGCATCACGTCGTGGCCAAACAGGCGCTCCACATCGTGCTCGGTGATGAGGTTCCTGCCTACATACTCGTGCAGCAGTATGCTGAGTATCATGGCACGGCTGGCACCGATTTCGTCGATGGATATCAGTGCCGTCTGCATGTTGAAGGTGATGGGGTCGAGGCCAAACTCAGTCTGTAGCTGAGTGGGTGGCGTCGATGTGAGGTCGCAGCGCTCGATGATGTCGGTCAGATGCTGAATGTCGTCGGGATTGAGTACATCGGCTGCAAGCGATGATATTTTGTTGAATAATGTGCTGATGTCTGACATTAGAAACTATATTTGAGTCCGAATGTGAGAAACTCCTTAAACTGGAAATAACCGAGGTTGTCGTCGTAGTACTTAGCAGGGCGGTTGTCGTCGAATCGCCAAAGGGTGTTGAGTTCTGAACTGATGTACTTGGAGAACGAGAAAGTGAAAACGTTCTCGAGTTCGGCTTCAACGTATTCGTAGGATGTGAAACAGTAGCTACGACACCTCCACGAGAGGTTTTTCACGATGTTGAGCTTGCAGTTCACTTCGAGCTTCGAACCGTAGTCCTGGGTTGTGGTACGGTTGACGAAGTTGTAGACCTTATGAATGTTTTCGTTGTGTGAACCGATGTATCTCAACTTGTAAGAGAGCGGCAGTATTGCCACCGAGAGGGTGTTGCCGTTTTTTAATGTAGGCTTGAAGTCCATACCGGTTGATATGTAAACATCGAGTGGAGATATGAACTTGGAGTATGTGAGGCGGTTGTTGGCACGATGTCCGGGCAGGAACTGGGTCTTGGCCTCGCCCGATATTGTGTAGTTCCAAGCTTTCACTGCCTTGATGTTCAGCTTTGTATTCAACTGTATGCGGTCGTTGTTGGTGAGGAACGAGTGGCATGTGTCGGACTTTGTGGTGATGAACCCCAACCGCATGTCGAGCTTGTTTTCCCAGGTGATGCGCTTGGTGTCGTTGTAGGTGGCATTTAATAATACGGAAGCCAGCATCGTGTTGTTGTTGTCGCCACCACGATACCAGTTCTCTGAGAAATAGTTTTGAGTGAACTGGAGTGAGAAGTTGCCTGTAACCTTCCAGAAGTTAGGACGCTTCACCTCGAGCCCTATGTCGATATCGTCGGTGTTGATATCGGTGGGTGCCGTCTCGGTCTTGGCCTGACTGATGACCTGCTTTATTTCCTCGGCAGGCTTGGGGTCGGTAGTGTTGGTCAGCAGGCTTTCGTTTTTGAACTCTGAGTCGTGATGGCTCACGAACTCGGGATGTAGGGCATAGAACTGAAGTAACTGACGGTTCACATCGCTATATTCATCATCTGAATTCAGTGAGAATGCATTCTTGCTGGCATCAGAGTAATAGGTAGTGGGGAAGAACAACTGATAATAGTATGGATTGATCGTCTCGTTGTCAGCACCTTTGGAAGTGTTGTCGCTGATTGTGGTCAGGGCATTGCGAAGCGAATCGGCATAACGGGTCATGATGTCGCGGTGTTGCGCTTGAATCGTGACGGCAGTAAAAGCCATGACTAAGATGAATGTGATGCGTTTCATATATTTCGTCAGTTATTATGTTTATGATCGTTTGTTTGCTTTCATTAATTGATATGAGTTTATGATATTATGCCAGATGGCATAGAATCCGCCTGCAAGTGCGGTGACGGGTGTCATGAACGTGTATGCCATCCAGATGGCGAAGGCCGTGTTTTTCTGTCCGAGGCTCTGTGCTCCTGCTATCGGTTCGCCATGTCGACGGCCTATGACTCGCCCGAGGTAGAACTGAGCGATGCACGACAGGGCCGATACCAACGCAATGCCAATGTATGAAGTCATGGTCTCGTGGCTGTGGTGTATGGCCTTGGTCGTGATGGCCAAAGCGATGGCAAGTGCAACAGCCCAGAGATAGAACGATGTGTAGCTCACCTTGACAAACCAACAGTGAAGGCGTGGCATCATGTAGCGCACGGCAAATGCCAGCAAGAGCGGAAGCATGAGCAGCGGGAACACACGACCGATGATGGCAGAAAAGGCATCGATGAATGCCGTGAATGCCGACACGTCGGTTGGCGCCGCTTCTTGATCATGGAGCAGTGGTATGACGAGCGGTATGATGACAGCACAGCATAGGTTGATGACACATGTGTAGCTTACCACACAACTGGCATTGCCGTGAAGTCGGCCCGTAACTACCGATGCCGCAGTGGCTGTGGGGCATATCATGCACACCATGGCGCTTTCGATGATAACACGTCCGGGCATATCGTGCCAGATGATGGCGGGTATGGCCAGAACGACGAAGGCAAGAATCTGGGTGAGTATGAGTTTGAGTTGCCAACTGTGGGGGCGCAACTCGCGTGGATGTACCTTGCAAAAGGCCAGGAACAGCATACAGAAGATGAGTGCAGGCTGAGCGATGCTCACCACATCCGACATGAGTTGGTGGGTGTGGTCGAGGGCCGGTATGTTGATATATATGATGTATGACAACACACCGGTAATCATTGCGATGGGCAATGTGTATGCCTTAATCAGTTTCAGTATGCTATGCATCGGCAGTGCGGCTTTGTTTTATTTCTTCGAGTTTGAGCATTTCGTCGCGATACTGTGCAGCCAAGGTGAAGTCGAGGCGTTTGGCGGCCTCTTGCATCAGGGTGCGCGAGTGTTCGATGGCTGCATCGAGTGCCTCGACATCCATCTGTTTCACTACGGGGTCTTCGGCTGCCTTGAGGAACGACTCTTCGATATATGCCTTGCCT
>CAMVDC010000175.1 GCA_947166155.1 uncultured Prevotellaceae bacterium | reverse complement strand
AGGTGAAATGGGAGACCTACACGAAGAAGGTGCAGATCGAGGCACGTGTGATGGGACGTATGGCCATCAACCACATCATACCGGCAGCATTGGCATATAAATCGCGACTGCTCAACATCATAACCCAAACCAAGGACATCTATCCCGACAACTTCGCCGAGATGGCTTCGACCGAGATGGAATTGCTGAAGGAGGTGAGCGACCTCGTCCACGACATACGTACCAAGGTTGATGCTATGGTTGAGGCCCGCAAGGTTGCCAACAAAATCGACGACGTATATCAGAAGGCACTGGCATACCACGATATAGCCGAATCGTTGTTTGCCATACGTCGCCCAATCGACAAACTCGAGGAGGTTGTCGACAACGACCTCTGGCCACTGCCCAAATATCGCGAACTGCTCTTCATCAACTGACCGAAGGGTGGGGCAGTCCGACCTGGTTTCGGCACCACATTTCCACGACCGCACGAAATCCTGTTTACGAGCGCGCACTTTCGGGCCCGAGAGTGCGCGCTCGCAGGCCCGAGAGTGCGCACTCACAGCCCCGCGAGTGCGCACTCATTTTTTGCCCCCTCCACAGGTATCTGTAGCGGGGGTGCGAGTCATCTGTTTTGATGTGAGTTTTCAAGTATAAAAAAACGATGATTCCCGTCCGACTTTTTGTCCTTTCACCATCATAAAACAACAAAGGGAAAACATTGCGTTTCCCCTTTGTTGTGTGACCCGCTTGGGGCTCGAACCCAAGACCCCCACATTAAAAGTGTGATGCTCTACCAACTGAGCTAGCGAGTCTGACCTTGCTATGAAGCTTTCGAAAAAAATATTTTTACAGGGTATTTAGCCCAGTGCTTTTTCGTAAGCGGGTGCAAAGTTACGCATTTTTTTGCTATTGACAATACGTTTTCTCGAAAAAATGACTTAACTTTGCAAAAAAAATCAGTGGTAGCATAAAAACGATAGTAGATAAAGGGAGGCAGAACATGTTTTACTGGATTATAATTGCTATAGTAATAATAGAGCTGATATACGATCTGACGCTGAGTTTCCTCAACATCCGTGCGTCGAAAAACGAGATACCAGAGGTGCTGTGTGGCTTGTACGATGATGCTCAGTATGCCCGTCAGCAGGCTTACTTCCGCGACAACAAGCGCATAGGCTTTATATCCACCATGGTGAGCACGCTGTTTGTGTTGATGGTTTTCGCCTTTGGCGGATTCGGATGGCTCGACAGTTTGGTGAGCGAATGGACTGACAGCCAGATTATTCGCTCGCTCTGCTTCTTCGCTTTGCTCGGTGCCGTGGGGTGGGTAGTGTCGCTGCCCATCGACCTCTACGACACATTCGTCATCGAACAACGCTATGGATTCAACACTACCACATGGCGCACATACATTCTCGACACACTGAAAAATCTGGGCATAACCACTCTGCTCGGTGGTGGAGTGCTGGCACTTGTGGTGTGGATTTATGGCATGTGGCCCCAGTGGTTCTGGATCATCGCATGGGCGACCACGACTCTGATAACCACCGTGCTGCAATACTTCTATTCGGTGCTGCTCGTGCCCCTGTTCAACAAACAGACACCACTGCCCGAGGGCGAACTGCGCACCGCCATCGAGGAGTTTGCGCGAAAGGTGGACTTCAATCTGAAAAACATATATGTGATCGACGGCTCGCGGCGCTCGACCCATGCCAATGCCTACTTCACTGGCTTTGGCCGTCAGAAGCGAGTAGTGCTCTACGATACCCTCATTGAGCAACTCACCACCGACGAAATCGTTGGTGTGCTTGCTCATGAGATTGGTCACTACAAGCACCATCACATACTCCAGTCGATGCTCGCCGGAGCCATCACTTCGCTCGTCACGTTCTACCTGCTCGGACTCTGTCTCGACAGCGCGCCGCTTGCTCAAGCTGCTGGTTGTGAGGAAGCTTCGTTCTATGTCAACCTCACGATATTCTCATTGCTTTACACCCCGCTGTCTATGCTACTCGGAGTCGTATCGAGTATACGCTCGCGCCACAACGAGCGGCAAGCCGACCATTTTGCAAAGATGCATGGGGTGGGCGAGAGCGAAGCATCGGCATTGAAAAAGATGTCGGCCAAGAGCCTTGCCAACCTCACACCACACCCCGTGGTGGTATTCACCAGCTATTCGCATCCCACGTTGGCAGAGCGTGTGACCGCATTAATGGCTCGTTAGCAGGCCGAAGCACTGCTACTACTATTATCTTACTCAAATCAAGCCCGTTCCTTATTGTAGGACTTTCCAACTTGTCATCCCGAGCGCAGCGAGAGGATCTGTGACAGGCCGAAGGACTGCTATCAACTCTTTTTAAGCAAATAAATCATCAAATAATTTGGATAATACAAAAAACTTCCTTATCTTTGCAACGGAATCGCAACGATGCGATGCCGAAGTAATTTTTTTTATTAAACAATAAAAACTAAAACATTATGAAAAAAATCACAATCCTTTCGTTGCTTATCATTGTAACGACCACGATGCAAGCTCAAACCTTTTATGGTTCTGGTGTCTATCTCAATGCCGATCCTGATAGTGCGGTATTTGATCTCTCCAATCCCGATTTGTATGACGGGTTTGTTTTAAAAGTTAAGGATGCCTCGGGCAATGTAGTAGTTGACCTTGGTGCAATACTCCAATCTGAGATGTCGGGCAGTACGGGTACCTATACAATCCCATGGGTTAGTCCTTACGGTTATGATTGTTCCCCATTAACAACCTATTCTTTTACGTATGGCAATGATTATTATGTAGAATATTATTTCCCATCAACATGGCAGTTTGACTATTATACGCATAATCCGTATACTGAATTAGGTATTAATTTATATCTGTTTGATGCCGCAGATAATTATATTGGTATATATCAATTAGGTAGGCCTCAGTATAGTCATACAGAATATAGTACACATTGGCATTGTTATGGTACAGGTATTCAGTATATTATTAACTCACAATTCTGGAATGTGAATGACTACTATTATATTCAACCTACTTGGCCCTATTTAGACTTATTTTATGATGATTTAGATTATAATACGAACTTCTATTTTGGCTTAATTGATCATGTTAAGCTTGGAATATCCTTTAGAATAAATTAATTTCAACTTATGGCCAATCATCATTTAATAAGAATGATGATTGGCTACATATAGTTAGTAGTATATAGGTTATGGTCAGATTTATAGTTTTTTTCCTTTTATTAATACCTAAATCATCATTTGCCTACGATTTCGAATCTGATGGATTATACTACAATATCGTTGATAACGAAATGTGGGACGTTGATTATCCTTGTGTAGAAGTCACTTATGATGAGAGCGATAATCAGGGAAGTACTCAAAGTGTAACATCAGTTGTAGTACCAGCAACTGTTGAATATGCAGAGACCTTATATCATGTAATTGGAATAGGACAACGAACATTCATAGCAGGTCATTATCCACGATTGTCTTCACTCGTTTTACCCGAAGGATTGCTGTATATTGACGATGATGCTATCGGTGGAAGAAAACTGCCGTTGAAATCAATTATAATTCCCAATACAGTAACGACTATAGGTGCAGAGGTTTTTAAGTATTCAAATATAGAATCGATTGTCTTGCCTTCCAGTGTAACTTATTTAGGTGATGGTGCGTTTTTAGATTGTAATAGTTTAGAATTTGTGAGTTTGTCCGAAAATATTCAAACTATAAACTCTACAACATTTGCCCATTGCGATAATCTAAGAACCGTAATTATTCCCGAGGGAGTGACTCGTATCGGAGTTAGGGCATTTTTCATGTGTCCGAAGCTCACATCCATCCATCTGCCCAACAGTCTGCGGGAAATAGATCGTGAAGCATTCTCCACCTGTGCACACCTCACAAACATCAATTTCCCACCTGAACTGAGGAATATGGAGGCGTTTTCATTCTTTTTGACACCAATAATGAAATTCAAGTCGCCAACAGCGATGAGTGTTATAAGAGAGAGGTGCTTTTATCAGGCAAGCCTCGAGTCGGTGACCATCACTCCAAATATAAAGAGTATTGAACGCTCTGCATTTGAGTATAATGAAAATCTGGAAACAGTGCGTATTGAGGGCGGAGTTGAACAAATAGATGTAGATGCGTTTGCATCATGTTTTCATCTCAAAGACTTCTATTGCCTTACAGACGCGGTGCCTCAAGCGGATAATCTTGCTTTTGCCAGTTATAAGTATGTTATTGGAGAAACGGGCAATACACTACGTATTGAACTTATAAGCCCGACCGGCATAGCCGAGCAAGCCACCCTCCATGTCCGCAAATCCCTGCTCAACCGCTTCCAGCATACCTATCCCTGGAGCAAGTTCAAGTCGATAGTGGCCATCGAGGACGAGACCGCCATCGGTCCTATAGCCATTGACGATGAATCGTCGTCCACCCGCAGGGTCTATGACCTCGTAGGTCGTCTGCGACGTGCTGCCCAGCCGGGGCTGAATGTCATCGTGGGCAGCGATGGCCGCAGCCGCAAGGTGATGGTTAAGTGAGAGCAGAGCCAAACATGTTTGAGCTATGCCGAACGTGAATCACCAAGACGGAGTCACGGTGATGGTAAAGTGAGTGCATAATTCATAATGTTGCGGAAAATTTAATCAAGAATTAGAGAATTAGAGAATTGATGCTTGGCGCATCATGTGGTGTGAAAAGAAAAATATGGTAGTTCATCGAACTGGTGTTTAATTACGTTAAAATGGACTTAAAAGCTGCAAAAAACATTGGTTGCAGCTTTTTTCATAGAAAAAAGGAGGTGCTAATCGTTTATTTTTCGTACCTTTGCCCACTCAAAACCACATGACATCATAACATCAAATAAGTTAGAAGATTTGGATAATCAGATGTATGCGCCCATCTACGAGGCGTTAGTAGAGTTTCGGAGGAACCGCGTGGTGCCCTTCGACGTGCCTGGCCACAAGCGCGGCCGCGGCAATCCTGAGTTGGTGAAATTGCTTGGCAAGCAGTGTGTTGAGCTCGACGTAAATTCCATGAAACCACTCGACAACCTTTGCCACCCAATATCTGTGATAAAAGAGGCCGAAGACCTGGCTGCCGAGGCATTTGGGGCTGCACATGCATTCCTCATGGTGGGTGGAACGACATCGGCCGTGCAAACCATGGTGCTCACTGCTTCGAAGAAGGGCGAGAAGATAATACTGCCACGCAACGTGCACCGCAGTGTCATCAATGCTTTGGTTATAAA
>CAMVDC010000174.1 GCA_947166155.1 uncultured Prevotellaceae bacterium | reverse complement strand
ATCGCATGGCTTTCTTTTCGCGTGCAGGCAACGAGACGGGCAAGCTCCAGACTCGCATCGACCAGGGAGTGGGCAGCCTCTCGACCACGGTTCAGAGTGTTTTCATCGACCTCCTGCCGCTGTTCACCAGTGCTGTCCTGGCCCTGATACTCATGTTTGCAGCCAATGTGTATGTGGGTCTCACGGCGTTGTTCATAGTGCCTATCTACATCTTCCTCACCATACGTCAGGCCCGCCGGCTGAAGGGTTGGCGTTCCAACATGCGACGTTTTCGCGAACAGAAGTCGAGCGGCATCGTGGGCATCATCGAGAGCATGGGAGTCATCAAGTCGTTCAATCGCGAGCGGGTCGAGGCGGGCAAGCAGTGGGACATACAGACCCAGTTCACCGACAACCAGATGTTGGTGCGCAAGACTTCGTTCTATTTCGATGGTATGAAGAGTTTTGTGCAGCAGGTAGGCACTGTGCTCATTATCATCCTCACCGCCTACCTGGTGCTCATACAATATCCCGGCATGACGATAGGTAAAATCATGTACCACGTCATGCTCTTTGCCAACGTCACGGCTCCCATCACCCAGCTCCAGCGCATATTCGACACCCTCAACGATGCGCTCATCTATGCCGAGGGGTTCTTCGACATTCTCGACTCGGATGCCGACATCGAGCCGTCGGGCACCTATCGCCCCGAACGGGTGAAGGGCGACATCGAGATGCGAGGCGTGGACTTCACCTATCCCAACGGCACCAAGGCACTGCACGGCATCGACCTCAACATCCGCAGCGGACAGATCACGGCCTTGGTGGGACTGTCGGGAGCCGGCAAATCCACTATCGTCAACCTGCTCGACAAGTTCTACGAACCTGATTGCGGCACCATCACCCTCGACGGCATACCACTTTCCGACTACGACACCCGAGTCCTTCGCGACAACATAGGGCTGGTGCTTCAGAAGAACCACATATTCGAGGGAAGCATCGAGGAAAACATACTCTACGGCCGCCCCACGGCCAGTCACGACGAGGTGGTCGAGGCAGCACGCAAGGCATCCATACTCGACCAGATCATGTCGATGCCACGAGGGTTCGACACCCAGGCCACAGCCCTCTCGGGCGGGCAGCAACAGCGCATTGCCATCGCACGCATGTTTCTGAAAGACCCGCCAATCATCTTCCTCGACGAACCCACCGCGAGCCTCGACGCAGTGGCCACCGAGCAAATCAAGGCCAGCATCGATGCCATCAAGCATGGTCGCACCGTGGTCATTATCAGTCACAACATAAGTCAGATTATCGACTCCGACATGGCTTATGCACTGCGCGACGGCCGTGTGGAGCAGTGGGGCACCCCCGACCAACTCTATCACGAAGGGGGCATATACAAGGAGATTGTCGATGCTTCGGCACGAAGTCTGAATGTCGACAAATTGGCTCAACTCACCAACTGAACCGCCCCTCACGCAGGTGCCAGAAGCCCGTTTTTTTGCGACTGCCTATCTGCTTGAATATCAACGACCATACAGACACCCAAAAATGAGTGCGCACTCGCGGGCCTGTGAGTGCGCACTCTCGGGCCTGCGAGCGCGCACTCTCGGCCTCGCGAGTGCGCACTCTCCGACGCACGTCGAGACCCTCATGTTTTCTCGCTTCATTCATCACCCCAAAAACACTGCATTATGAACACCATCACGTCAACCCCTTCGCCCCATGATATCAGTGTCGAACTCCATCCGCTCCAACCCTTCCTACCCCCGGGGGCGCGGGTGCTCATGCTCGGCAGTTTTCCCCCACAGGCAAAGCGGTGGTGCATGCCTTTCTTCTATCCTAACTACAACAACGACCACTGGCGCATTGTGGGCGCTGCCTTTTATGGCGACCGCAACCACTTTGTCGATACCGCCCGCCGCTGTTTCCGCCTCGACCTCATCAAGGCATTTGCCACCCAGGCCGGCATCGGCTACTACGACACCGCCACGGCAGTGCGACGCCTGCGCGACAATGCGTCCGACCATTTCCTGCAAGTCGTCACACCCACCGACATCATGGCCCTCACGGCTCCGCTTGCCGAGTTGAGGGTGATAGGCGTTACGGGTCAGCTGGCCACTTCCACCCTGTGTGCCACCCTCGGTATCGACACCCCGCCGGCTGTAGGCGAGAGTGTCGTGACCCACCTCCACCATCAACTCCTGGTGTGGCGGCTGCCATCCTCGTCGCGGGCCTATCCCCTGGCCTTCGACCGCAAGGTGGAAGCCTATGCCACCATGTTTCGTGCCGTAGGCCTGCTGGGCAATACCCCCTGACCCCCTCTCTCCCCAGGCATGTATAAAAAAAAGAAGTGCCCCTTGCGCATCTTGATGCACATGGGGCACATGTCTTTTCCTGTTTTTTTTCTGGCGTCGCTCTTGGCGACAAGCTCTCGATTAATCCTCGACCACGTTCTTACGCACGAGTTTCTCCTTGATACGAGCCTTCTTACCAGTGAGGTTGCGCAGGTAGTAGAGCTTAGCGCGGCGCACCTTACCAACCTTGTTGATAGTGATGCTGTCGATGTTTGGCGATTCGATAGGGAAAATACGCTCCACACCTACAGTGCCCGACATCTTGCGGACGGTGAAACGCTTCTTCTGGCCTTCGCCCGAAATCTTGATTACTACTCCGCGATAGAGCTGGATACGCTCTTTCGAACCTTCGATAATCTTGTAAGCAACTGTGATAGTGTCACCTGCTTTGAACTTAGGGAACTCTTTGCCGGTGGCAAATGCCTCTTCGGCAATTTTAATCAAATCCATTCTATTCTTCTGTTTTTATTGGTTAATGATGTTCCAACGAAGCATACTCTGGTATCTCGTCCTCAGACAGCGGCTTCGCTAAAGCGGGTGCAAAGGTACGAAATAATCGTCAACCGACAATCGTTAGTTGCTAACAAAATGATGCATTGAGGGTGATTTTTTCCGTTCGACGCCATTTTTTATATGTGCGAGTAGCAATTAATTATCAATTATCAATTGTCAATTATCAATTAATCCTTACCTTTGTAATGCCAAAACAAGAGTCGATGCACAATTCGTAAATGAGCATTGCGGCTATAAAGCATTAAAAAAACAAATCGTCGGATAAATCGTAAATAGTAAATCGTCAAATAGTAAATATCATCATGTTTCAGTTTTCATTCGAAGTACTACCGCCACTCAAGGGGACCGGCACCGGCAGCCTCTTCTCGACCATCGACCAGCTGATGGAGTTCGGACCAAAATACATCAACATCACAACCCACCGCAGCGAATACGTCTACACCGAACAACCCGACGGATCATTCCATCGCTCACGACTACGCCGCCGACCCGGCACCATAGCCGTGGCAAGCGCCATCATGCAACGATATAATATAAAGGTGGTGCCACACCTCGTCTGCTCAGGATTCACAGCCGACGACATCGAATACATGCTGCTCGACCTGCAGTTCCTCGGCATGACCGAGATATTCGCACTACGCGGCGACAAGGCAGCCGACGAACGACAGTTCCGACCCGAGCCCGGAGGCTACAGCCATGCCACCGAAC
The DNA here is from genome assembly GCA_947166155.1 of uncultured Prevotellaceae bacterium. Classification (GTDB taxonomy): domain Bacteria; phylum Bacteroidota; class Bacteroidia; order Bacteroidales; family Bacteroidaceae; genus Colivivens. The sequence continues at coordinate 1,712 of CAMVDC010000174.1, read as the reverse complement.
TCATCGAACATATCAACAACTTCAACGGCGGACACTTCATCGACGGATCGGAAATCAAAGTAAAAGGCACACCATTCACTTTCGGAGTCGCTGCATATCCCGAGAAACACGAAGAAGCACCCAACCTCGATGCCGACATCAGTGTGCTGAAACTGAAACAAGACCTCGGAGCCAAATATGCCGTCACACAACTCTTCTACGACAACACACGCTACTACCAGTTCGTGGAGCGAGCACGCAAGGCAGGAGTCACCATGCCCATCATCCCCGCGCTCAAACCACTCACCAAGCGCAGCCAACTCACCGTCGTGCCCAAGACATTCCATGTCGACATACCACAGCCACTGGCCGAAGCAGCTGCCAGCGCATCCGACGAGTCACAGATAGCACACATAGGAGTGGAGTGGGCCGTCGACCAGTGTCGCGACCTACAGGCTCACGGCATACCAGCCATACACTTCTACACCATGTCGGCAACCGACAGCATACGTAAAATCCTCAGCCAACTGTTATGAACTACATAGTAAACCAAGCAATAAGCAACCGCCTCAACGCTGAAATCCACGTCGGACGCCTGCCACACGCACTGCTCCTTGCCGGCCCCGAAGGCAACGGAGCATACGCCCTCGCCCTACAGGTGGCACACCGACTGCTGGGAGCACCTGCCATGATGGCACGCCTCGAGCACCCCGACCTCCACTTCTCATTCCCGGTATTCAAGAAAGACTCCAAGCCCACACCATGCGATGCCTTTGTGCGTCAGTGGCGCGACATGGTGCTCAACACCCCCTACTTCGGCTACAAAGAATGGATGGACGCCATCGGAGCCGACAACCAGCAACTCACCATCTATGTCGAAGAAAGCGAAGCACTGCTGCGCAAGCTGAGCCTGAAAGCCAACCAGGGAGGCTATCGAGTCGTCATCATCTGGCTGCCCGAGAAGATGAATGCCGAGTGTGCCAACAAGATGCTCAAACTCCTCGAAGAACCACCAGCACAGACCGTATTCCTGCTCGTGAGCGAACACCCCGAACAGATGCTCACCACCGTTCGCAGCCGATGCCAAACCATCGAAGTGCCACCACTCGCCGAGGCCGACATCCAAGCCATACTTACCGACCACTATCAGGTCGACCCACAGATGGCAGCCGACATATCCCACACCAGCCGAGGCAATATCTGCGCTGCGCTGCGACACATTTCCGGCGGAGGCGACGACGAGCAGATGCTCGAACTCTTCAAGAGCCTCATGCGACTGAGCTACACACGCCGAGTGCGCGAGATGAAGAAATGGAGCGAAGACGTGGCAGCCATGGGACGCGAACGTCAGAAACGATTCCTCGACTACTGCCAGCGCATGATACGCGAGAACTTCATCTACAATTTCCACAACCCCGACCTCAACTACATGAACCGCCACGAAGCCGAGTTTGCCGTCAAGTTCGCACCATATATCAACGAGCGCAACGTTATCGGCATCATGGACGAACTACAGCTCTGCTATCGCGACATCGCCCAAAACGGCAACGCAAAAATCATCTTCTTCGATTTCGCCCTCAAGATGATAGTGCTCATCAAGAACCGCTGATAAGTGAAATAGAATTAGGCTCTAAGGAGTCATGCGAGTTTAGGAGGGCTTCCGCATGGGGTGTTACTATCTCCTTTTCTCATTATACTCCTTAGAGAATCAGATAATTTGATTCTAAGGAGTC
>CAMVDC010000173.1 GCA_947166155.1 uncultured Prevotellaceae bacterium | reverse complement strand
GGTGTTGATGGCAACTGGCACGCTTTGGCTCACGATGACGTTGAGCTTGTAGAGCTTGCTTCCGTAGCGTGCATAGAATGTGACGAGGCATGGGGTGTCGATGTAGGCATCGTCGGATGTGTAGGACACGAATCGTCCCTCGATGAAGTCGACGTAGCAGTATGCAGCAGTGATGTCTTCGGTCTCGAGCAGTCCGTCGGCATTGATTGGGAATCCGAGGATTTCGTCGTAGAGTTCACGACTTACAGCGTCCTGGCGTGTTACGAATACGCTGTCGGGGTCGAGCACTCCCCATGAGCCGTTGGCAGCAAATTCGTCGGCTGTGCAGCCCAGTGCCTTATACATGTCGGTGAAGTCGTAGGTGGTCTCGGCCATGTCGCTGGTCTCTTCTGTATCGCGTGCAGGGAGCAGGATTTCGCTCTCGCCCACAGTTTCGACGATTTGGTCAACAAAGTTGAGTGTGACGTTGAGTTTCAGAGCCTTGCCGTCCCATAGGTTGTAGACGTAGAAGGTGGCGGTTGAGTATTCGCCTGGGTTGCGACGTCCCGGACATACGAACCAGTGTATCTGGCTCCGATAGTACCACATGGCGAATGCGCCAAAACTTTCGTCGGTGTTTTGATATGATGCAGCGTAGGCGTAGTGTTCTTCGTTTTCAGGACTCATCCAGAATCCGCCTCCAGTTGCACCGTTGTTTGCTTCGCTCACTGAATATGCGTTGGTGAGTGCGCCCGATGCATCGAGGCCGTAGAGCAATCCGTTGGCAGTTCCGAGCACTTCCTCGTAGGGCTTCATGTCGGTCTGTCCCACTTCCCATGCACCTCCGCTCTTTGACGGGATGAGGCGTACGGCGAGGTCCATCTCGGTCACTTCGCATGTCTCGATGGTGTATTCGGGCTGCTTAATGGTGAACTCGAATGCGTATTCGTAGTACTTGCCATCCTTGATGAAGTAGATGGAAGCCTTACACTCTTCGCCGCCTGTGAATGCATTTGGCATGTTACCCACGGCGAATGCCTTGAGCGAGTCGACATAGTCGATGTAGAAGCTTTTGCGTCCTTCCGAGTGTGTTGTCACTTCGCCCGTTGGCAGGAACCAGAAGCCTGTGGTGTCGGCAGTGTATTCGCTTGTGAGGTTGCCATATTGGTCGTTGGTAGCCACGCGAATGTCGCGTATGCTTTCAGCTCCGAGGATTTTGAAGAGTTCGTCGGTGTTGAAGATTATGGTGTCGGGTGTGTAGCCCTTGCGTGGGTCGCGCTCGGCAGTGATTCCCATCTTGCCCAGGAATGTGAGTGCGTCGATGGTGTCGTCGTGAGGCACGTCGACAGTGAGTACGTATTCAACGACCCATGCCTTGTTGCCCCACAGGTAGTAGATTTCGGCATTGTGTGTCTCGCCCATCTGCCATCCGTCGGGGTATTGTCCCATGCAGAATGAGAGTGAATCGTCGTCGAAGTACTGGATGTCGGCCACCCAGAACTTGTCGCTTGAGCCATAGGGTGCGTGTTGCAGTTCGGCGCTCTCTTCTTCTTCGCCCTCGAGCAGCACTCCGGTTCCGAACCAGAATCCAGGTGTAGGTGTGGCTGTGAGTGTGTTGACGAGTTGGTCGGCAAATGCTTCGCGCTCATTGTCGTAGGCCTTGGCATAGATGATGTCGCGCATGTTGGCAGCCAGGTATTCGGGGTCGATGCCCAAAGCAGCTGCCATGCCCTCGACACTCGTGGTGTAGTAGTGTCGGTACCATGCGTTGTTGGGTTCTTGGGTGACTTCGAATTTTGTGCGACCTACGACTTCAATCTGTGAGAGGAATGGCACGGGCTCCACGATGAGTCCTTCGCGCTCGGTGATTGTGAAGTCGAGGAAGAAGAGCACTTGCTTCTCGCCCACGTTGATGGCCACATAGGCTTGGTAGTGGCTGCCTACATCGAGTTTCACGCTTGCGTTCTGACCAATCATGATGTAGATTTCGTCGGCTTCATCATCCCAGTCGAGCTGCACGTACCATGGTGCGCCGTTGCCCCAGTATGCGAGGCTTCCGTTGGCATCCATGTATTATCCGCCAGAGTTGGCCGAGTGGGTGGTAGAGATAGTCTTACCCTCGGCATCGGCCAGAGCAAAGAACTCGGGTGTTCCGCTGTATGCTCCGTCGGCATACCATGTCTCGAATGCGGCTACGAGTTCGTCTTTTGTCACTCCCAACTCAGCAGCTATCTCGGAAAGCGAGAAGGTGGTGTTGGTTGTTGCATAGTCGCCCTTTTCGGGTTCTGCTATCTCGACTTTGTGTTGAGCCATGGCAGCTACCGACACGAACATCAGTGCTACGAGAGACAGCATCTTGCAGTAGAATTTCTTCATAGTGTGTGTGGATTAATTAGTGTTAATAATAGGTTTGTTAGTTATGATTTATTTATGATTTGGTTATACGCGTTGCGATTACGGTTAGCGTTTGCGAGCCGGGCACTTGTTTTTTTACGTCACAAAGATACGGTTTTTCCGCAACCCGTGCAAACAAAAAGAGAAAAAAATATGTCTTGCCGACGTTTTTTTTATCATTTCCTCATCTTTTTCGCTATGTGGTGGTTGTGAGATGAAAAAGTTTTCGTAACTTTGCACGCCGAAAAGAAATACATACACAAACTCACGAACTCACACACAAACACATATAAACTCAAAAACTCACAAACTTAAAAACTCAAAAAAGACAATGGACAAGCAGCTAAAGAAAGTTCTTGTGCTCGGCAGTGGGGCACTGAAGATTGGCCAGGCAGGCGAGTTCGACTATTCGGGGTCTCAGGCATTGAAGGCTTTGAGGGAAGAAGGTATCAGTTCGGTTCTCGTCAATCCCAACATCGCTACTATTCAAACCAGTGAAGGTATTGCTGACAAGGTTTATTTCCTCCCAGTGACACCTTTTTTTGTGACCAAAATCATCGAGAAGGAGCGCCCCGACGGCATTCTGCTGGCCTTTGGAGGTCAGACTGCGTTGAACTGCGGCACCGAGCTCTTCCAGAGCGGCACACTGAGTAAATATGGTGTTGAGGTGCTTGGCACGTCGGTCGAAGCCATCATGGACACCGAAGACCGCGACCGCTTTGTGCACCGGCTCGACGAAATCGACATGAAGACACCTGTGAGCCATGCAGTGGAGAATATGGACGATGCCTTGCGTGCTGCCCACGAGATTGGCTTCCCTATCATGATACGTTCGGCCTATGCCCTCGGAGGTCTTGGCAGTGGCATATGTCCCGACGAGGCGACATTCCGCTCGCTGGCCGAGAGTGCGTTCACGTTTGCTCCGCAGATATTGGTCGAGGAGTCGCTGAAGGGATGGAAAGAGATTGAGTTTGAGTGCATTCGCGACAAGAACGACCATTGTTTCACCGTGGCATCGATGGAGAACTTCGACCCGCTGGGCATTCACACGGGCGAGTCGATTGTGGTGGCTCCTACCTGTTCGCTCACCCAAGAGCAGGTGACGATGTTGCAAGAGCTGACCATCAAGACGGTGCGACACCTTAATATAATAGGTGAATGCAACATTCAGTTTGCGTTCAATGCCGAGACCAACGACTACCGCGTCATCGAAATCAATGCCCGTCTGAGCCGTTCGTCGGCACTGGCATCGAAGGCTACGGGCTATCCGCTGGCATTCGTGGCTGCCAAGATTGCGTTGGGATATACGCTCGACCAGATTGGCGAGATGGGAACACCCAACTCGGCCTACGTGGCTCCGAGCCTCGACTACATGATTTGCAAGATACCGCGTTGGGACCTCACCAAGTTCTCGGGCGTGAGCCGTCGGATTGGGTCTTCGATGAAGTCGGTGGGCGAGATAATGTCTATCGGACGTTCGTTCGAGGAGATGATACAGAAGGGCCTTCGCATGATAGGACAGGGCATGCACGGATTTGTGGGCAACGACCACACACGCTTCGACAACCTCGACGAGGAGCTTGCCAACCCTACCGACCTGCGCATCTTTGCCATCGCACAGGCATTGGAAGAGGGCTACACGGTGGAGCGTATCGAGCAACTGACGAAGATTGACGTGTGGTTCATAAGCCGTCTGAAACATATCGTAGACTTGAAACATGAGCTGCAAGCACTCAACACATTGGAGGAAATCACTCCCGAACTGATGCGCGAGGTGAAGCGTTGCGGATTCAGCGACTTCCAGATAGCACGCTTCGTGCTCAAGCCATCGGGCAACATGGAGCAGGCCAACCTGCAAGTGCGTAAATACCGTAAGGGCCTCGGCATCCTGCCTGCCGTGAAGCGCATAGAGACTGTGGGCGGCGAACATCCCGAACTGACCAACTATCTCTACATGACCTACGGCACCGAGGGCTACGACGTCAACTACTACAGCGGCGAGAAGTCGGTCGTGGTGCTGGGCAGTGGTGCCTATCGCATAGGCTCGTCGGTAGAGTTCGACTGGTGTTCGGTCAATGCCATCAACACCGCACGCCGACTGGGCTACAAGAGCATCATGATAAACTACAACCCCGAGACGGTATCGACCGACTACGACATGTGCGACCGCCTCTACTTCGACGAACTCTCGTTCGAACGTGTGCTCGATGTCATCGACCTCGAACGTCCGCGCGGAGTAATCGTCAGTGTGGGCGGACAGATACCTAACAACCTGGCTATGAAGCTCTACCGACAGGATGTGCCTATACTCGGGACATCGCCTGTGAGCATCGACCGCGCTGAAAACCGCAACAAGTTCTCGGCCATGCTCGACAAGCTGGGCATCGACCAACCGGCATGGCGCGCGCTGACATCGCTCGACGACATCAAGGAGTTCATACAGGAAGTGGGCTACCCAGTCCTCGTGCGTCCATCCTACGTGCTTTCGGGTGCAGCGATGAACGTGTGCTACAGCGACGAAGAACTCGAGCGATTCCTGCAAGCTGCCACCGAGGTGAGCAAGGACTACCCGGTGGTTGTCAGTCAGTTCATGCAAGACACGAAGGAGATAGAATTTGATGCCGTGGCCAGGAACGGCGAGATAGTGGAATACGCCATAAGCGAGCACATCGAGTTTGCCGGCGTACACTCGGGCGACGCCACACTCGTGTTCCCTGCACAACAGATTTACTACTCCACCATACGTCAGCTCAAGAAGATAAGCCGACAGATAGCCAAGGAGTTGAACATAAGCGGACCGTTCAACATACAATACCTCGCAAAGGGTCAGACGGTGAAAGTCATCGAGTGCAACCTGCGCGCCAGCCGTTCGTTCCCGTTCGTGTCGAAGATACTGAAACACAACCTCATCGAGACCGCCACACGCATCATGC
>CAMVDC010000172.1 GCA_947166155.1 uncultured Prevotellaceae bacterium | reverse complement strand
TCGCCCCTGCGTCATCGGCCTTTCGCCCCTGCGTCCTCGGCCTTTCGCCCCTGCGCCTTCGGCCTTTCGCCCCTGCGCCTTCGGCCTTTCGCCCCGTTCGTGTCGTTTGTGCCTTGAGGTTTGGCCTCAAGGATAAAAAATCATAAGCAAAGAAATGAACCCAGAACACTACAAGATGGCTCAAAGTTTTGCCATCGAATACGGAACATTCCTCGGAGCAGCATGGCTCACAGCCTTTGCATGCTTCGTATTCGTCATCGTGAGCGGCAACCTCTTCGCCATGATGGCAGGCATGGCTGTCGGAACTCTGGCCCTTGTCATGCCATTCTACCTCGCATGGCGATTCAAGCAACACCTCGATGTAGGCGAACGAGTATCGGCATTTGTGGCAGGATGTTTTGCTTTCCTCATGTTCACATACGCCAGCATGCTGGCTGGGGTGGGGCACCTCGTCTACTTCACCTACATGGACAACGGCCAACTGCTCAATGCGTTCCACACCACGCTCTTCTCGCCCGAAGCCGAAGCACAATACAAAGCTATCGGAGCCAACGACATGCTGCTTACCGCGCGCGACCAGTTCGACGCAATAAGCCAGCTCACACCTATGCAGATAGCCCTGGCGCTGTTTGAAAACAACATATTCTTCTCATTGCTCTTCACCCTGCCCGTAGCCTTCGTGGCCCACCGCAAGGCAGTCAAAGTGATGATACCAAAGTGAGGGCCGAGAGAAATAATAGATAATATACAATAGATAATATATCGCTAACAGATAAAAAGAAAACAGACGATAATATATCGCTAACAGATAAAAAGTAAACAGACAATCATACAGATATGGACATATCAGTAGTCATACCACTTTATAACGAAGAAGAGTCGCTCGCCGAACTCCACGCCTGGATCAAGCGGGTGATGGACGAGCACCACTTCAGCTACGAAGTCATTTTCTGCAACGATGGGTCGACCGACCATTCGTGGCAAGTCATAGAGCAACTGGCAGCACAATATCCCGAAGTACACGGCATCAAGTTCCGTCGCAACTACGGCAAGAGCCCAGCCCTCTACCAGGGCTTCCAGCGCGCTATGGGCGATGTGGTCATCACCATGGATGCCGACCTGCAAGACAGCCCCGACGAGATTCCCGAGCTCTACCGCATGATCACCGAAGACGGCTACGACCTGGTGAGCGGCTACAAGATGAATCGCTCGAAGGGCGACCCCCTGTCGAAAACCATACCAACCAAACTCTTCAACGCCACGGCACGCCGGGTGAGCGGCATACACAACCTCCACGACTTCAACTGCGGCCTCAAGGCATACCGTCAGGACCTCACCAAGGCCATCGAAGTGTATGGCGAGATGCACCGCTACATGCCCTATCTGGCCAAGAACGCAGGATTCACACGCATAGGCGAAAAGCGAGTACACCACCAGGCACGCCAGCACGGAGTGTCGAAATTCATGGGATGGAACCGCTTCGTCAACGGATACCTCGACCTCATGTCGCTCTGGTTCATCAGCACCTTCGGCCTCAAGCCCATGCATGTGTTCGGATTCCTCGGCACCATCATGTTCTTCCTCGGATTCGTAGCAGCAGCAATAGTCGGTGCCTACAAGCTCATAGCCATGGCAAACGGCAACAACCCGGGCCTCGTGACCGATTCTCCCTACTTCTACATATCGCTCACCACCATGCTCATAGGCACCCAACTCTTTGTAGCCGGATTCCTGGGCGACATGATAAGCCGCAACTCGCCCGAGAGAAACAACTATCAGGTGGAAAAAACAATATAAAGCTAAATGAACATAAAGCCGCTCATACTTCTTTGCTCCGTATCAGCAATAGTGCTTGCATCCTGCTCATCCAACAACTGCCCGTTGGAGAACACTGTGCTATGCAACTACTACTTCTACGACATCGAGGGTAATGCCGTCACATACACCGACACCATCACCGTCACTACACTCATGCCGGGGCATAAGACCGTATACGTGTATCGCAAACTGGGCGAACTGACCGTAACACTCGATACACCCGACTCCACACTCGTGATCAATGGCTATAGCGAGACGCCCACCACCGTGAGACGCGACACTATACTCGTCAACCAATCATCCACACACGATCACATACAACTCCCGATGAGCTACTTCAATGCTGCCGACACGCTGGTATTCAAGTACTCCAGCATAAGCCGCAACGACACAATCATTGTTGCTCACCGAGGTTATGCTCATGTGGAACTGCCCGAATGTGGCACCCACTACTTCCACCACCTGAGCGACATCGAAGCCACCGATGCAGCAATCGACCACGTAGAAATCGTTAACCCACTCGTCGACTATAAAGGAAATGAAAATGTCAAGATATACTTCAACGGAGTGGCTGAATAGAGCCGTGGTATGCCTTGCAGTGATGTTGACTGCAATGGCCGTGGAGGCACAAGACGTCACGCGACGAAACATCGTGACACAAGTCGACTCGGCCGTCAACAACATCAACATCGTGGTGGGAACCGACACGATGCAAGCATCGCAATACGTGGAGCAAGTCGAGGAAGAAATGAAGATACCGACCCTGCAGGGATTCACACTCTCGGCCGACATCGCTGGCCCCATATTCTATGCCATCTCGAAGAAAGGCAGCGTGGAAGCCGCGCTGAGGCTCAGCATCAAAAACCAATACTATCCGATTGTCGAGGTGGGATATGCCAAGTGTGACCACACCGACGATAACACCAAGATACATTATTCCACATCTGCACCGTTCATGCGAGTAGGCCTCGACTACAACATACTGAAGAATCGCCGTCAGGACAACCGCATGATGGTGGGGTTGAGATACGGATTGTCGAAATTCAACTACGACATGAGCGGCCCCCTCATCACCGACCCCATTTGGGGCGGCACTGCGCCGTTCGACTACCACGACGTCACGTCAACGTGTCACTGGGCCGAACTTGTGTTGGGCGTGCAGGTAAAGATACTCAAGTACTTCCACATGGGGTGGAGCGTGCGCTACAAGAAAGAACTGAAAGTGGGCGAGCACGACCATTCGCGACCCTACTACATCCCCGGCTACGGTACCACCACCAACACCTCGTGCTGGGGAGGTACGTATAACCTGATATTCGACTTGAGGCTGTAAGCCCATCCTTCGTAAGTGGTGGGGGAGGTTGCTATTCATTATTGATTGTAGCCACTATTCATTATTCATTATTAATTATTCATTAATATGTCAATGCTCTCAAAACTAAATAAGGAACTCAACCGCCAACTCGACCAACCGGCCGAGCCACACCGATTCCGCTGGTGGCACATCCCGCTGCTGTTGCTCCTCATCGCCGGTACCGTGTATGTCGTGATGCAAAACAAGGACGGTAAGCCGTCCGACGAAAAGGAGAATACTACTGAATATCAGAAATGCGAAGGCGCTATATTCGGCACGTTCTATCACATCACATATCAATACGAGGCCGACCTGCAAGACTCGATTGAAGACGCAATGCACCGTGTCGACAACTCGCTCTCGCCATTCAATCCCAACTCTACGATATCACACATCAACAACAACACCGGCAGCGCGACCGACAGCGCGTTCAATACCGTCTTCACCCTGGCAAAACAGATATCGGCCGATACCCATGGGGCTTTCGACATCACAGTCGCACCGCTCGTCAATGCGTGGGGATTTGGATTTAAGAACAAAGAGAATGTCACCGACCAACTCATCGACAGCCTCTTGCAGTATGTAGGCATGGAAAAAGTGTGGCTCACAGGCTCCGTGCTCAACAAGGCCGACACTTCTGTAATGCTCGACTGCAGTGGCATAGCAAAAGGTTACGGAGTCGATGTGGTGGCCGAACTGCTCGAAGCAAAACATATCGGTAACTACATGGTCGAGATAGGAGGCGAAGTGCGCGTGAAAGGACACAACCCAAAGGGCAAATCGTGGAATATAGGCATCGTGAAACCCGACCCCGACCCCACGGGCAAGAACCAGGAAATAGAGGAAGTGCTCAGCATCACCGACATATCGATGGCCACATCGGGCAACTATCGCAACTTCTATGTTGAGGGCGACCGCCGCTATGCACACACCATTGACCCCAGAACCGGACGCCCCGTGCAGCACAACATACTATCGGCCACGGTGCTTGCACCCAACTGTGCTACCGCCGATGCCTATGCTACTGCATTCATGGTGCTCGGACTCGACCACACTCAGCAAGTGCTCAGCCATCATCCCGAACTGAAGGCCTACATCATTTATGCCGACGATGAGGGCCGGAATGCAGTGTGGAGGCACAATATGTAGCATCATTTCGAAAAAACGATGTGGCATTTCAAGTCTGATGAGAATAAATATTTTCGTCAGACTTAACTTTTTTTAATAGATGCTTGCATACACAAAAAAGTTTATATATCTTTGCGTCGTAAAATAAATACGTAATCATTCACTAATATCAAATCTGTTAATCCTATGAAAAAATTACTACTATTGGTATCATGCCTTGTATTGCCACTTGCATTCTGGGCTTTGAGCGACGACGATGGTGGTGAAACTACTTACCCGGTCGACGTGACAGAAAAAATCACCAATCCAAACCTTAACGACGGTACTACCGGATGGTCAATCACCGCATCGGGTGGCAGCAATGGTGTGAAGGCTGTATCGACAGGCAACCCTGTTTACACCGGCTTCAACTGTGTGTTTGATGCTCATCAAACTGTATCCGGACTTGAACCAGGCGTTTATCACCTCAAGGTTCAGGCTTTCTCGCGTCCTGGCAGCAATGCCAACTCGGTGACCGTTGCAGTCGCAGATCAGGAAAACTACTGCTACATCGTGGCAGGCGACGTGGAGCAGAACGTGGTGGCACTCACCAGCCAGTGGCTCGACGAGGCTGGCTCGGGTACATGGTCGAACCACTCGGTTGACGGTAAGACCATCTATCTGCCAAACAACTCCGATGCGTTTGCCGATGCATTCAAGCGTGGCATGTACGACAACGAAGTGGAATTCCTCGTACTCGACGACGAGCCTGTGACCATCGGTGTGAAGAACACAAAGTCATCAAGCGGAAACTTCACTTCAGCAAACGAGACCTATGCAGGATTCGACAATTTCCGTCTCTACTACTACGGCCCACTCACAACCGTCACTCCTGAGATGGCTGAGGCCCTCGTAGCAGCAGTTCCAGAAGGAAAGATGAATGCTGAATTGCAAGCAAATATCAGCAAGACCGTCGAGGCTCTCAAGCCCGAGCCTACAGCCGAGAGCTACAGAGCCCCTTATAAAT
>CAMVDC010000171.1 GCA_947166155.1 uncultured Prevotellaceae bacterium | reverse complement strand
TTGGTTTGGTCGTTATCGACGAGGCGCATCATGCTCAGGCACGGACGTACAGGGAGTTGTGGGACAGATGGCCGGAGGCTAAGTTCCTGGGACTGACTGCTACGCCATGCAGGATGAGCGGTGAGGGATTCAAGGATTTGTTTGATGTGTTGCTGCAGTCATGGCCTATATCGTGGTTCATAGAGCGTGGGTGGTTGTCGGACTTTGAATATGTGTCGGCACGTCCCGACAGCTTGATGATGCGACAGGTGGGGAGATTGACGAAACGTGGGGCAGACGGTGACTATCAGACGAAAGAGATGGCGCTGGTGATGGATAATGAAGAGAGTATTGAGCATCTGTACGACACATATAAAACGTATGTCAGAGGAAAGAAAGGCATAGTTTATGCCATAGATAAGGCTCACGCCGAACATATATCCCAGTATTATTCACGTCATGGCATAAAGAGCTGCTGGATAGAATCGGGAACACCGGCTGCCGAGCGACGGAATATGGTCGAGGCATACCGACGGAACGAGATTGACGTGATAGTGAATGTGGATATCTTCAGCGAGGGTTTCGATTGTCCCGAAGTGGAATTCATCCAGCTGGCACGACCTACGCTCTCGTTGTCGAAATACCTGCAGCAGGTGGGTCGCGGCATGCGCCGTAGCAGTGGCAAGGATTGTGTGATAATACTTGACCAGGTGGGACTGTATCAGACTTTCGGTCTGCCCACCGACAATCGCGACTGGCACGGTATGTATGATGGCACGGTGCGTGGCATGGGACTGGGTAGCGATGTGGTGCGTTTGGTGGTTGACAGTGAGAAGGATTCGAAGACATTGCTTAATGCCGACATGGTACATATAAAACGTCGTGGCGAGCGCCACACGGGGTTGGAGATATTCCTTCAGAACGGGCGGTATGGCGTCATGAAGGATGGTGCAGTGACATGTAATGCTTTGTTTGTAGATATGAAGCCATTGCAACCACCATATTATGTACTTGCCACGTATCCCTATGAGGTATATGGCAGCAGAAAAACCATAATAGACAACACGGGCCGCGACGTGAATGCCTGCTTGTTTGGCGGAGTGAAGCAAGATGGCGACTTCTTTATGGCAACAGACCGCGATGGCAAGACCATGTGGTATGACGGCCAAGGCGGACGCATGTATGCCGAACGTCCCACATACGAGCAATTGGGCGAGTTTGATGTGTTTCGCTCTGCCGACGGATATATGCTGCGCAAGTCGATGCCGATGCTCAACTTCAAGTTTACCCGCAACGAAGTGTTGCTGGGCAGCAAATATTCGATATTCAAGAATGTGTTGCTGCTCAACAACCAGTATGGAAACACCTATCGTGTGTTGGGCTATGAACAAGGCGAGGTAGTGGTGGCAACCGATGGCTATCCGTATGCCAAGGCAGTGAGACCTGATGGAAGTATGCATACGTCGTATGCCATGGTAAGTAGGATACGCAAGACTTTCCCCTCGTCGTTGAAGAAATATGGATTACGACGGGTTTAACCAAAACCGGACTACATCTGACATGCGTATATAGTATAGCATGAGTTGGCCGATATGCACAATGCACGGCACATCATTCCCTTTTCACTCGGATTGTGAGGGTGAAGGGATGATGTGCCGTGCTTTGTGTTTTATCCGAAATAGGTCATAAGATTTACGTCGTGTGGTCGTTCTCGATATATTTCCTGACCAACTCGGCGAACTCGTAGTTCTTGAGTCCCCATCCGGGGGTTGCAAGCAGGTGGGGCGGCGACTGGCTGGTGAAGCGCTCGAAGATGATGTCGGGACGAGTGCGGCCGACGAATTGGGCGATGAAGCGGGCGTAGCTGTCGGGTGTGAAGCGCACGAAGTCGGCAGGATGCTCTGCGTAGTCGTCGGCCATGGCTGTGCCGCGGATGATTTGCAGCTGATGTAGTTTGAGTGTGGTGATAGGCAGTGCCGACATGGCGTCGGCTTCCGCCATCATGTCGTCGATACTCTCGCCGGGCAGACCCATGATGAGGTGTACGCCTACAGGTATGCCACAGGTGGCGGTGCGACGTATGGCATCGATGCTGTCGGCCCATGTGTGGCCGCGGTTGATGCGGCGTAGGGTACGTTCGTAGATGCTTTCTACACCATATTCTATCAGTATGAAAGTGTGATGGCTGAGTTCTTCGAGGTATTGCAACAGGGCAGGGGGCATGCAGTCGGGGCGGGTACCTATCACGAGGCCTACCACACTATCGACGCTGAGCGCTTCTTCATATCTCTGTCGCAGCAGGTCGAGCGATGCATAGGTGTTGGTATATGCCTGGAAGTATGCCAAGTATTGCATCGTGGGGTATTTGCGGGCGAAGAATTGCTTACCCTCTTCGAGTTGTTGGGTTATGCTTTTGGTGGTGACGCAGTAGTCGGGATTGAATGTTTGGTTGTTGCAATATGTGCATCCGCCCGTGCCGATGGTGCCGTCGCGGTTTGGACATGTGAATCCTGCGTTGATTGAAATCTTCTGTGTCTTAGCCCCCAATGTTTGGGTGAGCCACTGGCTGAAAGTCTGCCTCATATCCCATTTGTTTTAGTAGTGCCGATATGGCTTCTTGTGCATAGAGGTTGGCCTTGCGGCGTGCCTCGGGTGTGTCGATGCGGTGGCGAATCTGTTGTTCCACCCGTTGCTTCATGTCGGTGGTCGATGGACGTTGCTGTGCCCAGAATGTTTCGTCGTCGGACATGAAGTCGACCGACTGTGTCGATGCGATGTAAATGAGTTCGGGCATGATGACCATCACGCGCTTGGAGTCGTTTGACTCGTCGTCGTATACTTGGAAACGGATGTCGGCAGTGTTGAGCACATAACTCACTTTCTGTCTCATCACCATGGCACACTGGTGGTCTTCGGGGAAGAAACCGAGGTGGTATTCGGTGGCATGTTCGGTGGTGTAGTCCTCGATGACTGCGGTCGATACATAGAGTTGCTGCTGTGGGATGATGCGCATGAGTTCGGTCTGGATAGTGACCGATGAGGCACCCTTCTTATCTCCCCAAGGGGGTAAGATTTGAAGGACGGACGACCAATGACAATAGGCGAAGTAGGCAGCAATCATCAACCCGATGACCACTGCGGCTGCGACGATGTATGATGTGTGTTTCTTGCTCATAATGATGTGTGTATCAGTATTCCACAATTTCAGCACCTTCGAATCCGAGACTGCGGGCAATGCCGCTGATGACCCACTGGGCGTTGTTTTGGATGTCGGCCTCGATGTCGGTGCTGATGTCTTGCTTTATAGTCTCCTCGTAGGTCTCGCGGCGAATTCGCTCGATGGTCTCGTGTCCCACGGCATCGCGCAGGCCGGTGGCGATGCTCACCACCTCGTCGGGGTTGATGTCGGGGTCGTAGCCCGAGTCGATGAGTTTGATGTGTGGCAGTCGCACTTCGACCGTCTTGCGTTCCTGGTCAATCCTTACGGCCGAAAGCTCGATATGGCGCAGGTCGTAGCCATATCGCATCCAGATGTCGACCGGCACGATGCAGCGGCGTTCGCCTATGCGCCATGTGGTTGGGTCGGTGAGGGTGATGTGATCGGAACTGCCCGAGTCGTAGTATGCAATCTTGCGTACTTTCACCTCGGTGGTCACGAGGTCGGCGCTCTGCTTCAGTGCCGCCACGAAGTCGTCGGCACTGGGCTCGTGACTTGTGGTGCATGCCACGAGCCATGTAGTGATGGCAATCAGTGCCGTCGCTACAATCATGGGTGTGATATGTGGGTTGTATGGTCTGCTCATAGTGTGATGTATAAAACATGTGACCGCAAAGTTACGAAATAAATAGATAAAAAGCGACATGTATTACAATAAAAAGCATTTGGCGACGTTATATGAGATAGAAAAGTAACTCAAAATGGTAATCTGGTTTGACCGCATACGCAATCTGAAAATACTGTTGATAGTGGTGGCAATAGTCATCGCTATTGCATCGTTGCTGACATCGAGCTACCTGACCAACGACTTGAAACGCGAGGAACTGAACAAGATGGAGGTTTGGGCCGAGGCTATGTCGTCGCTCAACCAGGCCGATGAGAATACCGACATCAACCTGGTGCTGAAGGTGTTGAATGGTAACAACACGATTCCGGTCATAGTGCTTGACCAGGACGACTCGGTGCAGACATCGCGCAACCTGGGTCGCCAGTTCAAGGCAGAGGACGACTCGACCTCAATGATAAGGCAGATGGCTCACGCGATGAAAGCTGCCGGCAACAGTATGCGCATAGATCTCGATACCCCTGGCGACTATATCGAGATATGTTACGACGAGTCGCTCATGCTCAAGCGGCTTGCTGTCTTTCCGTATGTTCAGTTGGCGGTGGTCATCATCTTTGTCATCATTGCCCTGTTTGCCTTGTTTACGTCGATGCGAGCTGAGCAAAACAGGGTGTGGGTGGGTCTGTCGAAGGAAACGGCCCATCAGTTGGGAACCCCAATCAGTTCGCTCATGGCATGGACCGAAGTGATACGCGACACCTATCCTGACGACGAGATGCTGCCCGAAATGGAGAAGGATGTGCGCCGGTTGGAACGTATAGCCGAACGATTTTCGAAGATAGGGTCGATACCCGAACCCAAACCGACCGATGTGACCGAACTGGTGGAACGGGTGGTGGAATATATGGACCGACGGACATCAAACAAGGTGGTGATTATGACCCACATGCCTGCCGGTCAGCATGTAGAGACACGGATGGTGGCATCGCTCTTTGAGTGGGTGGTGGAAAATCTGTGTAAGAATGCCGTGGATGCCATGAACGGCTCGGGACGCATCGACATATATTTGGAAACAACACCTAAGAATATAGTGATGGAGGTGCACGATACAGGCAAGGGTATACAGAAATCGCACTTCAAGTCGGTATTCAAACCAGGATTCACCACCAAGCAACGAGGGTGGGGACTGGGGCTCTCGCTTGCAAAACGCATAGTGGAGCAATATCACAAAGGACGGATATATGTGAAGTCGTCGGAGTTGGGACGCGGAACGGTGTTCCGGGTTGAGATACCGAGGGTGTTGTGAGTTTTTAAGTTTTTAAGTTTTTAAGTTTTTAAGTTTTCGCATAAACTCAAGATCTAAAGAACTCAAGAACTCAAAATCTCACGAACTTAATCAACTGAACGCAAAGATAGAGAGGAGTGGAATCTTTTTGAGAGTGTCATAACACTGCAAAGTGTCGCAGAGCCCTGCGGATGCCTCTCTGTGCCCTCCTGACTCCTGTATAATTATCTCTAAGGAGTAGAAAGAGAAAAGGAGAAACGAGCCACACCCATGCGGATGCACTCCCTAACTCACATGACTCCTTAGAGAATTATAGAATGAAAGGAAGAAAACCAAAAAAACAAGAAAAAACACCCAGACAAGCTGGGTAGAAAA
>CAMVDC010000170.1 GCA_947166155.1 uncultured Prevotellaceae bacterium | reverse complement strand
GAAGTTGGTACAAGCCTGTGCAGCTAATGTGCCACAGAGGCAAACCAGCAGGGATGTAGGCAGAGTGCATCATGCCTTTATAGCGAAGGCGACGTATTCCGAGTGGTGCCCGACGTGAACGAACCGCTGATTTCGGGCGACTGGCATACCCCGTGGCGTGTGGTCATCGTGGGTTCGTTGGCCGATGTGGTAGAGTCGACACTTGTGACCGATGTGTCGGAACCTTGCAACATCGACCGCACCGACTGGATTCATCCAGGTGTGGTGTCGTGGATATATTGGGCCAACAACCACGGCTCGAACGACTACAACATAATATGCAAGTATGTTGACATGGCGGTTGCTCTCAATTTGCCATACGTGTTGATTGATGCCGAGTGGGACCAGATGAAGGATGGTAAGACCATTGAGGACGCAGTCAACTATGCGAAGTCGAAAGGCATAAAACCTCTCATCTGGTACAACTCGTCGGTGGGGTGGGTGAATGGTGCTCCAGGTCCGAAATACCGTCTCAACAAACCCGAAGACCGCGAACGCGAGTTGGCTTGGTGTGAAAGTATAGGCGTGGTGGGAGTTAAGATCGACTTCTTCTCGGGCGATAACCAGATGAACATGGATTATTATCTCGACCTGCTCGAGTCGACCGCACGTCATCATCTGCTCGTGAACTTCCACGGTGCAACTGTGCCGCGTGGATGGCAACGCACGTATCCTCACATGCTGTCGACCGAGGGTGTGTATGGTGCCGAGTGGTACAACAATGTGCCTACATTCACCAACCGCGCAGCAAGTCACAACGCCACGTTGCCTTTCACTCGCAACGTGATAGGCCCGATGGACTATACTCCATGCGCATTCAGCGATTCGCAGCATCCACACATCACGAGTCATGCCCACGAACTGGCACTCACCGTCTTGTATGAAAGCGGACTGCAACATCTGGCCGACCGTCCCGAGAGTTTCCTTGCTCAGCCTAAAGCGGTGCAGCAATTCCTGGGCTCTTTGCCCACTGTATGGGACGAGACCCTGTTGCTCGATGGCTATCCGGGTGAGTATGTCGTGATGGCACGCCGCAGTGGCAAGACTTGGTATATAGCTGGCATCAATGGCACCGACGATACTAAGACAATCAACCTGCCACAGACTCGCCTGCCTAAGAAGTTGATGGCCGAGCAGTCGTTTATGGATAGTGGCGACAAGCAGAGTCCATGGGTCATCAACTCGATTGCCACCCTGCCCGCAACGATAGATTGTGTGCCACGCGGTGGTTTTGTGATTGTGGCTAAATGAAAGTATAATTAGAATGTAAATGCTAATTAAGTAATTTGTAAACAGCACATAAATATGATTATCAACAAGCGACAATTCTTAATCCTTATCTCGGCTCTGCTGCTTTCGGTCTCGATGATGGCCCAGACAGCTTTAGACGAGATTCGCGAATGCCCCGAGAAGAGTGGGGGAGTGTATTACGCATATCCGGTGCCGACCCAGCGGCTCACACCAGCTCCGAAGGGCTACAAGCCTTTCTACATCAGCCACTATGGCCGTCATGGCTCGCGCTATCTGTTGTCGGACAACGACTACAAACGAGCTCTCGATGCCCTGCGTACTGCTAACGACAATGGTGCGCTGACCGAAAAAGGCCGCGACGTACTCAGCAAAATGGAAATCATATGGCAAGAGGCACAGTATCATGGCGACCAACTCGCACCACTTGGCAGAAGGCAGCATCGCGGCATAGCTGAGCGTATGTACCGCAACTACCCCGAGGTGTTCAAACAAAAGGACAGAAAGATAACGGCTCGTTCAACCACCAGTATGCGTGTCACCATCAGTATGATAGCTTTCGTAGAGCGTCTGCACGAACTCAATGCAAAGCTCAATATCGACTGGGACAACTCGAGCGAGAATATGCAATACCTCAACTATCACACCCAGGAATACAACCGGGTGAAGAACGACTTCAACGGGTGGCGTCGTGTGCAGTCACAGTTCGGTGCGCGTGGCATTCCGTCTGAGCGCTTCACCGCTCAACTCATTAGCGACCCTTCGAAGGCCGGAATCAATGTAGGTGGATTGATGGGACAAATATATAATGTTGCTGTTGACCTCCAGAATATGGAGACCGACATCAACCTTCTTGACCTCTTCACACCCGAGGAACTATACGAGCAATGGCGGAATGAGAATGCATGGTTCTACCCGTGCGACGGTCCGAGCCCGCTGAACCAAGGCTCTGCCATAGAGAGTTGCAAGCCTCTGCTCAAGCATTTTGTGGATAAGGCCGAGGATGCCATAGCTGGTCGAGGCGACATGGCT
The DNA here is from genome assembly GCA_947166155.1 of uncultured Prevotellaceae bacterium. Lineage (GTDB taxonomy): Bacteria > Bacteroidota > Bacteroidia > Bacteroidales > Bacteroidaceae > Colivivens. Next base: position 3,156 of record CAMVDC010000170.1, on the reverse strand, counting down.
ACCCTGCGGTTCGGACATGATGGCAACGTGATTCCACTGGCTGCCATCATGCACCTGAAGAACTGTGATGCCGTAGAGGAAGACCTTCACAAGATTGACCAGGTGTGGCGCGACTATTTCGTATCGCCAATGGGTGCAAACATACAGCTCATCTTCTATCGGAAGAAGGGAAACGACGACATCTTGGTGAAGTTCCTGCACAACGAGCGCGAGACGTCAATCCCAGTCAGCACCGACATGGCACCTTACTACCACTGGAAAGACGTGAAAGCATTCTTTGAAAAGCAGCTGGAAAATTGATTTCAGCCCTACACTGAAGAATATATAAAACATCGCATACGGATGATTGGGTATCCGTATGCGATGTTTTTTATTTTAGCCGCTTGAATACGATTCTTTTTTATTTCTGCCTGCTTGAATGCGAGATTTTTTATTTCTGCCTGCTTGAAACGATGTGGTGAATACCTACGTAAGTAAGCAGTATCACATTCATCATCAAGGCATAGATGATGGCTGGTATGGCTATTGTCTCGTTGTTGAAGACAAGTGGACTACAGGCTACAGTGATGGCTTGAGCTGCATTTTGCATACCAATTTCAATCACAATGGTGCGTCGTTCGCGACCATTGAGCCTCAAAATGAGTGCAAGCAACGAACCGCAAAGCATGGCTGTAAGTATGAGAACTGACATCGAAAGCCCAAGAGCAGGAAATTCGCTCACGATAGTGGCTCTGTGTTGTATGAAGAAAACGGTTGCAAGTAGTATGAGACAAGGAAATGCCAAGCGGCGAAGTATGTTGTGGATGCGTGTGGCAAGCTGCTGGCGTGAATGAGTGAGCCAAATGCCTGCTGCGATTGGCAGGGCCATCAATATGATGTTCTGCACTAACAAGTTGCCTATAGGCAGGTGTATGTTTACATCCTGACCCACCGATTGTGCCACCAGGCTCATGACGAGTGGCCCTGTGAACAATGTGATAATGCTGCTGAAGGCAGTGAGTGAAACCGAAAGTGCTACGTCGCCTCCAGCCAACATCGAGAACACATTGCTCGAACTGCCGCCAGGACTGCATGCAATGAGCATGATGCCTATGAAACACAACGGTGTAAGTGCAAACCAAGAACCTATGCCCCATGCAATCAGTGGCAGGAAGATTATCTGTCCGATGAGTCCTACAATGATGGGACGTGGACGTTGGATGACAATGCGAAAATCAGAAATGTGTAGAGTGAGACCGATGTCGAACATCAACATCGTGAGTATGGGTAATACTATGAAAATTGTATTCATCGTTCGTTGCGCTCAATAAGTTCTTTCAGATGATAACGTTCGCCAGTATCGCGACCAATCTGGTCGTAGAACTGCCGGCTATAGCCTGGGTAGGTGAGTTTCCCACGCGGCTTTATGTTGCCATGTTCCGATTCGAGCATCACTTGGTCGTTGTGTTTCACGATGATGAGTCGAGCCAGGCGGTCCCAACGTTCCATCATACGTCGAGTGTACTCGTCGGTGCGGCTTGTGAGGTAAGCAATAGCCTCGTCGGCGGCAAGGGTAGGGACTTTTGTCTCGTCTATCGTGACCTGGCGAGAATAGTATTCCTCAAGTTCTGTCTGAGCCTCAACAAGGTCGGGCATGATGACCGAATAGCGTGGATAGACCATATTGGCTACAAAGTTATTCATCCAAAATGCTCCATGCTCGTCGAATTCACGTATGTTGTTGTGTTCGCGTCGGAAGGCTTCCGGCACTTTGTTCGTGCAGCAATAGACAGGCACGTATGCCACCATGGCTGCATCGTCGAGGTTGTAGTGCATAACGCCGCCTACTGCATCGGGCAACAAGGGTGGAGGCCGATTGCTGTGTGGCGATGGGGCGTTCCACGAAGTAATGACGTCCGTCGGTTGTGGTGTAGGTCATGGGCATCGGGCGTATAGGCATCTGCCACGGACCTGCACTCATGTCGGCTGTCATGTCGAGCGGTGTTCCTTCGAAGTGGTCGCGCATGTCGGCTTGTATGTCACGTACAGATACTGGTTTGTCGGGGCGTATGAAGAGCGGCAAGTGGTCGCACTTATCGAATTCGCCATTGATATATGGCAGATATTTATCCATCTCGGCCTTGTCGTAATGATGGCGGAAGAAACTCCATACACGAGCATCGGCATAGCGTACATTCTCAAAATCAATAGGGCAGTAAGCATCGCGGAAACTGAAGTCGGCATCCTTTCCAGTGAAGTAACCACGCTCGCGTGCAAAGCTGATTACATCTTTACTATACAGGCAGTTGTCTTTGTCTTTGAGTGGAAACTGACGAATGCGGCTGAGGTTTGCGTGTGCGCAGATACAGTCGTCGGGAACTCGCATCGCAACCCACACAGCACCTTTCACTCCTGGACCTTTGCCTATGATTTCCATTATCCATGCTTCGTTCTTGTCGCAGATGGTGATTGTCTCGCCCGAGCTGTTGTAGCCATATTCAGCTACGAGATCGGTCATCACACGTATTGCTTCGCGTGCGGTCGAAGCTCGTTGAAGACCAAGTTTTATCATTGTATCGTAGTCGAGCAGACCCTCGGGGTTTACCAGTTCGAGGCGTCCGTCGAATGTTGTCTCTACAATACATACTTGCTTTTCGTTGATGTGTCCGATGACTTGATATGTGTGTGATGGTTGTTCCACATATCCTTGCACTTCGCCGCTCATCCAGTCGCGAATGGCTTGGCGCTCGCCTTTAGCGTGGTCGGCTGCAGGAATGAGTGTCAACGAACCTGCAAAGCCATATCCGTCGCAGTTGTAGGTACAGATGACCGACCCGTCGGTCGATGCTGCCTTGCCTACAATGAGGTTGGTGCAGGCGATGGATGTTAATGAATAAAGAATAAAGATTAATGAATTGGCTATGCGTTTCATCGTGTTTTTGTCGTAATATGTGTGTTATAGCCGTATGTTTTTACAATGATAAAGCATTAATTAATTGTTTGCATACGTCTTCAGCCCACATGGCATCGGTGCCTGTGTGTATGCGCAGGTTCTGACGTTTTTCGTCGGTGGTGGATACGAGCAGCGAATAGTCGTTGGGCAGGTATGCTATTGCTACATTCTTCACCGTCACGTCTATAATGTCTTTGATAGGCAGCTTTGTGTCTTCATAGATG
>CAMVDC010000169.1 GCA_947166155.1 uncultured Prevotellaceae bacterium | reverse complement strand
TCTCCTATTTTTCTCTAAGGAGTATTATGAGAAAAGGAGAACAAACCACACCCATTAGCAGAAGCCTACCCTTATCGTCATCCCGACGGAACGAAGTGGAGGAGAGGATCTAAAAAGTGCAGAGCACTTTACATAATGTGTAAGTTGCCTTGCAACTTCAAGATGTGCTCGCTGCGCTCGACATGACAAAATGGGGAGGTTCTGCAACATGGTGGAGGTTCTACAACATGGCGAGGTTCTACAATATGTGGAAGGGTAGAGCAAACTTGTGAGGTACTGCAACTTCTACCCGAGTGTGCCCAAAAGTTTTATCGGACAGCAATAATTCTCTAATTCTCTAATTCTTGATAATAAATACCTACAGCGACATGATGCACTGAGCATCCTCTCCTATTTTTCTCTAAGGAGTATTATGAGAAAAGGAGAACAAACCACACCCATGCGGAAGCACTCCCTAACTCGCATAACTCCTTTGAGAATTAGATAATAAAAGGAAGAAAACCAAGAAAACAAGAAAAAACACCCAGCAAGCTGGGTAGAAAACAGTGGAAGGCTAAGAATGTTTTGCGAGGTAAACATTTATTAGTAGCGAGGGTAAAGTAGGCCGCTCTTTTAAGATTCTCTCCTTCATCTCGTTTCGTAGGAAAGACGATAGTGGTGGGTAGTGCTTCAAATCGGAAGGGAGGGATGAAAAATGTGGGGATGATGATGTTTTTGTGAAGTTCTGAGCTTTGGTGTATTGTCGTTTCATGGAAAATGTGTATCTTTGCGGTTGCTATGAAGAATATATTATTAACTATTGCCGTGATGGTGGCTATGTTGCTGCTGTCGTGCGCAGGAAAAGGAGAAACAGAGAACATGAAAACAGTGTATGATTTCAGCGTCCTGAACAAGAAGGGCGAAGAGGTGTCCCTCAAGCAGTATGAGGGCAAGGTGTTACTAATCGTCAACACGGCGAGTCGCTGTGGTTTTACTCCTCAGTATGAGGAGCTTGAGGCTATGTATGAGCGCTTGAGCGGTGAGGGATTCGAGATTCTCGACTTCCCATGCAATCAGTTTGGCAATCAGTCGCCCGAGAGCGACGAGGAGACGACAGAATTCTGCTCGTTGAACTACGGCACGAAGTTCCCTCAGTTTAAGAAATGTGAGGTGAACGGTGAGAACGAAATCGCTCTTTACACATTCCTCAAGTCGCAGAAGGGTTTTGAGGGCTTCGACCTGAATTCAAAGCTCGGTCCGCTGCTCGACAAGATGATGCGCGAAGCTGATGCTGATTACGACAAGAAGCCCGACGTGAAGTGGAACTTCACCAAGTTCCTCGTGAACCGCAAGGGCGAGGTTGTGGCACGCTTTGAGCCTACCCACTCGATGGAAGATGTTGAAGCACAGGTGAAAGAGCTGTTGTAATCACACTGATGTAACAGAAAACATGCAGTAGCCAATAGCACCGAACAGAGTTGCTGGCATTGCATGAAACACATGAAAACCCCTTGGCATCGTAGCGATGCCGAGGGGTTTTGAATTACATTTATGCGAAAAAAGGTGTAATCATGCTGTGTATGTCGCAAATAAGTTGTATATTTGCAAGCGATTCGATTTATATAATTGATGAATTGACAGATTGATGTTTACCGCCTGGAGGGTAAATGGTAAATAAAAAGTAAATAGTTAAATCATAAATGACATGAAGGACTATATCATACTCTCGCGTTCAAACCAGCGTGCTAAAAATGGTTCGAGCTATGCGATATTCAAGGTGACAGCACAGAAGGGCGAGGCACATACATTCAACGTGTGGGACCTTGACGAGACGGCAGGCCCTGCTATAGGCGACATAGTGAGCCTCGACATCGAGATGCTGAAAGGCATCAAGTTTCCAAAGATGCCGGATGTGGGCTTCTTCCGCTCGGCCCGTCAAGCCACGCCTGCCGATGCGCTCTATGCGCTCATACCGCGCCCGGTGGATAAAGCAATGTGGGACGCATGTATCGATGGACTTCTCGCCCACTGCACCGACCCCGGGCTCATGGCATTTATCGGCAGTGAGCGCGACGAACTCTATGCCAACTACTCCACCCACCCCGCAGCCACATCGGTGCATCATGCCTTCCAGGGCGGATTGCTCAACCACACCTACGAGTTGCTCAACATGTTGCTCTCGCTCTACCCCACACTGCCGCCGATGAAGATTGAGCGTTGCATCATAGCCATCATGTTCCACGACTACGGGAAACTGAAGGAATATGATGCCCAGACATTCGAACCCACTGAGTATATGTACCTTATGGGACACATATACATATCGGCCCATGTGCTCCACAACAAGCTCAACAAGGCAGGCATCAGCAATCAGGAAACCATACGCATCATACACTGTGTGTTGGCACATCATGGCGAAAAGGAGTATGGAAGTCCCGTGGTGCCCTGCACGGCCGAGGCAATCGTGGTGAACCACCTCGACAACCTGTCGGCCAAGACCTTCATCGTAGACGAAGCTGCCAACATGGAGAAAGTGTTTGCACTGGGAACCACGGTGGTGAAGTGAGGGATGCCCCACTGCCTCCCATCATAAGGAGGCATTATAGAATAACAGATCTTTTACTAATGAAAACTTGAAAACGACATGAAAATCATGAAGCGGTTGATGTTACTACTGCCTCTCTACCTGCTTGCAACGAATGTAGTTGCACAGAAATGGACGGTAGAGAGTGAGAAAGGCACGTCGAGTGTGAAATGGCACGACGGAATGGCCGACATAGTGGCACACGGAGGGTTGACCCTTTGGTGCAACGAGCGTATGGAGGGCAACACGGTCATCGAATACGATGCGCGAGTAGTGAGCGACGATCAGTTTCGCAACTCCGACGGCTCGGTGCGCGTGAGCGACCTCAACTGCTTCTGGATGGCCGAGCGGCGCGGCGGATTTGGTGCCAAGTTTGAGAAGAACTACGCCAACACATTATATTATTTCAGCTTAGGAGGCAACAGCAATACCACCACCCGCATGCGTAGATACAACGGCGACAAGCGCGGAGTGGAACAAGCTGACTTCCGACCCGCCATACTGAAAGAATTCACCGACGAACATCACCTGCTCAAGCCCAACCGCTGGTATCACATCAAACTCGAACAGCTCGACGGACATGCACGATGCTACATCGACGGTGAACTCATGGCCGACTACTTCGACCCACACCCGCTGACCAACGGGTACTTCGGATTGAGGACAACCACGTCGCATGTGCAGATGCGCGGATTCAGCTACACATGCCACAACACCGATGCCGACCCTATCACCCTGAGATGGATAGGCGGTAAAGGGCATGGCAACGTGACCTTCGGTGTGCCGTTTGCTAAGGGCGAACTGACGAAAGCATGGTTCCGACTCACCACCGACAGCGGCGAAGAACTGCCCTACGACACCTGGACCATGGCCCGATGGGCAGACGGCAGCATCAAATGGCAGGCATTTGCCACAAGGGTGCCCGAGGGAGTGAGCTCATGCATGATATATAAAGACCGGTGTAAGAAACCCATAGAACCCACATTCGGAGCACTGCCTCCAATCTACATCACGCTGAACGGCCGCCACTACGACATGAAAAAGATGGAGGTGGAAAGCCATGGCAGAGTGAGGCGAACGCTGCGACTCACCTTTGCCGACAACATCGTAGTGCGTGCCTACCAATACAGCGGCAGCAACGAGATAAAGCTGGTGCACACACTGATGGTCGACTCCACCCTCAACCACGACGGATTGAAGGAATTGTCGCTGCACTTCAAGCTACCGATGCACGGCGCGGCATATCAGCGCTACGTGGATTTCGGCAGTCGGCACATGGACGTACAGCCATTGCTGGCCCGGCGCCCCATCAACCTGCAATGGATGGACCCCGGCACACAGAAGGTGATAAAAGACATTGCACAATGGGACGAGTTCCGCCTCACCCAACTATCGCCATACGGATATAGCATACGCAAACGCGCCACGAGCCAGTCGCCGTGGATAGGCACCATCGAAGGCATGCAACACGACGGCACCGTAACTGTGGGCGACAGCATGAGCCGCACCTCATTCCGCATCGACGACTTCTGGCAGTCGTACCCCTCGAGCATAGAGGTGACACAAGCCCGCACTGATACAGCCATCGTGACCCTGAGCCTCTACTCCCCATGGGGCGAACCCTTTACGTTCGAGCACTACGACACAGTGGCACATGGACTTGAATCGGCCTACGAGGACATACAGCCAGGCATGAGCACCGCTCTGGGCATAGCTCGCACCTCGACCATATACATCAATCCCGAAAGCGAGTCACAACTGATGTGCACACCCGAATACCTGCACAGCAAACAGGCATTTGGCATCTGGAGTCTGCCCACACTACATTCGCAACGCGACTCACTGATAGAGCAGGCACTCGACGGCATCATGCACTTCTACCGCGACGAGATACGTCGCAACAACTGGTATGGTTTCTTCAACTACGGCGACGTGATGCATGCCTACGATGCCTCGCGCAACGAATGGCGATATGATGTGGGTGGGTATGCATGGGACAACACCGAACTGGGCACGCCTGCCATGTTGTGGTATCAATTCCTGCGCACAGGCAACCCCGACATTTGGACCATGGCGGTGGCTATGACCCGCCACTGCAGCGAGGTCGACTCCTATCACTTCGGCCCCTTTGCCGGTACGGGTTCGCGCCACAACGTGAGCCACTGGGGATGCGGAGCCAAGGAAGCACGTGTGAGCGAGGCCTTCTGGAACCAGTTCTACTACTACCTCACAGCCGACGAACGCACGGGCGACATAATGCATGAAGTGGCAGAAGCCGACACACTGCTATATACTCTCGACCCCATGCGCCTTGCCCAACCGCGTGGACAGTATCCCTGCACTGCCCCGGCACGTCTGCGACTGGGTCCCGACTGGCTGGCTTATGCCGGCAACTGGTACTTCGAATATGAGCGCACGGGCAACAAGAAATACCTCGACAAACTCATGGCAGGCATGACGAGCATAGCCCGCCTGCCCCACGGATTCCTCACCGGCCCACTGGCACTGGGGTATGACCCCGCAACAGGAGTCATCACCACCGAAGCCGACACATCGCTCACCGCAACCAACCACCTGATGACCATCATGGGCGGATTTGAAACCGTGAACCAAATGAAGCAAGACATCGCATGCCCGCAATTCTACGATGCATGGCTCGACCATGCAGCAAAGTACCACCGAATGAGCCGCAACAACTTCAGGATACCACGCCTCAAGGCTTACGCTGCATGGCTGAATGGCGATGCAAACATGAAACAAGAGGCATGGAACGACTTGATGAGAAGCATACCACTGCGCAATCGCACCATGATTTGGACCAACGACTGCGCTACATGGACTCTCGACGCCATATTTCTGAAAGAAGTATTAGGGAATGAATAATGAATAATGAATAATGAATAATGAATAAT
>CAMVDC010000168.1 GCA_947166155.1 uncultured Prevotellaceae bacterium | reverse complement strand
ACCGCATGGACTGACAGTCCGAACCGCATGGACTGACAGTCCGAACCGCATGGACCGTCAGTCCGAACCGCATGGACTGACAGTCCGAACCGCATGTTACCCCACTATTATATATATAAAATAAGGTGTAAAAGCGTCTTTTTCCTTCATTTCATGTGATTGTTTTTAATTTTATCAGTATCTTTGCAGTCAGAAATCAGACAATGAACCTAAGAACTCATACACGTAGTACCAGCTATGGTTAATTGACAAAAGAAGTTAAAGGGATGTTAAAGGGACAAATGTCATTGCAGCTAACTTAGATTTTTCACTTTACACTTTTCACTAAATAATATATCTATGAGAAAGAAAAGCTTATTGACAAAATGCATCGGACGGCTATCGTCATCCGTTCTTTGCATATTGACTTGTATGTCGTATGGGGGGTGTGCAAATCAGAAAGCTGAGGTGCTCAACACTCCGGGCAATCCCTTCCTGCCGCTGTGGGAGCATATCCCCGACGGCGAGCCCTATGTATTTGAAGACCCCGACCGACCAGGACTGAAGCGTATCTACCTTTATGGTTCGCACGACTCGATGATTTCGGGCTATTGCGGACGCGAACTCGTCGTGTGGTCGGCTTCGGTCGATAGTCTCACCCACTGGCGATACGACGGCGAGATATTCAGCGTCAACAGAAATGCGCGCGGCGAACTACTGAGCCCCGACTCGCAGGCCGATGTGCTCTATGCTCCCGATGTGACACTCGTGGTTGGCCCCGATGGCACTAAGACCTACTACCTATACCCCAACAATCAGGCAGGCGGACGCAACGGCATGGTGTGCAAGTCCAGTCGGCCCGACGGACCCTTCGAGGTGTGCAACTGGAACTCCACCAATCCAAACATCACCGACGGAGTGCTGCAGTTCGACCCCGCCGTGTTTGTCGACGATGATGGTCGTGTGTATGGCTACTGGGGCTTCGAACGCTCCTATGCTGCCGAACTCGATCCGGCTACGATGGCAACCGTGAAGCCTGGCACCGAGGTGGTGGAGGACATGGTGTCGGGACGCTATCAGGAAGGTGAGTTCAGTTTCTTCGAAGCTTCGTCAATACGCAAGATAGCCGACAAATATGTGTTCATCTACAGCCGATTCACCAAAGACGGCGAATTTGGACTGCCTGTATCCAACTACACACTGGCCTACGCCTATAGCGACCACCCGCTCGGCCCATGGACCTACGGAGGCACCATCATCGACGGACGCGGACGCACCACAACGCCCGACGGCCGGGTGATACCCACAGCCACCCCCGACGGCAACACCCATGGCAGCATCTGCCAGATAAACGGAAAGTGGTGGGTGTTCTATCACCGACAGACGGGTACCGACGAATATGCACGTCAGGCAATGGTGGCACCCATCGAGGTGAAGGTGGAAGAAGGCGAAGGTGGAAAAGTGGAGATAAGCGAAGCTGAATACACATCCGAAGGATTCTCAACAGGAGGCCTCAATCCGTATGAACGCCACTCGGCAGGCATCGCATGCTGGTATACCGGCCCAAAGCCCGCCATCCACGAATGGCCCAACAACACGTTCTTCGGCTCATACGTGGCATCAAGCTACGGCACCGACGACAAATACGACGCACCATACGCCCTGCGCAACAACACCAACGATGTGGTCAACAACACCGACGGGTCGATTGTGGGCTACAAATACTTCAACCTCACCTACACACATGACGAGAAGAACATACAGCTCGTAGTCAACCTCACACCCAATGGCATTGATGGCGAGATACAGATAATGCTCGACAGCCCCTGGGACGAATGCGGACAACAGATAGGAACTATAAGTCTGAGTGCCGACATGCCACAACGTCCAACCCAACTCGCTGCCGACCTCAAAAACATCGACTCATGCATCGGAAGGCATGCCATATTCTTCGTATTCCATTCTGATGTAAAAGAAAAATCAATCTGTACACTCCACGATTTAGTGTTCGAAATTATAAAATAAATAATCGAGAATATATAATGGCCATCCGGCGAGGATAATATATAATATATAATCTATAATATAATAAAATGGCCATCCGGCAGTGCGTTCAATATGCAACATGCCGGATGGCTATTATATATTCTCGTATTTATTATATATTATATTATTATATTGTTTTCTTCATTCCATTCCCTAATTCTCTAATGAGTTTTATGAGAAAAGGAGAAAGAATCACTCCATGTTCAACATATTGCCGAGCCTCCCTATTTTTGTCTTATCGACTCCGACCCAGGAGAGAGGAGCATATGACAAAGGGGAGGCTCGGCAATAAGGGGGGGCTGGAAACGTGTCAGGCTCGGCAATAGGGGGGGGAAGAGTACAGAATACTTGTAACTCAGGTTGTCCTATATTCGGCCTTTCTATGGATTAATTCTCAGTCACCCAACATCAGTTCTGCTCCATGTATTCATATATACCCAGCACATCCTGAGTGTCGACACTGCCGTCGTGGTTGACGTCCTCGGGTTGTGATGCAGGGATGGTGGCTGGAGCCGACTGCATGAAGGTATAGATTGAGAGCACATCCTGGGTATCGACGTTGCCGTCGTGGTTGACATCGAGTGGGTTCTCTTCTGCGGCGTTGGGGTCGTAGAGCATGAGGCTGCGGAACTCTTCAATCTGACTCATGGTCACTCCGACTTCCTGTGTCCAGTATGTGTCGAACTTGTCGCGCAGGGTAGCACCTTCGTAGGTCTTAATCTTCTCGATGAGTTTCTGGTGGTCGCCGTCGGCATATCCGCTCTTGGGACGAAGGCCGGCGAAGGAGAGCGAGGTGAGCTCATATTCCTTGTTCATCTGTTCCTGTGAGAATCCGAGCAGACCTTCGAGCAGCACGGACACGAGTCCTGTGCGGTCGGCTCCCCACACGCAGTGGTAGTATACGGCTTTGCCTTGGCGCAGGTGGTCGATGAAGAACTTAAACCACTCTTTGTATCGCTTCTTGGATGCGGCATTGGTGAGGTGCTCGAGTTTGCAGTCGTAGCCGCCTTCGCGGAAGAAGTAGTCGGATGCCGGGAAGCCAAAGGCGCATGTACCTACTTCACCCCGACCGCTGTCGTAGTTGTTGTCTTTACGAAGGTCGACCTCGGCCCCGACTCCGAGCGCTTTGAGCACTTCGCGGTCGGCTTCATTGGATGGATGCAGGCCGTTGAGTTCGCCTCCGCGGTAGATGAGTCCGTAGCGCACACGCAGGCCGTCTTGCACGTCCCATCCGCCGATATCGCGTATGTTGCTCACGCTTGGCGCATAAATCATGCGCACAGGACCTTCGACGTCGAATTGTCCCTTGGCCAATATGTCTTCACCTTCGGTCACTTGATAGTAGTATGTGTTGCCGGGGATGAGGTTGGGGATGTAGCAGATATCGGAACCTGGAATCACGATACGCTCCTGGGCATCGGTAAGGTTCTTATTGAGTGAGAAACGTACTGTAGCTTCGCCCACAGTGGCACGTGTCAACCGACTCCCGACAGAGCGTGGCCCATCGAGGCGCGCGGGTGCGGGGTTGACGGAGCTGGCAATGACCGACGGGGTTTCGGGCTCTGGATAGCTTGTATTGTCGAGGTACTGACGCACGCGGAAGTTCTCGATATTGGCAGTGAACTTCATCTGCATGGGGTCGGTGATGATGTAGTTGGTGAAGTGTGTGGCATCGTACTGCTTCTCCGACACGGTGGCGGTGCGCCAGGTGAAGGTATCGTCGACGCGGTAGATGAGTCCGCCATCCCACAGGGCGGGTATCTGGTCGATGCTTGAAGCGTCGATCATGGTTTGAGGTATGGTGATTTGGTCGGCATCCTCTTTTGGAACAACGTAGCATGGAACGTTGGCACTTACCTTTTCAAGAGGGTAGAGTGTTGCGGTTTGTGTCGTTTCGTCGAGCGATCCGATACCATATACAGCCTTGAATAGCGAAGCAGGAATGTCGCAAGGAACTGCTAATGGTGTCATCATGTCGGCCTTGAACTGATGTTTCAGGACGACAGGTGCGTATGCCTTGTCGCTTACGGGCAGTGGTTCGCCTTCTTCGATGGTGATGGCCTGTGGTGTACCGTAGTAGAGTCGGAAGTTGTCGAGAGCAATCCAGTTGTCGGCAGCAGGAATGAGCAGCAGGTTGACACCGATGACAAAGTTGCCATCCTCGGTCAGTTCAGCCTCGAGTGTGTTCCAATAGTGTCCGTGCTGGAATGTCTGGCTTGCGAGTTGTGGCGTCTTGATTGGGTTGTTGCGGTCGCTGCCTATGTAGTGGCTGTGTGGGAATCCGCGTCCGCTGATGGTTGAGTAGACATCGGCCGATTTGTCGGAAATACCTTTGAGCATGTAGCATCCGTCGTCGAATATGCTGAGGAGTGGTGTTTTGTATTCTGTCCCGAAATAGAGTTCGGCCTTGATGTCGTCTTTTCCGCGGTCGTAGTTTGTGATGGCTTGCTTCATCTCGCATGCACGGTAGAATCCTTGTACCTTCAGGGTGTACTTGCCGGCAGGCATGTCTTTGAGGGTCTGATAGAGTCGTGTCATTGAGCGCACGTTGTAGAGTTCGACGATGCCTCCGCTCGATGTGAATTTCGAGCCGACTGATGTCCATCCCTTGATGCCGTTATCGAATGCGGGGTTGTTGATGAAGCTTGTGAGGTCGTATTGTCCGCTCTTTGCCGGCTGCGACTTGATGAGCTTGAGTGCTTGTGCGCGGAGGTCGGCCTTGAGTGTTGTGAGGTCTTTGCTGGTGATGATTCCGTCGTTGATTTTCTGTCGTGCTTCCTCGATGAATGCCTCGTAGGTTGATGCATCGGCAGCCTGCGACACCAGGTCGTTGTAGGTATCGAGAATGTCGAGAAGGTCGGAGTTGACGCTGTAGTAGCGTGTGAGTGTCACGTTGCTGAACACAAACCAGTTGAGGTCGTAGTCGCCGCCCGTCGAGTTGATTGACGGAGCCACGTATTTGAGGTCGAGCGTACCATTGTCGACATATACCCATACGGTTGAGGTGTATTTAGGGTCGGTAGCCAGTTTGCCCCCGAAGTCACCGCGGGAGTAGGGCAGGGTGGAGCTGGTGCGTATCGTGGCCCATTCGGTCGATAGTGCTTTATGGTCGTTGGCTGCAAGGTAAGCGTTACAGATGCTCCATCCCTCGCCTGTCGATTGGTCGTACATGCCGGCCAGGTATTCGCGTTTTGCAGAGCGATATACCGACTGAATGGTGGCTCGATATATTCCCTTGGGCAGTCCGCTCAGTTTTTGCGACACTTCGACGGCCGAGTTTTGGTATAGGGTCATGGGGTAGCTTGATTTATAAGCTAAGTATCCGCCACCAGCAAGTATGTTTTGTGTCCATCCGTCGAGGCTGGTTGCCATGGTGGGATTGGTGATGCTCGATGTCATGTCGGCACTTGTGAGTGTCTTGAGCTTTTCGTCGAATGCAGCCCACTTATCGTCGGCCTTGCTGATG
>CAMVDC010000167.1 GCA_947166155.1 uncultured Prevotellaceae bacterium | reverse complement strand
GAAGAACGGATTTTGTCCCCCCTCAGTCCCCCGCAGGGGGATGACGGGGAGGGCTGGGGAGAGGGTCTATTCCCCTCCTTTGGGGAGATAAGAGAGAGGTCTATTCCACTCCTTCGGAGGGGTTAGGGGAGGTTTTATAGAATGTTATCCAGTTGGTGCAATACCTCGACTTGAAGTCCGTGGGGTGAATCTCGCATGCAGTGCCGTCGGCTTTTCGATACCATGAGTGGTTCCATCCGGCACCCATGTCCATATACAGTGCTTCCATCACCCCGGCTTTCAGCAGCAGGGGCACGAAGTCGGAGAAGTGCATGGGCTCTGTGTTCTCAACTATGCGCAGTGTGTCGGCAATGAGTGCCAGCACACGATACATCTCCACACGGTTGAACCGTGGGTTCTCGGTGCGTGTGTTGGGTTGGTAGCGTCCTTCGTGAATGATGTATTCCTGGCAGAACCCCATGCCACCCGCCTCGGCTGCCCGTCGTAGTGCTGCCTCGGCTGCCGCCGTGTCGGGCAGAAACTCGAAATGGCCGTCATACCACACGAATCCACCCGTGTTGCCCACTCGCTCGGGGGTCTCGATGCATGTAGCACCCTCATACCATCGTCCGCCGCTCACGTGGTTGCCGTCGATGTTTGAGTGGCTGAATGTGTCGAGCAGGGCATGGGTGAACGCTGCTTCGGCACAGAACACCACGTTCCGCTCCGACGTGTCGGGCATCGTGCCGCACCGCAGGTCGATACTGCTGAACTGCGGGGTGTAGATACGCACCCCGGGCAGTGTGTCGACGATTACCGACCGACTCATATCCCCATCTTCCCTGCTACCAGTACCATTGCATGCTATCATCAATGCCGATACACAAATAATGGCAAGTGCTGTATATGCTGTCTTGTTCATATTCTTAATGGCTGTCGTGGTTTTCTGTCATTGTTTTTGACTATGCAAAGATACTACCTTCTTTTCGTATGAGGAAGTTTTTCACGCATTATTTGCAAAATGAGCCTTTTGTTTCATCCACATACTTTGATTTCTTGCATATCTCGTGCTCTTTTTGCAGATTTATTTTGATATATTGGCATGACATTAAAAATAAATTACTAATTTTGCAGCACCATGACCCGTCGTTTGTTCATACCGACAAATCCTCGATATTATAAAAAAAATCTGTGATATTATAAGAAAGTATTAACTTAAGAATTTAAGATCATGAAACGAAACCTTCTTTTAGTTATTGTGTTGGCCGTTGTGTCAGCATCAGCTCAACAGAGAAACAACACCGTCCCTTCGTTTACCGGCGCTGTTGAAGACTTCAAGCCCAATGCCACCAACCAGCCGGGACGTCAGTATCCTATGGTCAACTCGCAGGGAGCCGTTCGTGTCCAGCTCCGCGCCCCCGGCGCCACGTCGGTCCAGCTGGATTTGGGCCGTCGATACGAGATGGTAAAAGACGAGCGTGGTGTGTGGACCGCCACTTCTGCTCCTCAGGATGTGGGTTTCCACTATTATCAGCTCATTGTCGATGGGACCCCCATGCCCGATCCCGGTACTGTGTCCTTCTTCGGAGCAGGCAGGTGGGGTAGCGGCATTGAGATTCCATCGGCCGACATGGATTTCTGGCAGGTGAAGAATGTGCCCCAAGGCCGGGTCGTAGAGCAATATTATTGGTCGAAAGCAACAGAGAGCATGCGCCATTGCTATGTTTATCTGCCTGCCGAGTACGACAAGAATCCCAACAAGAAGTATCCTGTGCTATATCTGCAGCATGGTAATGCAGAGAACGAGTACGGATGGTCGGTTCAGGGTCATGCCGGACAGATTATGGACAACCTTATTGCCGAGAAGAAAGCCGTCCCGTTCCTCATAGTGATGGATTACGGACAGGGTCAGAACATACACCTGAAGGGTCAGTATGCCCCACAGCAGGCTCAGCAGGGCGGCAGAAACAACGACGCATTCCAGGTGGTACTGCTCACTGATATCATCCCGATGGTGGAGCGAGAATACCGTGTCATTGCCGACGCTCAGCATCGGGGTATGGCCGGACTCTCGATGGGTGGCGGCCAGACTCGCAGAATCACTCTTGCCAATCCAAAAACATTTGCATATGTAGGTATGTTCAGTGGTGGCACCATCAGTCCTGACGACGTGAATGCAGCCGATGGGTTCAAATCGACCAACAAGTTGGTGTTCATGAGTTGTGGCAGCAAGGAAAACCCCAGGGTGATGGAAGCTGCCGAGAACCTTAGGAAGGCGGGTCTTAACGCAACAGGATACGTGTCAGAAGGCACTGCACACGAATGGCATACCTGGCGCCGCAGCCTCTATCAGTTTGCACAACTTATCTTCAAATAATCATGGCATTGCTATAATACCGACTGCTATACATTCCTCATCATGACAAATCAGGGCTGATACCGCTTTTGGCATCAGCCCTGATTTTATGTCAATCAATGTTGGGTAATGGTTATCGGGTTCTCTATCTCGTCGTATATCTTGAGGCTCGTCACGTTCACATCGCCTTCCGTCGAGAGCAGCCTTAGGATGAGGTTCTGATACATCACCGTCGTGCCGCTTCCTTCGGGGGTCACCTCACGCAGGGTCTTGCATTCATGTCCCAGATAGTATGTCTCGCCGAAACTGATGCCAGGGAATTCCACGCCCAGTTCTTTGTTCATCCATCGCATCACGTCATACTCTTGTATGTCGCTGATGAAGACTCCAGGGTTGTGGTTTACGTTGTAGCCCATTATGGCGGCTATCGGGCAGATGAATTCGCCTTTGTAGGTGTATTCCATCTGCATACCTTGAATCGACATCTTCATGTGGGTGTCGGTGCCGTTCCACGTGTATTCCATCGTGCCACCTTCGATGTGCTCCACTTCGTGTATGTGCCGCCCTCCGTTGCGATATTCTATGGTGCCCAAGAATCCCATTGTGCCGGAAATGGTAGCATCGTAGTTTTGGATTTCCCACGGCATTTCGCGGTCCATGTCGAGCAGCGAGTTGCCTTCTCCGTCGAGCAGGCTGGTGCGCAGCACGGTGCGGTATCCCAGCGGTACTGGCGAAGTAAATTCTGTGTATGCCACTCCGTCATCCTTACTTTGTATGGCCCATGGTTCACCTATTTGGTGCAGCTGGCTTGCTGGTTCTATCTTGCGTTTCACCCTGATGATGGGTGCATGTGGCAGTCGTGGCATCACAGCTCTTATCTTGGCAGGCATACGGTTGCGCACCTTGGTGTATATAACATTGTAGTCGCTATCATCACCCTCATCTCCTCCGGTCTCGATTACGAGGTCTTCGGGGTTCACGCTCTTCCACTCCTCGGCAGGGAAGTCGCTCCAGCACGATTGCTGCACCGACCCTTGGTCGTCGGGTTCCCAGTCTTGTACCGACTGTGCGTTGGTCGTGAATGTGCCGTAGGTCTTGAAGCGGAAGGTTGTCTTGGTGTCGTATGCTGCATATTCGCGCTTTATGGAGTCGAGATCCACCAGCTTTGCAGGATATTGGGCTATTTTCTTTCTTATGAGGTCGGGCGATGTGTAGGATATCTGGTCGATTGGCGTCTTGCTATCATTGCGCTTGAAGAAATTGAATCGCGGTCCTTCGACGAAGAATCCGGCACGGAAGTTGAATCCTGCATCGAACTTATACTGCCAGAATGGTTTGTCGTACAGAATCATGCCGTCGAACTTGCCTTCGAGGAACGGCATGAGGTCGATATGGAATCCGAATACGAGATATAGGTAGAGGTTGATGCGCAGGTATGGCGAAACCCTGAATTTCACTGTTCCTGCCGCTACGTCTATATCGGGCTTGTTGGCTTCGTGTATGAAGTTTATCTCGTTTATCGGGCTGAGTTTGTCGGCCTGTGCGTCGTACTCTGCACCCAGCACCACTTCCACTCCGTTTGTTATGTTTTGTGCAAACATCATCTGAGCCTTCAGTTCGGCGGTGAGCCTGGCCCATATTGATGCGTCGTACGACAACAGTACAGGCACCGGACCTACCTGGAAGTATTGTGTGTTTTTGAACAGGTCGGGTGATATTTGTCGGTCGAATGTCGGTGCTTTCTTCTCACCTTCTATCTTTAATTTCAGTTTGTTGGTTACGGTGAGTCGTCCGCGATACACCAATCCTACATAATCCAGCTTCGATGCTATTTCGCGTTCGCAGTTTGCGTGTTGGTTGGCCTCGGCCAGCAGTATCTTCAGTTCTGTGCTCAGTTCGCATGAGTAGTCTGTGCCCATGCTGAATTCTACCATGTCCAGGATGTCGATGATGTCTTTCACGAGTTTCACCGGTGGCAGTTTCTCTGCCTGGTCGGCCTTCCATCCGGCACGCCGGCGGTTGCTCTGCTCGCGACATTTCACATACACCTCCCTGCCCTCGAAATAGCTGTCGCCATCTGAGGAACTCAGGGTTATCTCGCAGTTATACACCATCTCCTGCAGTTGTGCCGGGCGGTAGCGGATATCGACCTGATGGTTGTCGATGGGGTCGAAGGTGAGCAGATACATGCCCAGGTGGATGCTGTCGGTGTGTGCTATGTAGATTTGACCTACATACATCTGCGGCACGTTGCCTTCAAACCTTATGCGTGCGCGGCAGAGGGTCGTGTCGAGCTCTACGACTTCATAAGCTGTCTTTTCAGGATCGACGAGGTTGGGGTTGATGTGATCGTCGGTCGTGGGTGCGATGTATGGGTCGGCATCCACCGTAGCCTTGTCGGCGAAGTATACCTGTTTTATCTCGCCACATTCGTAATTGGCCAGTTCCACTCCGTTGCCTATGGTGATGGTGTCGGTGGCTGTGCTGTAGTTCAGTGCTGTTGCACTCGTGATGGTGTATGCCACGAGGTTACCACGGGTGGTGACCACCACCATCTGGTCGGGAGCATTGCCGGCCCTTGCCGGTGCTTCGGCAGTCATCATCGATTCGTAGATGTGCAGCACATCCTGTGTATCGACCGTCCCGTCGCCATTCACGTCGAGCATGCCGGTTTGCGAACTGTTGCCGCTCTGCATGTATTCATAAACCGACAGCACGTCTTGCGTGTCGGTTTGTCCGTCGCCGTTCACATCGTCGGGGCTTGGCACGGGTTCCTCGCCTGCCACAAACTGCAAGCTGCGCAGGCCTCCCAACGCCATGCTTGCTGTCTTCTTCCCCACTGCGCTCACATGGAGCGAGTCGCCCTCCCAGAGCAGTTTCGGCAGGTCGCTTAGGTGGTAGGTCAACTTGCCTCCATCGGTCAGTGCGATGATGAGCTGATAGTTCACTGTGGGTGCTGCAAATGCAAGTGTGTACAGACACATTGCTGCAAACAAGATGCATGTTCGTTTCATGGTATTATTGTTTTAGGAATGGATAGGAACCTATGGGATTTACGATTTATTGTTATTTACGATTTGACGATTTACTATTTAACTTCGTTCGCTTTTGTCACGACTCGGCATAGTTGAAGTAAACTTCACTCTGCACTCGCTGCTCCAAAAGGTTCCTATTTATGTACTATTTAGCTATTTAGCTATTTCCATCCGGATGGACTCTCCCACCTGAAAGGGGGAGTACCCGCAGGGGGAG
>CAMVDC010000166.1 GCA_947166155.1 uncultured Prevotellaceae bacterium | reverse complement strand
GTTCCGTACCGTTCTTGCCAGTGATACTCACCATGTGGTATATGCCCCTCGGATTCTGTTTCTGGGCTTGCAGCACTGCTGCATTAAGCACGAGCAGCAATGTGATAATGTGTCTTAACATAATAATATGAATTGTAGTATTAGTACTCGGAATAAATTTCGAATTGTTGTGACAGTGGGTCTGTCTCATTTTCGTGATTGTAATTGCAATCAATATTTAATGAAATAGATGACGAAGAAAGTGAATCATGTGGTAAGTCATATACTTTTTCGCCACAGAATATTATATTATCTGCCGACTGACTACAATCATTCTGGATTTCATCAAAATCAAAGTTGCCAATAACAAGATTAACTGATGGAGCCCATATGTCATAGTCTCCTTTTTTTGTGATACTAACTTTTACAGTTAATCTATAAACATCTATATTAGCAGTAATAGCTATATCCGTTAATACTATTCCGTAAAAAGTATGATGAATCGTAGTATTTATTGGAAGAAAAAAACAGTATGGGTAATAATAATTACTAGAATAACCGCTACCTCCACCAATTACCATAATACTACTTCCATTAACATTGATATATTGAGGTATATAGCCCCTTCCTTCCACATATCCACCGAGCCATTCACCAGAATCGTACATTTGCATAAATTCAGCCCATGGATGTGGATCATAAATAGTACCTGTGTGTTCAGGTGGGTCAACCGAAGTCAGTTTGTAGATTTTAATTTGTTTCATAATAGTAAAATTTTAAATGTTAATAATTAAGGTTATTTGTAAAAGTATTTATTGTCGTTATTTACAATCTCACATCAGGTTGCTTTTGCAATTTGTTTTCCTTTTCTTATAAAAATGATATACCTTTTGTCAGACAGGTTTACTCGCATCCTTGCCGTGAGGTATTTCTCCACTACAAAATCTTCATTATCGAACAATGAGATCAGACATTCTTCCGATACTTCATTCTGTGTGGAACTTGGATGTCGGTTGTCAGTGCCCAGACATACGATTATGATATGTGCAGATAGCCTTGCAAGGTTTTGAACAGCTGTCATGACAAGTGACTGCGGAATATATTGCAGCACATCCTTACACACCACCATATCGAACTGTGACTCAACCATGATTTCTTCTGTAATATCTGCTACCCCGCATGGTTCGTCATCTTCTGGCAGGAGCATCGATGACAGCTCGGGAGTATATGGGTTGGCATCATATCCGGCAAACGACATATTCATATATCGCCATTCTGCCACGTATTGCCCGCTGCCGCATCCTATGTCCACACCCGTCGATGCACCAATGTCGCACCATAACTGATGGACTGCCTCGCAAAACTTTTCATCATATCCGTAAGCGACATATCCTTTGTAATCCCATCCACCGTTCGGCATATTCGTTATTGGTGCGTCGAAATGCAGATATCGGTCAATATTATCCAACAACCCTGCACTGCATGGCAGTTCCACCTTACGGGCAAAGAAATGGTCTCCGGCAGTCAGATAACGGAAATGTTCCATGCCGAGGTTTGCAGGGTTGTTGCCGTTTTCGAACCTCCAGCGTATGAAACGGAGGTTCTTGTTGTTTATCCTTTCCTCGCCAAGCAGGTTGACCAGCACCGTTGCGACGTAGCATTCTTCGGGTGCAAACGTCATCCACATACGTTTGTAGAACGACGGACTGCGGTCGGTATAATCCAAAAGTGTCTTCACTGCATCACGTGATATGGAAAACCACTGCGAGCCTCCGTATATATGGTCAAACTCATCAGGTAGCGGACGTTTCGTCCCACGCATCTGCTGCTCCATCACCTTCTGCGCAACCCATCCACGTGGGTTGGGCCTGTCGCCTGCCAGGTCGTATGGATAGTAGTATTGCAGGCGGCGGAACGTGTTCCTCTCCCATTTGGGATGCGGCAGGTGTGTGAACTGGAGGTATTCATGCTTCTCATCATCCTTATGCTCTTCAAAGAACTGCAGGAAACTGTCAAGTGGGCGGATGGGATAATCCTGTCCGCTTATAAGATGGAAATACCCTGCATCGCTCTTCTCGTATGCCATACGGATGAGCGACATCTCACAGTCGAGCACACTGGTACCACCCCAGTACACATCGTGTGTCTGTACCACCTGCCTTACCCACGGATATTGTTTCAAGCAATCCATGTCCTGCTCAGTGAGGTTATGTTTCCTGTCGAAGTGTATGAATACGTCGCAGTCGCGGCTGAAGTACTCCACCAGCCGGCATAGCTGCTCCACGTCCTTGTGGGCCATTATTATTATCGCATGCTTCATAATCAAATTTTTTATGTCTCCTGCAAGGTGATTAGCCGAAACTGCCTTATCGCACTTGCCATCACCTCGTCCATATTCATATATCGGTATGTGGCGAGCCTGCCGCCGAATATGGTGTGAGGCTCGGCCTGTGCCAGCTCCTCGTATCGGTGATACAGGCTGTTGTTACGCTCGTCGTTCACGGGATAGTAGGGCTCTTGCCCCGGGACGTATGCTTGCGGGTATTCGCGTGTTATCACCGTATGCTGCAGTTCCTGTACCTCACGGTTGTGGATGTCGAAATGCTTGTGCTCCACTATACGTGTGAACGGGGTCTCCCGGTCGGTGTAGTTCACTATGGCATTACCCTGCCAGCTCTGCATGGGCAGCACCTCATGCTCAAAGCGCAGGCTGCGGTATTCCAGACGCCCCAGCCGGTAGCCGAAGTATTCGTCGATGGGACCTGTATAGACAATCGTATGTGCCTGCGAATCCCAGTAGTGGCGGTCGGCAAGGTAGTCGCACTCCAGGCGGCATTCCACCCCTTCGAGCAGACGTGATATGAGGCGGTTGTACCCTCCTTCGGGCACACCCTGGTAGCGGTCGTTGAAGTAGTTGTTGTCGTAGGTGAACCGCAGCGGCAGGCGGCGGATGATGAACGGGGGCAGCTCATGACACGGCCGCCCCCATTGCTTCTCGGTATAACCCCTGATAAGTGTCTCATATATGTCGCTGCCCACCATCTGCAGTGCCTGTTCCTCGAGGTTGCGTGGCGTGATGCCGGCATACCTGCCGCGCTGTGCCTCTATCTTGCGTCGTGCCTCGTCGGGTGTGACGACTCCCCACATCTGGTGGAAGGTATGCATGTTGAAAGGCAGGTTGTAGAGACGGCCCCTGTAGTTGGCTATGGTACATAGTGTGAAGCGGTTCATCGTCACGAGCGAGGTGACGAGCCTCCACACCTGCTCATCGCCGGTGTGGAAGATGTGCGGTCCGTAGAGGTGTACGTCGATTCCCTCCATGCGTCGGCACGCCACGTTGCCGCCCGCCTGCTCGCGGCGGTCGATGACAAGACACTTCATGCCTTGCTGACGTGCCATGTATGCGAACGTGGCACCATAAAGGCCCGAACCTACTATCAGATAGTCGTACATATACCCTGCTTAATGTTAGTTCGAATTTATAATTAGTGTGATTTATGATTATCGTCTTTTCTGTTCCCAATCTTTATACACCCCTTCCATGGCACTTATGCAGTAAGGATCTGATAGTTCCTGTTTGAGCCACTGATGCAAATCCTCTCCCGAAGTCTGGAACTTATCTCGGTGTAAACCAGACATGCGTTCCACAAGTTCCACAAGTGTCAGTTGCGTCATAAATGAGTTCTTATCCCATCCCGACATCTGATGCAGCATATCAAGTTGCTTCTCTATAGCAGTGCGACACCAATGCTCGTCATCGTCGGGTATCTGCTCCAGACACTTCTCAAAAATGCCGATGCATGACACCTGGCCTGGTATCGTCATGAATTTTAATATATATGCTTTTTCATTTTGAGACACATGGCTCAAGTATCTATATGAACCAGGTTCCAGTGAAGGTGCATATATGGCTCTCTCTTCATCACTCTTTGCATACGTCTCATACATTTCGATAGCATGAAGTTGGGTGGAATATAATGCACCACAAAATTTGTCGTGTACAGACATTGTGGCAAGTGCTGCCTGAAGTGGCGAAAACTTAAAACGCCATACTATATAGGCTATCTGTTCAAGTTCCTTGGCATACAGTTCTTCCAGTTCCGACTTTTGCTCACTATAGCCAATCGACCGAAATGGCAAGTTGTCTTCTGTTACATAGCTTAAATTGTCATTGTATTTACTCAACGATTTACCTATTTGAGGTAAATCCTCTGGCATTTTATCCAAAACTATTGATGCCCCGCTCCATTCCGATCTGCCATCTTCATACATGTCTATGTGTATGCTGTCGCCAGGACTCATGAATATCCTTGCATCCTGTTGTCGGGCTCCCATGGTATATACAAGCAGGCGCTCGGGATTATACATCACAAAGTTGGTGCGGAAGTGTCCGTCAGAATCCATCTCGGCTCGGTTGTGTGGATCTGCATGGTAGCCAGTCGGTGGGGTGTATTGCACAAAGATTTTTACATCTTCTCCGTCTCCATCGTAACCATGCAAAACGATGTCAACATTCACGGACTTTCCATCAAATGCCTTTGAAACGAAACCACTGTTTTTCGTTTCTGGCACATTTAGACGGTCTGATTCGTGAATACCTAAGATAGTGAAACGACCGTTTTGCTTCATGTCGAGAGCTTTGTTTGATGCATTCACTGTTGTGAAGCAAGCCGTAAACTGCAGGGGGGCTGTACCTTCAAGATTGTATTTCACATCTGTCTCTATGCCTTTGGTACATATAAGAGTGTGTTCAATTCCATTATCATCAACAAGGAGGACGTCACTTCCGAAGGTAAATTCGGAACTTGAAGCTCCCGTTGTACGGAAATCTATAAATGTAGTGTCAGGAGTGTAGCTTATACCTGTCACCTCAAGTTCTGTACTTGGAACAATAGTCGCGACATTGGTTATGCTGTGGAAACCAGATGCACAGCCAGATAGTAGCAGTACCAAGAAGCCTATGTAATAATGTTGAAAAATAGGTTTCATAATTTCTTTATTATTGAGGGATAATAAAACTATTCATATATATTATGATATTGGTCTCTCCAAGTAATCTTATCAGAGACGTCTATTCTAAATTCCAGCTGAGCTTCTCCATTGTTATCAACATCAACAACAATGCCAGCCATGTTGTATTTGGTCCTTTTGTATGAAATGGTTTTGAATCCAAGAATATGCTTGTTATACAAATCACTTGGATAATTTGCAGGTAATTCACTTGTTGAAATTGAGGTTAAACTACGAATATAGTCTTTAAGCTCGTACTTATAATAAAAAGTTCCTTCATCGGTTGTTTTGGCAGCTGTTGTTATAATCTTAGGCAAATCATTGCATTCCGCTGTTATTTTAATACTGTAATCAAAACCTTCTTGCCAGCTGAATTCAGCATAAACAGAAAACTCTTCAAAGCCGTCGACTTTTTCGGTTTGAGAACGAACGTTATCACCCGCAGTAAAGTATAAATGGATGACAGGTTTACTGCCGCTTCCGCTGCCATCACCCATGCCGTCCATCATCGGTGGAGCAACATAGCCCATGGCCTCTACATATCCGCCCGTCCATTCGCCTGTCTGGTTCAGATTGTTGTACTCTTCCTGTGTGAAAGG
>CAMVDC010000165.1 GCA_947166155.1 uncultured Prevotellaceae bacterium | reverse complement strand
ATCCCTGCTTTTGCTAACTCCACATAGCAACAATGCTTTCATTCACACATTGCAACAAGGTGTAAAAAAGGGGGATTATATAGGTAAAAAAGCAAAATATCAATTGTATAAAACTCGTGATGATTACCAAGTGCAGGGGTTACTTTGTGTAATGGTGTCTTTGTTACTTTGTGACTTTGTTACTTCGTAACTTTTCTGACTTTCTATGTTCGGGCTTTCTATATTCGGGCGTCTTTTGTCAGTTTTTCTTTCTTTCGTTTCGTCGTTAGCGTTTATTTTCGTAAATTTGCAGTCTGGAAATCTGAGTAATCAGTATGATCAGAAATAAAGGGAGCGTTTTCGATAAGCCAAATGAACAATGACAAGCTTGCTTAATCATTGTCATGGCGAGAAAACGACTGAATTTATTCGAGCGTTTTCGATAAGCCAAATGAACAATGACAAGCTTGCTCTTAATCATTGTCATGGCGAGAAAACGACCGAAATTCATTTTGGATGACAATAAACAGAAGGAGGAGTGGATGATTTGTTCGCTACACATAGAGCATTATGCTTTGATCGACGAACTCGACATTGAGTTTCGCCCAGGCTTTTCGGTCATTACGGGCGAAACGGGTGCGGGCAAGTCGATCATACTGGGTGCCGCACAGATGTTGCTGGGCGAGCGTGCCGACTTTGGGGTCGTGCGCCATGGCGAGAAAAAGGCGGTGGTGGAGGCCGAGCTTGACGTGACAGGAATGGACCTCGACGAATGGATGGACGATGCAGGCCTCGACTTCGACGGCACAACTGTCACCCTGCGACGCGAACTGACCGCAGCGGGCAAGAGCCGCGCCTTTGTCAACGACTCGCCGGTGAGCCTCGCCACGATGAGGGAACTGGGCGAACGACTTATCGACATACATTCGCAGCACCAAAACCTGCTGCTCGGACACGAGGAGTACCAGCTCGGGGTGCTCGACCTGATTCATGGTGAGGTGGACGCTGTCGATGCCTACCACGACATGTATGAGAGATACCGCAGCTTGGAGGAGCGCCATAGCGCCATGCTGAGCGAACTGGAGAAGAACCGCCAGGAGGAGGACTACCTGCGCTTCCAGGCCGAGCAGCTGGCCGAGGCTGGATTGCATCGCGGCGAGGATGAAGAACTGGAGGAGGAACAGCAGCGCCTGGCACATGCCGAGGAGATTGCCGCCGACCTGTTTGCTGCATCGGCAGCGCTCGACAGCGAGGGTGAATCGACGGCATGTGGGTTGATGAGGGCTGCGAGCCAGGCACTGGCATCGGCCGCACACCATAGCAAGGCGGCAGGCGAACTGGCCGAGAGGATGGAGGCATGCTACATAGAACTGACCGACATAGCAGGCGAGACGAGCCGACTGGCCGATGCTACCGAATGCGACCCGAACCGACTGGCGCAGGTGGAGGAACGCCTGGCATTGATTTACGACCTGGAACGTAAGCACCGAGTGGCATCGCTCGACGAACTGATGGACGTGGAGGCCGGCATCAAGGCCCGACTGGCGCTGATCGACTCGAGCGACGAGAACCTCGAGGCTCTGAAACGTGAAAGGGATCGAGCCTATGAGGCTGTGATGGCAGGTGCCAAGCGGCTGTCGGAGGCTCGACACCGCGCTGCCGACGAGCTCAGGAAGCAAATGACCTCGATGCTGCAGGACCTTGGTATGCCCCATGCCACATTCGATGTGGAGTTTACAAACCACGACAAGCCACAGACCGATGGTACCGACATCGTGACCTTCATGTTCTCGGCCAACAAGAACGTGCCGCCAGCACCGCTGGCACGCGTGGCATCGGGTGGCGAGACGGCGCGAGTGATGCTTGCGCTCAAGGCACTCACCAGTCGGCGCCGACAGCAACCCACTATCATATTCGACGAAATCGACACCGGTGTGTCGGGACGTATAGCCGAGCGGATGGCTCACATGATGACCGAAATGGCAGAGGAAGGCCGACAAGTGATAAGCATCACCCACCTGCCGCAGATTGCGGCACGCGGCACCCACCACTACCGCGTGTATAAGGACGACGAACTGTTTCAAACCACAACCCACATAGTGAGCCTCACACCCCAGCAGCGCATCGACGAGGTGGCCCACATGCTGAGCGGTGCAACCATAACAGAGGCTGCACGCAGCAACGCAAAGGAATTGCTGGGAGGGAAATTTAATGAATAATTAATAATGAATAGCGGATGCTTTTTGTTAATGAATAATGAATAATGAATAGCGGATGCGACCCATCCGGATGGCTTAATAAACATTCATCACTCAACATTCATCACTCAACACTCATCACTCAACACTCATCACTCAACTCTCATCACTCAACTCTCAAAATTCAACATTCAACAACATATGACACGAATAATTGCAATATTGCTTCTCATCGTGATTGGTAATGTGCTGACGGTAGAGGCACAGGAGGCAGCTGCGCCCAACTGGGTATCGAAGGTGCAGAAGTCGCTCCTGTCGGTAGCTACCTACGACCAGGCGGGCAATCCGCTACGCAGCGGCACTGCATTCTATATATCGACCGACGGCGACGCGGTGGCCGACTACTCGCTCTTCAAGGGTGCATACCGCGCCGTGGTGACCGATGCCAGCCGCAAGACTCACATAGTGGAACGAATACTCGGAGCCGACGACACGTATGGGTTGGTGAAGTTCCGTGTGGCCGACGTGAAGAAAGCCACGCCGCTCGAACGACCTGCAGCAGGACCGGCACGCGAGTCGATGGTGTTTGTGCTGAAATACTCGGCCGACAAAATCAAGAACTGCCCCTCGGCGCGCATCAGCGAAGTGAAGCCCATAGCCGACGAATGCCCATACTACACGCTGACCTACGCTCCCGACGAAACCTATGTAGGTGCCCCTGTATTCAATGCATCGGGCGCATGGGTGGCAACCCTGCAGCCATCGATGGGCCTTAACGGATATGCTGTGGGGGCCGAGATGAGCGAAGGCCTCAGCATCCGAGCCATCACTTCGAAGGTAAACAACCTGGCACTCGAAAGCATACACATACCCAAGGGACTGCCCGACACGGCCGAGGAAGCACTGGTGTACCTCTACATCAAGTCGCAGACGATGGACAACGATGAATACCTCGATGTCCTAAACCTCTTCATCACCACCTATCCCGACAACGCAGAAGGCTACAGCCGGCGTGCCACACTCTACATCGACCTCCACCGCTTCGACGAAAGCAATGCCGACCTTCAGACCTACATACGCCTGAGCGGCGACAAAGCTGTAGCAAACGCCAAGACGGCCGACATCATCTACACGAAACTGCTTTATCAGTCGGACGTGGAATATGAACCATGGACCTACGACACCGCACTGGGATATATCGACGCAGCACTGGGCGAACACCCCGACGACATAAACTACCGCCTGCAGAAGGCGCAGATACTCATGGGCAAACGCGATTACAGCAGTGCCTACGACATTTACCGCCAAATCAACAGCAGCCCCGACCGCTCGGCATCAACCCTCTATGCCGCCAGCCTGGCCCTCGAGGCTATGGGCGACACGACCGACATGCAGATTCTGTTGATGGACAGCGCAATAGCTACATTCCCAACACCCCTGCCCGCCGAGGCAAGCACATACATACTGCGCCGCGGACAGCTGTATGCCAATGCAGGACGATATCGCGAGGCGGTAGGCGACTACAATCAATACGTGTTTCTCAACAGCCAGAAGGTGAACCACACATTCTACTACGACCGCGCAAGGCTCGAACTCAATGCCAAGATGTATCAGCAGTCGCTCGACGACCTCAACAAGGCCATCAGCCTGGCACCCAACGTGCCTATATACTACATCGAGAAGTGCGCACTGCTGCTGCGAGTCAACGAACTCGACGACTGCATCCAAACTGCCCGGCAAGTATTGCGACTCGCGCCCAACAACGCCGACGCTTATCGCATCATGGGCTATGCACAAATACAAAAAGGCGACAAGACCTCAGGCCGGCAGAGCCTGGAACAAGCCGTGAAACTGGGCGACACAACAGCCCAAAGCATCATCGACAAATATCTGAAATAACTACATAAATGAACAAACAGAAACTAATTGCCAAGACATTTGCAGGACTCGAAGACCTGTTGGTAAAAGAACTGGAAGCCATCGGAGCTGAAGACATAGAGAAAGGAAACCGCATGGTGACCTTCAGCGGCGACAAAGAAATGATGTATCGTGCCAACTTCTGCTTGCGCACCGCAGTGAAAGTGCTGCGACCAATACGCCAGTTCAAGGCCGACGATGCCGACAAAGTGTACGAAGAAGTGAAGAAAATAGAGTGGAGCGACTACATGGACGACGACAACACATTCATTGTCGATGCAGTGGTCTTCTCCGACGATTTCCGCCACTCGCGCTTCGCTGCCTACAGGGTGAAGGATGCTATTGCCGACTACTTCCGCGAGAAGACCGGACGCCGGCCCAACGTGGGAATATCAAACCCCGACCTGCGCATCAACCTACACATCTCTGACAACGATGTGACCATATCGCTCGACAGTTCGGGCGAAAGCCTGCATCAGCGCGGATACCGCACCGGCAGCGTACAGGCACCGCTCAACGAGGTTCTGGCTGCCGCTATCATCATGTTTACAGGATGGGACGGACAGACCGACTTCATCGACCCCATGTGCGGTTCGGGCACCATACTCATCGAGGCTGCACTCATCGCACGCAACATCTATCCAGGAGTATTCAGGAAGGAGTTTGCCTTCGAGCGATGGAAGGACTTCGACCCCGACCTCTTCGACAAGATCTACAACGACGACTCGCAGGAACGCGAGTTCCACCATCACATCTATGGCTACGATATCAACCGCCATGCCGTTTCGATTGCACAGGAAAATGCAAAGTCGGCAGGAGTGAGCGACATCGTAAGCGTAGCCCAGCAGGACTTCCGCGACTTCGAACAACCGGCCGAACCTGCCATCATCGTCACCAACCCACCATACGGTGAGCGCATCACGACCGACGACATACTGGGGCTGTATGAGGATATAGGCCGCACACTGAAACACTCGTTCGTGGGCGGCGATGCATGGATACTGTCGCTACACGAGGAGTGTTTTGCACGCATCGGCTTCCGTCCCTCGACCCGCATCGTTCTCTACAACGGAGCCCTCGAGTGTGAACTCAGGAAGTATCAGGTGTTTGAAGGCAAACTCAGCGAACGCCGCGAGGAAGGCCTCGACATCAAGAGCGCAGAAGATCGCGCCCGCAACCGACTGTTCAAGGGTAGGAAGACGGAGCGACTGGAGCGTACACACCACGACGACACAGAACCAATCGACGAAGAAGAGGCCGAGATGGCTGAACTCACCCGACCCATCAAGCACCTCGACCGCAAGAGTTTTAAGTGGGGCGACCGCGATGAGCGTACACGCACCAACAGCTTCCGCCGCGACGACGATGATTCACACTACTTCAAGTCGCGTCCCTACGACTCAAAGCCACGATATGGAAAGGGACGTAATGACGACGAATCTCGAGGTGACGACCGGCGAAGGGGCGGTTTCCGCAAAGAGGGGTTCCGTAAGGAAGGTTTCCGCAGTGAAGGCTCACGCGATGGTTTCCGCAGTGAAGGCTCACGCGATG
>CAMVDC010000164.1 GCA_947166155.1 uncultured Prevotellaceae bacterium | reverse complement strand
TGGATTCGAGGTCGAGGTGGTTGGTGGGTGTGTCGAGGATGAGGCAGTTGGCGTTTTTCAGTTGCATGCGTGCTATCATGCATCGCATTTTTTCGCCTCCCGAGAGCACGTTCACTTTTTTCAGCACTTCTTCGCCCGAGAAGAGCATGCGGCCCAGGTA
Source organism: uncultured Prevotellaceae bacterium (assembly GCA_947166155.1). Classification (GTDB taxonomy): domain Bacteria; phylum Bacteroidota; class Bacteroidia; order Bacteroidales; family Bacteroidaceae; genus Colivivens. Next base: position 5,515 of record CAMVDC010000164.1, on the reverse strand, counting down.
GCCCTTGAAGAACACGTCGTTGCCTTCGCCGAATTGTGAGAGCCACTCCACGAGGTTTTTGTCGCTTTGGAAGAAGGCGGTGTTGTCGAGCGGCAGGTAGGCGGTGGTGATGGTCACTCCCCATTTGTAGGTGCCGCTGTCGGCTGTGCGGTTGCCGTTGATTATCTCAAACAGGGCGGTCATGGCCCTGGGGTTGTGGCTGAGGAACACTACTTTCTCGCCTTTTTCTACGTTGAAGGTGAGGTCGCGGAAGAGTGGTGTGCCGTCGTCGTCGGTGGCGCTGAGGCCTTCCACTTCGAGTATCTGGTTGCCGGGTTCGCGTTCCATGGTGAAGATGATGCCTGGGTACTTGCGTGTCGATGGCTGAATTTCCTCGACGTTGAGTTTTTCGAGCATCTTCTTGCGGCTGGTTGTCTGCTTGCTCTTGGCTGCATTGGCCGAGAATCGGCGTATGAATTCCTCCAGCTCACGGCGTTTTTCTTCGGCCTTGGCCTTTTGGTTTTGTGCCTGACGCAGAGCCAGCTGGCTGCTCTCATACCAGAATGAGTAGTTGCCGGCAAAGAGGTTGATCTTGCCGTAGTCGATGTCGACGGTGTGGGTCGATACTGCGTCGAGGAAGTGACGGTCGTGGCTCACGACGAGCACCGTGTGTTCGAAGTTGGCCAGATAGTCTTCGAGCCACTCCACGGTGTCGAGGTCGAGGTCGTTGGTGGGCTCGTCGAGCAGCAGGTTGTCGGGGTTGCCATACAGGGCTTGAGCCAGCATGACGCGCACTTTCTCTTTTCCCGAGAGTTCCGACATCTGGCGGTAGTGGAGGTCTTCCTTGATGCCGAGTCCGCTCAGCAGTATAGCGGCGTTGCTTTCGGCGTTCCATCCGTCGAGTTCGGCAAACTTCTCTTCGAGCTCGGCGGCACGCACTCCGTCGGCCTCGGTAAATTCTTCCTTCGTGTAGAGTGCGTCCTTCTCTTTCATGATGTCCCACAACACCGAGTGACCCATCATCACGGTGTCCATCACGTTATATTGGTCGTATTTGTTGTGATCCTGACTCAGCACCGACAGGCGCTCGCCGGGGCCAAGGGTGATGCTGCCCGTGGTGGTCTCGAGTTCGCCGGTTATGGCTTTGAGCAATGTGGATTTGCCGGCACCGTTTGCGCCAATCACTCCGTAGATATTACCGTTTGTAAACTTCAGGTTGACATCCTTGTAGAGTACACGTTTGCCAAACTGAATAGATAGATTTGTTACTGTTATCATCTTCGTCTGTATCTTATTACCTTAAAAAAACGATGCAAAAGTACGAAAATAAAATGGCAAGACCGAAAAAGTATGCAATTATTTTTGAAAAAGACAAATAATAACTAAATTTGCAACCGAAATATCACGATTATGCGACATCATCATTACAACTTCATCCATATCTTGCTGCTACTTTTCATGTGTGCGGCGACACCAATGCGTGCTCAGTTTTTCAGTTTCGGACTCCCCGATGCCCGCACCCAGCAACAGCAGGAGCCTGTCGAACCGGCCAAGTATCGTGGCGGAATGAAGGGGCTGAACCGCTTCCTCGAGAAGGAGTTCCGGCAGGTAGAGTCGGCGCGGGGGGTGGATGGCACCATACTTATCCTTTGTGAAATCACGGCCAAGGGGCGCATAGGCGACTATCAGGTGCGCCGTTCCTTGGGGCGCGAGCTCGATGCCGAGGCGGTGCGCGTGCTGAAGAAACTGAAGTTCAGTCCGGCACGCCAGGGCAAGAAGAAAGTATCGAGCCAGATAAACATCACTTTCCCCATACGCCACGGCCGTGTTTCGTTCCTCCAGTTAAAGACGGTCGACGTCTGATGTCCCGGTATATTCCAGGAGGTAATTCCTCTGTTTTTCATAACTTCTTAAACTTGATATCTTATGAACAAAGCCAAGCTTATCCCCATTTTCATGATGCTTCTGTTGGCATCGTGTGTTTCCTCTCCTTCATCTGATGCTCCGACCGGCCTTACAGCACGTGACGAAACATTACGTGTCACACCTGCTTTGGCCGATTCTCTCGCCCGCTACACTCTGTTCTATGGTTTTCACAATGGCCGTGCCCTGGTCGTCAAGCGCGAAGGTAATCCGTCGGTTTCCATGTCGGGATATATCGACGCCGAAGGGCGTGAGGTCATCCCGTGTCAGTATAAGATTGCCGGTTCCTTCCGCAACGGATATGCACACGTACACCTCGATGACCGCAGCTTCTACATCGACACCGACGGGCGCGAGGTGCCCGATTCCTTGGCACTTGCATCAAGTGTGCCCGATGGTTCGCCCCGATTCTTCACAAAAGAGGTGGGCAAACGCACCTATCCCTACAACGACAACACATCGCCTATCGTAGTGATGGGCCTGAAGGATGCTGATGGCAACATACTTGTCGAGCCACGCTACACGTGGGTATTCCCGTTCTCCGAAGGGTTGGCTGCTGTGGTGACTGGCGGCGATGATGTCGATTACACAGGACCTGGCGGCACCACGCCCGAGGGCCGTCTCGGATTCATCGACGAGTCGGGACGTGAGGTCATCGCACCTCAATTCCTCGACCACATTGCCTATCACACTGGCGGCAACTACTATGGTGAATGCACTCGCGGACTCTTTTCCGAAGGGCTGGCACCAGTGTGCATCGACGGACTTTTCGGGTTTATCGATACAACGGGTAAGGTGGTCATTCCGGCCAAATACGTCTTTGCAGAGCCATTCCACGACGGCCGTGCTATGGTCATGAAGGACGAAAAATGTGGATTCATCGATCACGAGGGTCATGAGGTCATACCTCTAAAATACACTCGTGCGGAGTTTTTCATCGACAGCATCGCACCGGTGCAGGTCGGCGACTGTCTCGGATTTATCGACACCGAGGGCCGCTTTGTCATACCCCCACTGTTTGATGCTGCGTTTGGGGTGGATTGGATGTGGTACTGGATTACAGGCGAGATGTATTCCCAAGGGCTTCTGCTGCTCAAATACAAGGGCAAACTGGGATTTGCCGACCGCAACGGCAACAGCACCTTCAGGTCGCTCGACTATCGGATGCCCGAAAAACAGGCGCAGGTGACCAGAATACATGATCCTCGGTTAAGCGAATTGCATGGTAAGCATTCAAAGTAATTTTCACGCTCGCATATACATCTTTTTCTGTGCGTACGTCTGTATTTACCCGAATGTACTGATAAATTTTGTTACGAATCCCCATGAAAACTTTAATTTGCGACGCAAATTATTAAATTTACGTCGCAGTTTTATTAATTTTCCACGGAAAATTTAATAATTTGCGTCGCAAATTAAAGAATTACTCCGCACTCTCAGCAAAATTACTGCGTGCTCTCAGTAAAATTACTGCGTGCTTTCAGCAAAACTTTTCAGGATACTCGGCTGAAAACACATGTTGAATAGACTTATTTAGCACTTGACACCAGGCAGTCGTCGATATAAATGATGGTGCCGTAGTAGCTGTTTATACCAAATGCAAAATAGGTTGCAGAATCGGGTACTGCAATGGTTTCATCGAAAGTTTGCCACACGTTTAAACTGTCCATAAAGTAGGTAAGGCCATATCCACCACCACGTATAATATGATATGTATCTTTGTCATAAATGGTTTCAAGGTCTTTGGCCGAAATATTTGATGATTTTGCAGCATAGGTCCTAAAGTAGCAATAGGTCCTTGCACCTTTGGGTTTCCATTGTTCGATGTAGAAATGAAATCGGATTCTTATCTTGCTATTAGGTTCGACAGGGATTGCTTGTTCAAGTCTTGCAGTATTTCCCTTTATCAGTGACTGCATTTTTGCTGATGAGCCGCCTTCGTAAACGATGATTCTGTTCTGCCTGACGAATTCGTTGCTTGGTAAAGACCATCCTTTAGGCATCTCTGGAACATTAAAATTCATCCATTCCTCCAACCCTCCGTTCGTAAGCAGATTTTGCTCTTCGCTAATGCTCCCATTATCAACACCGCTGGTTTTCTCCTGAATATCTTCATCATCAGCTTTGCTGCAACACAGAATTATGGTTGAAAAAAGAAGTATGATGCATAGTGGAATTATGTAGCTCTTGTTCCGATTCATAATGTTCATGTATGCCATATTATATGCTGATGTAAAAACAGTATCACTTTTCTGTTTCTGTAGTAGTATCCATCACCTCCCAATGCCCAGTCTTCTCTGAGCCGATGCGGGCGATAATGTTCTTTGCCTTCAGTATATTGATGTCGCGCAAGATGGTCCGCTTGGTGACATGCAGGGTTTCGGCCATCTGGCTGGTAGAGATAGTAACATTGTTTTTTATCAGGTTTATAATGGCGTGCTGACGATCGGTGACATCGGTGACATGTGATGTGTTGTCACCGATAGTTTCTGTATCAATCGACTGCTTATAAACATCGATTTCATGTTGCAGATTCTGTATGTGTAGTTTGAACATTAAATCAATGAATATGCCGCGGTCTTCTTGCTCGCGTGCGTCGACCAATGCCTGGATATACTCTGCCTTGTCTTCTTTTGTTATTTTAGTGGGAATCAATCCAAACTCGAATTGCAGGTGGTTCATCAGTAAGCGCGACATCCGACCATTACCATCGGCCCACGGATGTATGGTGACAAGACGGAGGTGGGCATCGAAGCTCAAGGCGTATGCATCAATCACATTGTCTTTTGCAATCCTGCTGCGCTCTGAGTTCAACCATTCGCAAAACTCTTCCAGCCGTGCAGGTACTTTCTGATAACTCATGTACGACTTCCCATCTATACCGGCTCTTACATTGAGCAGACGCAAATCACCATTGGCTGACGAGAAGTTGCCAAGCATGGTTTTATAGTTACTGCCGGTATTCTTCATGACGATTGCAGAAAGTGATTTGAGCATGTCAATGCTGATTGGCACATGTTGCTGTGCCAGGAGCACACTTTGCTCGTATGCTGCCTTAAGGTCGAGGTTCATCATCTGTTCTTGCAGGGTGCGACCTTTGGCTGTGATACCTTCATCGAACAGCAGCTGGTTTTCTATCTCTGTCACGGTACTGCCCTCGATGGCGGTAGAGTGGGTAATGATAGAGTAGAGATAGAATTTGTCGTAATCTATCTGTTGAGCAATGCCTAAATCCTTATATTCTTCAAGCACAGCTAATAGCCGATGTATGGTCTGCTGGTTCATCCACTTATCAATTTGACTACAAAAGTACGAAAAACATTCGTAAGGCAGATGCGCTTTGAGAAAAAATATGCTGTTTGGGAGATATAAAAGGAGTTTTACATAATGTTTTTGATGAGGCAGAGTATCTCTTTGTTCAGTATCTGCATACACCTTAATAATATATATACAGCGAAGTCCGGATGGACGCCCACATGGGCGGCATCCGGACTTCGTTGTAACGGTATGTGTGTGTTAACGATGCTTACTTGAACTGCCACCAGTCGAAGTTGACGGTGCCGCTGATGTTGGTGAAGCAGAGGTAGAGGTCGTGAACACCGGTGGTGGTCGA
>CAMVDC010000163.1 GCA_947166155.1 uncultured Prevotellaceae bacterium | reverse complement strand
GCCTTCACTTTGTTGCCTTGGCCAATGAATTCGCGTGCATGTTTGAGTTTGAACGCGTAGTCGGCTTCGGCTGTCTGTGGTCCGAACCGTATTTCCTTTATCTCTATCTTTACTTGCTTGGCCTTCATTTCTTTGGCCTTCTTCTTGATTTGATAGAGGAACTTGGAGTAGTCGATGAGTCGACAAACCGGAGGTTGGGCAGTGGGCGAAATCTCTACGAGGTCTACTTCCATTTGTTCTGCCATCTTGAGTGCTTCGCGTGTGGGGACTACTCGGGGTTCGATTCCCTCGCCTACGATTCTCACTTCGCGTACACGAATCTGTTCGTTGATTCGGTATTGCTGTTGCTTTTTGTCACCTTTCATGTGTTGGTGGTTTCCTTCGGTTGTTGTAGTTTGTTTTATGGTTCGAATTAATTCAGACGTTTTTACTTCGTCTTCTTCCGTCACGACTCGGCGGAGTCAAGGCGAGTTTTGCTCTGCACTCGCTACTCCGTCAGGTCTCGCCATGGCAAATCAAGCAAGCTTTTACTCCGTCGAGCTAAACCTTCTCTGCTCATTTGGCTTAACGAAAACATTGGTTCCTTATTGTTTTGTTGAATGCTTTTATGCAAATCGGGCGCAAAGGTACGAAATTATTGGTAATTGACAATTAAGAATTGTCGATAATTTCATTATTGTATGCTTTTTTTTTAGTTTACACCCCTGCTTTTGCATCTTTTGCTGTTAAAAATTCTCTGTCATGGCGCGCACTTCGTCTTGAATCTTCTTGGCAAACTCGGCGCATGTCATGCTGCCTTGGTCGCCTTGACCCTGACGGCGTACCGACACTTTGCCTTCTGCTGCTTCCTTTTCACCTACGATGAGGATGTATGGGATGTGCTTCATTTCGTTGTCGCGAATCTTACGGCCGATCTTCTCGTTGCGGTCGTCGACGATGGTGCGTACGTCTTGGGTGTTGAGGTATGTGGCCACTTGCTGTGCGTAGTCGTTGAATTTCTCGGATATTGGCAGTACGACCACTTGGTCGGGTGTGAGCCAAAGTGGGAAGTGACCGGCTGTGTGTTCGATAAGCACTGCTATGAATCGTTCCATGCTGCCGAATGGTGCGCGGTGAATCATGACCGGACGGTGCTTCTCGTTGTCGCTGCCTGTGTATTCCAGTTGGAAGCGCTCTGGCAGGTTGTAGTCGACTTGGATGGTACCGAGCTGCCAGCGGCGACCCAGTGCATCTTTTATCATGAAGTCGAGCTTAGGTCCGTAGAATGCTGCCTCGCCTTCTTCTTCGTGGGCTGTCAGTCCTTTTTCGCGGCAAGCCTCGATGATGGCGTTTTGTGCTTCTTCCCAAACCTCGTCGCTGCCTATGTACTTCTCTTTGTTGTTGGGGTCGCGCAGGCTTATCTGTGCTTCATATTCCTTGAAGTCGAGTGCCTTGAAGATGATGTTGATGATGTCCATCACGCGCAGGAACTCGCTCTTCACCTGGTCGGGACGGCAGAAGATGTGTGCGTCGTCTTGTGTGAACGAGCGTACGCGGGTCAGTCCGTGCAGCTCACCGCTTTGTTCATAGCGATATACTGTTCCAAACTCGGCGATGCGCAGTGGCAGGTCTTTGTATGAGCGTGGGCTGTTGGCGTATATCATGCAGTGGTGAGGGCAGTTCATGGGTTTGAGCAGATACTCCTCGCCTTCTTCCGGTGTGGTGATTGGGCGGAACGAGTCTTGTCCGTAGTGGTCCCAGTGTCCCGAAGTGACGTAAAGAGCCTTGCTGCCGATGTGTGGTGTGATTACCTCGAGGTAGCCATACTGCTTCTGTATCTTGCGTAGGAAGTCTTGCAGGCGCAGACGCAAAGCGGTGCCTTTAGGCAGCCACATCGGCAGACCTTTACCCACTTTCTCAGAGAAGAAGAAGAGTTCCATCTCTTTGCCAATCTTGCGGTGGTCGCGCTTCTTGGCCTCTTCCAGTTTCACGAGGTATTCGTCGAGCATCTTTTTCTTTGGGAATGAGATGCCGTATACGCGTGTCATCATTGGTCGCTTCTCGTCGCCGCGCCAGTAGGCAGCAGCCACCGAGAGTATCTTGACGGCCTTTATCTCGGCAGTGCTCACAAGGTGTGGTCCACGGCAGAGGTCGGTGAAGTCGCCTTGTGTGTATGTTGTGATGTGTCCGTCTTCGAGGTCGGCAATGAGTTCGTTCTTGTATGTCTGACCGCGGTCGCCGAAGAACTTGAGTGCGTCGGCCTTGCTTATGCTGCGGCGTACGAGTTGTTCTTTCTTTGCAACCAGTTCTTGCATCTTCTGTTCAATCTTTGGGAAGTCGGCATCGCTGAGTTTCACTCCCTCGGGTGGCATCACGTCGTAGTAGAATCCGTTTTCTATTGCAGGTCCGATACCGAACTGTATGCCCGGATATAGTTCTTGCAGTGCTTCGGCCATGAGGTGAGCCGATGTGTGCCAAAATGCGTGTTGTGCCTCGGGTGCATCCCATTTGTAGAGCACCACTGTCGAGTCTTGCTCGATTGGGCGATTCAGTTCTGTAGTTTCTCCGTTTACTCCACATGCCAGCACTTCGGCGGCGAGGCGAGGGCTGATGCTCTCGGCAATCTGTTGTCCCGTTACGCCAGCTTCATACGAGCGAACGCTGCCGTCGGGAAATGTAATCTGTATCATATCTTTTTACACTATTTAGTCGGTTTATATGTGCATAAAGCGGTGCAAAGTTAACAAAAATATACGTACCGCGTGTATCCAAACACAATAAAAATGTGTTTTATGTCGGTAAAATCATCTTTATCCATGCCGATTGCACTTCATGTTATGTCACTTATACGCAAAAATGTCAGTTGTCTTGCATGTGGTTGTAGATGGTGAGCACATCCTGCGTATCGACACTGCCGTCGTGGTTGAGGTCGAATCCCGACATGTCGCCTGCCTCGGTTTGCATGTAGTCGTAGATGAGTAGCACATCCTGCGTATCGACACTGCCGTCGTGGTTGATGTCGAATTCGTTTCCGCCGGCCATGTTGAGCGGAATGAATGCTTCCTGCGAGTCGATTTGCAGATATGCGTCGAACGGGGTGAGCACCGATTCGGCGGTCAGTCGCTTCCATCCCCATTGTCCGTCTTCCTGCGAGAGGATGTAGTCGCCTGCATAGAGTGGTATCTGTGTGTATGTGCCGCGACATGTGGCATTCATCCCACTCTTGGCATACGACACCTCGCCGCTGCCGGTGAATGTGACTGTCCCTTCTGCCATGACAATCACGGGCTGATGGGCGCTGATGGTTGTGATTTGTTTCAGATGTAGTTCGTCGTCGATAGTGTATGCAGCGACACCTTCGGGCACTTGTGCTTCGAATGGTAGCATCAGCATCCGTGCTCCGTTTACTTCTGTGGTGAACGATGCGTTGGTGGCTGTCACCTTTGTTGCTGGTCGGAAGTCGCCACACGTGGCCCATAGTTTCATGTTCTGACATACGCCTCCCTTCACTATGTTTGTGCCGTCGAGCTCGCTGCCTTCGGGTACATACATCATGCGGTTGGTACCCTCTTGCCACCATGGCAGGTAGGGCGGCAGGTCGGTGGTTCCTGTCATGTCGATGCTGGTGCATGCCTTGTCGGATGAATAGTCGGCCACGTAGCTGTCGTCGACTACGAAGCTGCCTGTCAGTTTTGCTGCGTAGTTGCTCGAAGTGGTTGCGAGATATACGTCGCCGAAGGTGATGGTGAGGTGTGACATCGCGTTGTCGCATGTGAGCGACAGCAGGCCTATGCATCCGTCGGTCAGTGTAGATGGTGATATGTCGAACACGACATCGAAGTCGCTGGCCCTGCTCAAGTCGATGCGTCCGTAGTTGTGTTTTGCCATCTTGCCTTGGCTGTTCACGTATGTCAGTGTTGTGTTTCCGGCGGTGAGCGAACTGGTGGTTGTGACTTTGTTGATGTGCATCACAAGTGTTGTGTATCGCTCGTCGAGTGCCAGGTATCCCAGTGCTATGCTTGTGCGTGGAGATATGAGCGGGTTGGTCGAGTCGAATGTCTTGTTGCTTCCGCTCATTTTGTATGCAGTGCCAAATGTGGTTCGTGTGCTCTTCATGTCGTCGATTCGGTCAAATCGGGTTGCCTTGCCCTTCATGTTGGATTCCTGACGCTCGCTCGAACGCACGAACAGCACGGTCGTCACGCTTTGTGCACCGATTGCCACTTCCGGGCGGCAGGTCTCGGTGTCGGTGGTGTAGGCCTTTTTGTTCATGTTGCGCACTTTGTCGGTGGTGTATACTTCGCCCTTCAGTGTATAGAACGGCAGGTCGACAGCCAGTGTTGCAGCCTCGCCCGGGTTGGCAATCACGACTACAGCCGTGTCGCCCGTCTGCGATATGAATGCCGAGTGTTCCATGCTGCCGCCGTTCCACGTGGCATCGATGCGGGTCATGCCTGTGACGAACCGTGCGAAGTGGGCCATCACATATCCGCGCTTGGTCACGGTGCCGTTGGTCGTGCCGTATTGTCCGTCGCCCAGCATGCCGTAGAAGCGCTTGGCGGCATAGTGAATCCATGCGTTGAAGTCGCCCAGCATGCAGGTGTTGATGGCGGTGAAGAAGTTGAAGAAGTCTTGCGAGAAGTCGAAGTTGCGCGTGGTGGCTGCCCCTTCGTTCCAGTTGATGAGGTATTCGGTCATCCATATCTCCTTGCCTTTCTTTGCCAGGTTCTTGTAGGCCGACTGTATGCCGCCGTATTGATGTCCGCCATAGATGTCGAAGCAGTCGAGCACACTTGTCGTATTGAGTGCGTTGACGTATGAGTCGTTGACTGCCAGTGTTTCGGGAGCCATCACCTTGCAACTGATTGTCTTGCCGTAGGTCTTTACAAACGAGGCCATCTCGCTTGCCGACCACAGGCATCCTGCGTAGGTGGCTGGCCAGTCGGGTTCGTTTTGTATCGAGATGGCATCGAGTTCCACTCCGTTCGAACGCATATACTGCACGTAGTCTTCCAGATACTGAGCATAGTCGGCCCAGTTCTCGGGTTTCAGTTTGCCCGTCGTGCCGTCCTCGTTTTTTGCGTTGATGGTGCCGTTGGTCTTCCATTCGGCCGGTTGTCCCCATGGCGATGCAAAGACGATGAGCCCCATCTGCTTGGCCTTCTTGGCCGTGGCGAGCGACTGCCCCCAGCTGCCTCGGCCTATCGGGATATACAGGCGCATGATGTTACACCCCACGGTGCTCGTCTTGCCCCATACCTTCGCTATCTCGGCTTCCGACATGTGGTTGTAGCCGAACTGAGGGCTGCATACGAAACCACCGAATCCGGTGATGTGCTGGTGCTTGGTTTTCGTGTCGAGCCGAACTGTCATTCGTGTCTGAGCCGTAGCTGCCATCATGCTGAACATACACATCAGCAATGCAGGCATCCAATATCTGAATTGTCGTTTCATGTTTATCGTTGTTTTGGTTGTATATGTTAATTGTAGTATCGCAAGTGATAGAATAGTGATTGAACGCCGACAAAGTTACAAAAAAATACCATTACCCGCAAAAACTGCGCACTATAAAATGTGATTTCAACTGATAATACGACCATCATCTCCGTGGAATGACACTTCACACACGCCGCATTTCCGCCATTAACTCCGCACGTAAAAACAGTCCGAGCCCGCATGGACTGACAGTCCGAACCGCATGGACTGACAGTCCGAACCGCATGGACT
>CAMVDC010000162.1 GCA_947166155.1 uncultured Prevotellaceae bacterium | reverse complement strand
AGTCCATGCGGTGAAAACTGTCAGTCCATGCGGTGAAAACTGTCAGTCCATGCGGCTCAAACTGTCAGTCCATACAGGCTCGAACTCACACAAACGGCGACACACACGGCCGAAGCCCTGCGTAGCATCAATTTAAAATTTATTCTATATCAGTGTTCTTGCATATACAGGTATATCTCTAACACGTCCTGCGAATCGACCACGCCATCACCATTCACATCCTGACGTATAGCAGTTTGCACCACCCCACTGTCATCTACCGTAAACTGTGCACTTGAATTCGACCTGTAGTTGTTCCATGCATCGGCACCTTGTTTGGTATATACCTTTACATTGAAACCGAGTTTCGGGTTCACGATATAGTAGCCAAGCGTGAGGTTGCCCTTTACATTGCTGTCGAAGGTCTCAAGATGTGTGTTCTCGCTGAAACAACCATCGGGAATTGTGTAGTCGCCGTCGGCCTCAATGCTGATGATTTTCAGTTCTGTATAGTCGTAGAATTGCTTTGGAAGTATTGCAACGTTCTTTACATAAAGGCGTTTCAGGTTGTCCTGCACTGTCATCTCCTCTGGTGCAAGCTTTTGTGTGTAGGTGCGGAACATAGGCTCCCAATAGTTGGGATCGCTGAGGTCGGAGGTTGTGAACTGAGCCGGCTGGGCGGCATCGAGTGGTTCAATCGTAAGCTGGAACTGAGGTCCACGGTCTTTCCACTCGTAAGTGTCAAGAACGAAGCGATAGTTATTTGCCTTGTTTTCACCGGTAAATGCCATGTAAGAGTCGGAAATGACGGGGTCTTGTAACACGATTTGTGCCTGTGCACCTGCAGCAACAGCAAACAACACAGCCATGAGAGAGTAGAGTTTTGTTTTCATAATAATACGTTTTTATTTGTAATACAAATTGTTAACTAAGTTACGGCGGCAAATATACAACAATAAATCTAACGAAACAAATAAATTCATGATTATTTTCATGAATACACACATTATTTATATATAACTGATATGTATTTCATTTTGGTATAAGAAAATTGAGCAAAACAAAAACTATGTTGTTCATTATTTATTCAACCACAACAAGTTCCATTTGCTTCGGCTTTTAATCCAAGCAGGTCATCAAGGTTTAACCGCTCCTGTCGCTTACATGATGCTGTGGCGGTGTTGTTTTGCAACTTTATATAGAACTTAACGTATTTTTTCGTATCGGCGAATCAAAAAACTTGCAAAAAACATCGGCAATACAATAAAAATCCGTAACTTTGTCCTCGACTATCACGGTGATACCGGCTTGTTTTTGTTTGTTTTCCTACTGCAAGACTACAGGCCGTATCGCTAACAGCCAAATATACAACAATATAGGATTCATCAAACTTACGTTAAATACAAGATATTCTTAAACCAACATGAAGCGTTATTTCACATACCTGCTGCTTGCTTGCATGGCAATAGCGGTAGAGGCAAAGGGGCCTGACAAGAAATTCCATATCTTCCTCTGCTTCGGACAGTCGAACATGGAGGCAGGAGCACGACCTGCAGAACAAGACAAAGACTTCAACGACCCTCGGTTCCAGTTTGTTGCAGCTGTCGATATGCCACGCATGGGGCGCGAGATGGGACATTGGTACAACGCCACCCCACCCATCTGTCGCGAAGGCAACAACCTCGGGCCGGTTGACTTCTTCGGCCGAAAGATGATAGAACTCATCGACGACAGCTACAGGATTGGAGTAATCAACGTATCGGTTGCCGGAGCGAAGATTGAGCTGTGGGACAAAGATGCGTACAAGGAATATATCGACAACGAACGCGACTGGATGATAAATATCGTCAAGCAATATGGCGGCAACCCTTACCAACGGCTCGTTGACATGGCACGCATAGCACAACGCGACGGTGTGATACGTGGAATACTCATCCACCAGGGCGAATCGAACAGCGACGACCTACAGTGGCCGGCAAAGGTGAAAAAGATATACGACGACCTCTGCCACGACCTCAACCTGAATCCCAAGGATGTGCCGTTGTTGGCAGGCGAGCTGAAACATCAGGAACAGGGAGGTGTGTGTTGGCGATTCAACATCGACATATTGCCCAACTTACCCAAGACTCTGCCCAACTCCTACATCATCTCGGCAAAAGACTGCGAAAGCACTGGCGACCAGTTTCATTTCAGCACCGAGGGCATGCGCCTGCTCGGATACCGATATGCAGAGCAAATGGTGAAGTTGCACAAGTATAAGATGCGGAAATAAACTGAGCACAGAGAGCACAGAGAAGACAGAGAACACAGAGCTATTCCCATCAGCTATTAATTGTTCATTAATTAAAAGAAAGCATCCGCTATTCATTATTAATTATTCATTAAAGAAAGCATCCGCTATTCATTATTCATTATTCATTATTCATTAAAAGAAGCATCCGCTATTCATTATTCATTATTAATTATTCATTGTAAAATATTCATTACTGAAAAAATAATATGCGACGACTAATCTTAACTCTCGCCTTGGCACTCACCGCAGGTTTTGCCATGGCACAGAAAGGCACGTTTGAGGCAGGCAAAGGCACGTTCCTGCTCAACGGAAAGCCATTCATTGTGAAAGCAGCAGAGATACACTATCCACGCATTCCGCGCCCTTATTGGGAACATCGGATAAAGATGTGTAAGGCTCTGGGTATGAACACCGTTTGTATCTACATCTTCTGGAACATACATGAGCAACAGGAAGGTGTGTTCAACTTCACCGACAATCAGGACATCGCCGAGTTCTGCCGCGTGGCACAACGCAACGGCATGTATGTCATCGTGCGTCCAGGCCCATACGTATGCGCCGAATGGGAGATGGGCGGACTGCCGTGGTGGTTACTGAAGAAGAAGGACATACGCCTGCGCGAACAAGACCCATACTTCATGGAGCGTGTGAAGATATTCGAAGAGAAAGTGGGCGAGCAACTGCGTCCGCTCACCATAGCCAACGGCGGACCTATCATCATGATTCAGGTTGAGAACGAATACGGCTCGTATGGCACCGACAAGCCCTACGTCTCTGAGATACGCGACTGCCTGCGCGGCATCTACGGCAAGAGCGTCACCCTGTTCCAGTGCGACTGGGCAAGCAACTTCGAGCAAAACGGCCTCGACGACCTCATCTGGACAATGAACTTCGGCACCGGTGCCAACATCGACCAGCAGTTCCGCCGCCTCGGTCAGTTGCGTCCCGACTCACCGAAGATGTGCAGTGAGTTCTGGAGCGGATGGTTCGACAAATGGGGAGCACGCCACGAGACACGTCCTGCCAAAGATATGGTCGATGGTATGGACGAGATGCTCTCGAAAGGCATCAGCTTCTCGCTCTATATGACACACGGCGGTACATCGTTCGGCCACTGGGCAGGCGCCAACTCACCAGGTTTTGCACCCGACGTCACCTCCTACGACTACGATGCACCTATCAACGAATACGGACAGACCACACCTAAATACTTCGAACTGCGCAAGATGATGGAGCGTTATAACGACGGCAAGAAAATGCCCGCCATACCGAAACCAGCAGCACCAATCATCACCGTGCCAAAGTTTGAACTCACAGAGTTTTCATCAATCTTCAATGGTAACGACCCGAATCTCGAAACGCCTATTCGCAAAGGAAGCAAACTCCTCACATTCGAAGAGGTAAATATGGGATGGGGCTCAATGCTCTATACCACTACCCTGCCCGAAATCAGTGAACCGAGCCTTCTCACGGCCGATATTCACGACTACGCTCAGTTCTTTATCAACGGTAAATACATCGGTAAGACCGACCGTGTGAAGAACGAAAAGAGTATCACCCTGCCACCAGTGAAGAAGGGCGACGAACTGCAAATACTTGTCGAGGCAATGGGACGCATCAACTTCGGCCGGGCTATCAAGGACTTCAAGGGAATAGTGAGCGATGTAGTCATCAGTGCCACTATCAACAACATCGAAACCACATGGACGCCACAGGCATGGAACATGTTTGCGCTGCCCGACAGCTACGAGAAAGCAGTCGATGCATTCCTACACAACAATGACTTGAGCAAACCCGACACCGGACTGCGACTGGGCAAACCATCACAATTTGCAACCGATGGCAAAGACCTCACTACACGCCCCGGCTACTATCGCGGCTACTTTAATATAAATAAGGTGGGCGACACGTTCCTCAACTTCGAGCGCTGGGGCAAAGGACAAGTGTGGGTGAACGGCCATGCAATGGGTCGCATCTGGTCCATCGGTCCGCAACAGACACTCTACATCCCTGGATGCTGGCTGAAGAAAGGACGTAACGAAGTCATAGTGCTCGACGTGGTAGGTCCGCAGGAAGCAGTCGTTTGGGGACAAGCCGAGCCAGAACTCAACAAACTGCAACTCGAACGCACCAACAAGCACAACAACCCAGGCGACAAGCCCGACCTCAACAGCGACACACCTGCCGCCAGCGGACAATTCAAGGCCGGCAACGGATGGCAGACAGTGAAGTTCTCGGCTCCGAAACGCGGACGCCTGCTCTGCATCGAGGCATCGAGCATACAAGACAGCGGCGATGTGGTAGCCATTGCCGAGATCTATGCACAAGGCAGCAACGGACAGCGACTCAGCCGTGAACCATGGACCTGCAAGTATGCCGACAGCGAAGACGAGGGTGGCAACCACCTCGGCGACAAAGTGTTCGACCTGCAGGAATCGACCTACTGGCAGACAGTGCGCGGAGCTGGATTCCCTCACCTGCTCGTAATCGACCTCGGTAGCGAACAGACCATCACAGCCATCGAATACCTTCCACGTGCCGAACAAGGAGCACCAGGCAGTGTGAAGGACTATAAGGTGTATGTGAAATAGATAGTTATAAAAGCTGAAATACAAAATAAGAAGGCCATGCAACTCGAATTGCATGGCCTTCTTTATGTATCATTATGTTTATTGCGTGTGCCTCTCCCCCTTGGGGGCAATTACGAAATGGAAGTAATTGGAGAACGAAGCGACGGAGGGATAAGGAGGGGGCTCCTTATTCCAGCTCTATCGCATAGCTACCTGCACGTCCTGATGGATAGCGTCCCCACACGAAGAGGGTCTTGGTCTCCGACTCAAGGGCTTGCTTGTAGATGCGTTCGAGGTCGGCTACGCTGTTCACCGTCTGGTTGTTGGCCATCATGATGACAAACTCCTTACCGATGCCGGTGTTGCGCAATGGACTGTCGCCGTCGATTGATACAATCTGCACACCGTTCTTCATGTTGAGGGTCTTCTTCTGGTCGGCGGTGAGTTCCTTAAATTCAGCTCCGAGCGACGAGAGGTTCTGTGCCTTCACTACCTTCGTGTTGCCTTGGTTGTTCTTCAGCGTCACCTCGAAAGTCTTCTCTTTCTTATCGCGAAGCACACCTACCTGCACCTTGTCGCCAGGGCTATACATGGTGACATGCTCCTGCAGTTCCGACATCTTGGTGATTTTCTTGCCGTCGAGGCTTATGATCACGTCGCCTTCCTTGATGCCTGCTTCCTTGGCTGCACCGTCGGCCACCACTTCGGCTACATATACTCCTTCGTTGGTTCCGAAGTCCTGACTCCAGTTCTCGTCCTGGCTCTTCTGTGCTTCGATATATGCGCTGAGGTCGCTACCGCTGATTCCGATAAGCGCACGCTGCACGGCACCATATTCCTTGAGGTCGGTCACCACCTTCTTCATGATG